>JBCCZL010000666.1:0-5458 GCA_039187775.1 Myxococcota bacterium
CGACAAGAATGGTCATGGTTGAGCGACTCACTCCAAGAATCGTTGCGCAGGCTGGTAAATTGAAGGCAATGTAATAAGCATGTGTCTTTAGTACCTCGCAAGGCGTGGTACTTAAGCACTTCCCCATCGCACTCTATTCAACCGTCTTAAAAGGGCAGGAGGTATTTCGGCGTTATTTGGTAGCCCACTCTGAAATCTTACAGTGCCTTCTAACTCCCCCACCGTAATTTCCCCTTTTCTTTTTCTTTGTGGCCACATGTACCCGACGTCGCCGCGGGCCGAGCCGGGACCTTCACTTCCGTGCCGACCGGGGGGAGGGAGGGGGCGGGGGCCATCTTCTGCGTCATGGAAATCTCGGGGAGTCGGACATCGGGGGCGCGCACGGGGAGCTCGAGCGCGGGTTCTTCAGACGCGAGTTCTGCAGATGGGGAGGGAAAGCTTCGGGCGTGGGGACACACCGCGACCGTGCGCGAAGCGGCGTGGGCGGCGGAGACCTCGACGCGAAGCGGAATTTCATCTGCGCCCACCACGATCGCGCCCGCCACTTCTACGAGCCCCGCCGCGGCCCGCGCGGGGGCAAGGCCCGTATCAAACGGCGCTCCGTCCTCCACGAAGCTTGCGAGCGCCGAGCAACCCGCGGCTTCCGCGAGCTCCGCGCTCATGAGCACCAACACCACCGCGGCGTCGGCGCCCGGCTGCCCGCTCGCCCGGTCCTGAACGGCGCTGGCAAGGTCCACCGCACCTACGATCGCCGCATCCAGCTCACCCCGACCGATCGACGCGCGGGCGATCTCCAGCGCCACAAGGCCACTCTGCTCTTCCGCCGACGTGGTGTAGCTCGGGCCGCCGAGGTCGAGTTGAGAGCTCAGTCGATTGGCGGGGACATTCGGAAGAACGCCGATGACGTGGGCCGCCTCGAGAGGATCGGCAAACGCGTCGCTCGCCGCGGTCGCCCACTCGTTCCCCTTCCCCAGCGCATCGGCCCACGAGCGCGTCCGCCAGCGCGCTCCCCACCGCGCGGTGTCGGGGTCTCCCTGATACCCGACGAACACTCCAGTGCGCTCCTTCGGAAGGGAAAGACCGGCCGTGGCTTCAAGGGCGGCCGCCAGGAGCATTGTCTGTTGGCCGCTCGCCTTCTTCAGATCGTTCGGTGGAAAACGTAGCTTCGACAACGGAATGCGAACCTGGGACGCTCGCACGAGCGGCGTGCCCGCGAGCGCTCGGGCAAAGTCTGGCACCGATTGGCCGCTTCCCACCCGAGCGCCAAGCCCCACCACCACCGCCTCGCGCGCAATCGCAGGCACCTGAATGGTGGTCTTCTCAACCCCCGGCGCCTCGACGATCAGATGCGCATCATTGCCGCCGAAACCAAATGCGCTTAGGCCCGCCCGTCGCGGACCGCGCCACGGCGCAGGAGCTGTCGGCACATCAAACGAGGAGGCCAAGAGTGAGTCGCTCGGTGCATCGAGATGCATCGTCGGGAGAACCGTCTCCTCGCGAAGCGCCTCGAGCACCTTGAGGAGTCCGCTGATCCCGGCCGCGGTGATCAAATGGCCAATGTTGCCCTTCAGCGATCCGATCGGGAGGTCCCCGCCATACACCGCGCGAAGCGACGCGAGTTCCACGGCATCGCCAACCGGGGTCCCCGTGGCGTGGCATTCGATGTACCCGACGTCCTTCGGCGAAAGCTCTGCCTGTTCCAGGGCGAGGCGCATCGACCGGGCTTGGCCCAGTTCGCTCGGCGCAAGAATGCCCGCCCCTCGACCGTCGTTCGCCAGGCCGACCCCTCGGATCACTCCGTGAACCGTGTGGCCGAGGCGAAGCGCGTCTTCCAGGCGCTCGAGCACCACAAAGCCGCACCCTTCCCCCGGGATCAAGCCGTCGGCGCCAGCATGAAACGGGCGGCTCTGCCCGGTCTTGCTCATCGCATCGAGCGCACAAAAGCCCACGTGAAGAAAGAGGTCGTCCGCGCGGTTCACCGCCCCCGCGAGCATTCGGTCGCTCGTCCCCGATTGAAGAGCCCGGCATGCCAACTCGATCGCATAGAGCGACGACGCGCAGGCCGCATCGAGCGCAAACGCTCCCGCCCCAAGCCCGAGACTCTTCGCCAAGACCAGCGCGGGAAGACCGCTTTCGAAGCAATGCTCCGGCCGAGCGTCGGCCAAACCAAGCCGACCCGCGAGCTCGCCAAGCCACACCGACTCGGCAAAGCGGGACTGCTCGGGCGTCGGCAGGGAGAGGTTTCCGAAGACTGCGCCGGTGCGCGTTGCGTGGTCCTCCTCGACGCCCGCGTCGACTAGCGCCCGGCGCGCCACATCGAGCACCCACTGCGTGAGCGAGCTCGACGACGCGAGAAGGTCTTGCGGCAGCGCGTAGCCCGCGGGGTCGAACTCATGACCCTCGACGTACCCGCCCCGCTGGGTCCACGCGTGGTCTCGCCGTGGCTCCGTCGAGAGGACGTGCGCCTCCGGCACTCGCCACCGGCCCTCGGGCGTGGTTCCGATGCGGTCTTCGCCATCGTGGGCGATACGGTAGAGGTCGGCCGGAGTCTTCGCGCCAGGGAGGAGACACGCCCGACCAACGATCGCGATGGGAGCGAACGGCATGGACGCTAGGCGCGGACGCGGGGGTTCCGCGAACCGGGAAGAACGTGCATCTCCACGCCCCGAAGCTCCGCCACGAGCGCGCCGTTCGGGTCGAGAAACGCGACGTGACTCACGCTTCGCTCCGGAAGGAGTTCGACGCCTTCGAGCACCGCGCGAACCGCTCCGTCAACCAGGCCACGACGAAACACGCGAAAGCTCCCGACCGAGGTCGGAAGCGCGCCGCCTCCGGCCTGGTGACACGTCCAGAGCAGCGCGAGCTGAAGACCGCCGTCGACGAGCGCGGGGTCCGTTTCCCAAGAGGGTGCCTGCGTCCAACCCCGAAGCGCCGCTCCCTCGAGCTCGGCCTCCAGACCGCCCGCGGCGACCACCGGCGGCTTCTGAATGACCTGAAACGCCGGACCGTGAAATAGCGCAACCCCGTCGTACACCGGGCCTTCCCACGGCCGGGAATCCGCCAGCGGCCCGATCTCGGCCGCGCCGAAGGGCACCTTCTTGGGGTGTACCGCCTGACCTTGGGCCCGGTACCGCACGTTGCCTTCGTCGTCGAGCAGTTCCAGCGCGAAGACGACGCCATCGCCGTTGCTGATCTGACGAAGACCCACCGTCAGCCGGTCTCCCGCGCCTTCATAGTGAGAGAGGACCACTCCACGAAGCACCTTCACATCGGTCACTGCATGAAACGCGAGATCGGGCCGCGCTGCGCGAATGCCGCGCGCAAAGAGCTCGAGCACCAAGGCCACCGGAAGCACAGGCTCGCCTTTCACACGATGGCCGTCGATCGCGGGGAAGTTCTTCGTGTGGATGGCGACCGAGTAGCGGAAGTCCTTGGCCGGCGCGTCGGCGGCAAACGCCCGGGGCGCGCCTCCGAGCACCAGGTCGGTCGATGGCCCTTGGTCTCGCAGCTCATCGACGAGCATCTTCGCGCCCTCCTCGAGCCCAATGAGCGGCACCCCAAGACTCAGGAAGTGGGTTCGAAGCGCAGGGGTCACCATGCCTCCATCCCACGGCCCCCACCCGAGCGAACGAGCAAAGATGCCTCGGGTCGCGGCGAGCGCGGTGACGCGATTGAGGGTCTCGTTGGCCATGGCGTAATCGCACTGACCGCGATTTCCACAGCGGCCCGCCACCGACGAGAAAGTAAGGAGGGTGTCCACCGGGTCGGTTTCGGTGGCGTCGAGAAGGCTTGCGAGACCCCGAACCTTGGTGTCGAACACCCGATCGAACTGCTCCACGGTCTTATCGACGATCAACCGGTCTTCCAGTACGCCGGCGCCGTGCACGATCGCCGTCACCGGCCCCCATTCGGCGCGCACAGTGGTGAGGGCACGCTCGAGCGCCGCGCGATCCTGCACATCGACCGCGAGGTAGCGCGCCTTGCCGCCGGCCGCGTCGATGGCTTTGACGGTCGCGCGGATTTCTCGACCCGCGAGGATTCGCCGAGTCGCCTGACCGAGCGCTTTGGGATCGGGTTTTTCTCCGCGGGCCACCGCCTGCTCGGCGAGCGCCCGCTTGAGCTCGGCGTCGGTCGTGGCGCCTTCAAGGCCCGTTGGCTCGGCTTCGAGAGCCGTTCGACCCAAAAGGACGAGCCGACAACGATGGGCTCTCGCGAGCGCGATCAGGGTGTGTGCGGTCACGCCCCGCGCTCCGCCGCTCGCGAGCACCACCGATCGTTCGCTGAGGCGAGTCTCACCTTCAGCCACCGGCTCGGGACGACTCACCAAGGTCTGGCGTCCCCCCGCCGCGGGGAGGGCGATCTCGATGCCGCCCTGCGTCCCCGAGTGCGCCACCGTTCCGCCGAACATCAGCTCCTCGGCGAGCGCTTCCGCCAGCGCGGAGCTCGACCGAGCCGCGCGCTCGATATCGACCGCCCGAAAAGACGCGGACGGAAACTCCTGTGCGGCGGTCTTTGCGAGCGCGGGAAGTCCCGCAAGCCACGCTCCGGGGTGTCCGGAGATCGCAAAGTCTCCTCCAGTGTCCTGCACGGTGACCAAGAATCCGCCGTCGGCGAGCACTGGCGCGAGGGCTTTCGCAAAGAGGAACGCTTCGCGCTGGACCGTCAGCGCCTCCGCTCGTTGGAGGTCGAGCCCTCCGACAACGCTGTGAGATACACCGCCGTGAGATACACCGCCGTGAGATACGCCGCCGAGAAATACGCCGCCGGCGACCGCGCGGAGGTCTCCGGAGAGGTCGACCTCTACCGCGGGAACCCCGTATTGCGAAAGCACATGGACGAAGTCCGAAGCGAGGCCGGAATTCCCGTCGAACACTGCCACCGGCCGCTTCGGCTCGGCCCGGAGGAGACCGCCCAGCGCGAGTCCGTTTCGTGGTGCGGGCTCAAGCTCGAGCACATACCGGAGTGAACCCTCCGAGCGGGGGGGAGTGCGCCCCACCTCGGGTTCGGAAGTCGGGCTCGATGACTCCGCGCGGTCCATTCGGTCGACGATCTCTTGGAGGGTGCGAAGCTTGCCGAGCTCCGCCGGGTCCACCTCCGGAAGGTCGGCCGCCCGCTCTCGCATCGCTGCGAGGATCTCCACCCGCTTGATCGAATCCACGCCAAGGTCCCCTTCGAGATCCATCGAGAGCTCGAGCATCTCTGGCGGATACCCCGTCTTTTCGGCCACCACCTCGAGCATCAGCGCCTGAAGGTCCACCGTGACGGCTTCCGTCCCCGGCGAAGACATCGCGGGCGCAGCCGACGTGGAGGCACTCGGAGACGACAGCGCCGAACCCATCCGGTCGACGATCTCTTGGAGGGTGCGAAGCTTGCCGAGCTCCGCCGGGTCCACCTCCGGAAGGTCGGCCGCCCGCTCTCGCATCGCTGCGAGGATCTCCACCCGCTTGATCGAATCCAC
>JBCCZL010000667.1:0-5450 GCA_039187775.1 Myxococcota bacterium
GGAATCCAGTGCTTTCGAACGCGATCCATCACCTCTGGTGACCGATGCGGGTTAACCCTGTCGGAGCTCACCGGCACGCATGCCGGACTAATCTTCGGAGGTCCAAGAACAGCCGCCGGGTCAGCGAGCCTGAATCTGGCGCAGAAAGCCTTCGAGCTCCGCTTCCGCCGGCTTTCCTCGGGGCGTGAAGTACCGGTCGTGTTCGCCACCAGGCCCGAACCAATGCCAAAACAGCGTGCCTTCAATGGCTTCTTCGGCGAGCACCGCTTCCCCGATCGCCCGATAGCCGAGCGCCTGCTCTTCGAGGTCGATCGGCGCGCCACCGGTTTGGTCCCACGGCGTCATCAGGGCGCCGTCGGCGCTCGGAAAGCCAACCTCGAGCAAGAGGACCGGACGCTTGACGCTGGCTCCGAGGGCTCGAACCTCGGCGACCGCCGCAGCGGCACGGGCGCGCACCGTCTCGTCTTGGGGGTCCGGAGTATCGGCGAGCGGAAAATATGCGCTCACCGCCGCATAGTCGACGAACTCGAACGGTGCCCGACGCTGGAGACCGTCGTGATTGCTGCAGTAGGCGAGGGGGCCTCTGTACACCTCGCGCACCGCGGCCGCGAGGGTTCGCCACCGTTCCGAACTCGTCGGCCCAGTCATCGACGTGAGCTCGCTCCCGATCACAAACAGCCCGACGTTCTCCTGGGCGGCGAGCGCCGCGTAGCGAAGCACATACGCCTGATAGCTCGCCCACCAGGCATCGGGATTGGCCGGCCGCACCACGCCTCGCCATGCGGTTGGACCCCCTCGTTCCACATGGAGGATCGGGACAAGAATCGTGCGAAGCCCATCGCGATGCGCTTGCCGAACCAGGGCGCGAAGATCGCGGTGTTCGATGGTATGCGGTCCGGGGGTCACCTCGTTCGACTGTACCGTCGCTTGACGATACGACACGGGCACCAGCACATCGGTCGCACCAAGCTCGCGGACCTCACGCAGGTTCGGCGGAAACGGAAACCCCCGGGCCTCGGCCTCCCAGGGGTAGGCGCCGAGGGCGACTCCCCAGAACCCACCGCCGGGCTCGGGAGCCGCGACCGGGGCATCGACCTCACCGCCGCCGCAGGTCAGAAGGACCACCAAGATCATCAGGGCGCGTTGCACTCAAGCGCCTCCTTGGGTGGACGCGCGCCACTCGGCGTGGCGGAGCATCGCGTCCGCAATCCCGGAAGTGATCGCCTGCCGAAGTCCCGCCGGGTCGTCGCGGTAGGGCGCCACGTCGAGACAGAGGCGAAGTCCACGGACGCGACAGAGCTCCCGCCGCCAGCGGGACGCCACCTCCTCAACCGCGGCTCGCTCTTCCCCGGTCATAGACGCATCGGATACGGGCCCCACCACGAGCGGCACGGCCCGCGCAGCCTCCGCACGTTCGGTAAGCCGAAGATAGGTCGCCGACGCTCGTTCTGGGTCCGACAGAACCGCTTCGGCATCGAGGCCAAACACCACGACCGCGGGCCGCGCGTTGATCGCGACGTGTACGGATTCTTCCGCCTTCGCGAGGCTCCGCGTGCGCGCGGCGTTGAAGGCGAGCCGTGCATCATCGGGGCCGATATCGTCGTCGAGTTGGCTTACGATCCCGCTGCCCGCGACTTCGACCGGAACCCCGCTTGTCAAAAACCCCCAGAGTCGCGCGAGGCCGATCGTTGCGAAGCCCGCCCAAATAAACCAGGGGACTTTTCGGAGCACGGCCACGGCTGGCTGTACGGCGAAGCAGGAGGCCCGTTACAACCAGACGCCTAAACTTCTTCGAGGGATGGCGTACAATCCGGCCCGTGGCTGGGTCCGCGATGCCGACCAAGCGTTTCGGAAACTACGAGCTCTCGCAATGCCTCGGACAGGGCGGCATGGGAGAGGTCTACATGGCCGAGCGGATCGGCGAACAGGGCGTCCGAAAGCGCGTCGCGCTCAAGCGCATGCGCCCCGAATACGCCAAGAATCCCGTCATTGTGGAGCGCTTCTTTACCGAGGTGCGCACCGGCGCGCGCCTTGAACACCCCAACATCGTCCAGGTGTTCGATTTTGGCTCGGAACCCGAGCCGTACCTAGCGATGGAGTATGTCGAGGGAGTGTCCCTCGAGGCGCTTCTCATTCGCCTCGGTCAACGGCAGATCACACTCGAGGTTCCTGCGGCAGTATATATCGCCGTCCAGGTTGCTCGCGCCGTGGACTATGCCCATCGGCTCGAAGACGAGGCGAAGACGCCGCTCGGGATCGTGCACCGGGACATCTCTCCCGCCAATGTGCTTCTCTCGGTCGAGGGGACAGTGAAGCTTGGCGACTTCGGCCTTGCCCAGGTGGCGGACAATCGGCTGGAAGTCTACGGCGCCATCCCCGTCGGTCGAGTGGTGTATATGGCGCCGGAACAGCTGTCGGGCGGGCATGTCGATGCACGAGCCGACATCTTCGCGTTCGGCATCGTGTTTTGGGAGATGCTGACGGGGCAACGCCTGATCACCTCGAACGACCCGCAGTCGATCTACCACTATCACCGAGACCAGTCCCCGCCGCCGCCCTCTAGCGTGCACTCCTCGGTGTGGCCCGAGCTGGATCACATCGTGGAAGCGTGCTGTCGCTTCGACAGTCACGCCCGGCCGCCATCGGCCCAGTCGGTCGTCCTCGCGCTCAAAGAGGCAGAACAGCACCACGGCGCCACCTATGGGCCGGAGCAGCTCGCCCGACTCGTCGCCTGGGCGTTTCCCGAGCGGGGCTGGGACAAGCCGCACCCGGACGAACCGCCGGCGCAACCCTCGTTTCAGGAACGCATGTCGCTTGCGATGGCGGCGCCCAAGCAGCCCACCGATCAAAACAAGATCATTGGCCTTCCGCCGTGGGCGTTTTGGCTGGTGGTGGTATCCGGTGGAGTTCTCTTTATCGCGGTAGTGGCGTTCATTCTCGGCTTCATCAGCAGCGCCGTGCTCTGACCGCTTTGGCGCAGTGTGGCTCATGCCCGCGTCACAGTTCGCCAGCAAATGTGAAGATCCTTCGCGATCGTAGCTGTTCTGGGTTGGTCCGGGCTTTGCTCAGACTCGAAGCCAGATGCGTCGGTGGGAGACGCTTGCTTCGGAGGTATGAATGAGGCTGGTAGCAGCATTGAGCATGGTGGCAGTAGGGGTGGGCGGTTGCTTTATGAACCACGGCGACCGCGAAATCGTCGAGCCGCCGACATGGACCGCCGACATCAGCATCTCAGCGGTCAGCCTCGGAGAAGATTGTGGAAGCCATGCCGGCGATGCGCCGAACGGCGCACCTCCGCAGGATGGCGATGGTCGCTTCGGCGACTGCGCTCTCCCGCCAGGAGAACCCGACGAAGCCCCGGGCCTCATCGGGGGCTGCGGCTTCCCGTGCCAGGAGAGTTCGATGGCGCTCGCGATCGACGCCGACGGAGACATTCCCCTCGCGTTCCAGGTTCGACGGGTCACCGTCATCGATAGCGACACCCGCGAGGCACTCTTTAACCTCACTCCGACGCGCCCCCAGGTCTTCCAGAACGACAGTTATGTCGAGTGGGACGAAACCATTCCGACTCCGTCGGAGCTCCGCACCCTTTATCGTCTTGACGGCATCGACTGGTCGTCGGTCGAGCGCTCGTACCAGCGCATGTATCGACTCGAGGTCGAGGTCGAGATTCAGGGCGAGACGCGCACCTTGACTTCCGAGGAGACGGCGCGCGAGGCTCCGATCGTCACCTGATCGGGCTTCCGTGTCGCTTCCTCCGCCTCAACCCTTCATCCAACTTCTTCCTTTTCCAACCTGTGCCAACCAGAGAGTCGCGGCCGTCGTGGTCGCGGCTCTTTTTTATGGTCCGCTGGGAAGTCTTCTGGGGCTGTCCGGAGGCTGCGACAGCCTTCCGCCGACCACCTACTCCGGTGAGAAGGAAGTCGTGGCCCTCGAAGAATGGTCGGACGCGTGGCTCCTCGCGGAAGGACGGCGGTACCGGTCGGACCTCGCGCACCGGCGAGCCTCGATGCTTGCAGCGCTTGTCAATCACGACAATCTGTACTCGCGCACCCGCATCGCGTCCTATGGCCACGGCGACCGAGGCTGGGACCGGCTTCCCGAGTGGAACCCGCGGAGTCGCACCATCACGGTTCGAGATCGGCGGACCCTCGAGAACGATGAACGGGTGGCGCTCGGTGAACGCGAGCCTCTTTGGGATGGCGAAACGCCGACGTCGATGCGAGGGTGGGTGGACCTCGGTCGGCGCGTGTTTTTTGAGTACCCGCTCCGGGCCGACCGCTGGCTCGAACACGGCCTCACCGATCGCGAAGTGGCGGAAGGGTTTGGGATCCTCGAGACGGCGAGCGGTGAGACACCAGGAGCGATCGTATTCCGGGACCTCGATGGCGAAGACCGCGTCGGCATTAGCTGCGCCATCTGCCACACCGCGGTGAGCGACACCGGGATGGTCGCGGGGCAAGCGCGACGCGAGTTCAACTACGGGTCGCTCCAGCTCTGGTCTGCGCGGGAACGAGATCGTCCGCTCGACCCGGCGCTCGCCGAACGGATGGCGCACTGGGGACCGGGGCGCGCGGACATCACCGAAGACGACGACGAGGATCCGGTGGCCATTCCCGACCTCTGGGGCCTTCGCCACCAGTCTCACTTCACCCAGGCGGGCACCATCAAACACATCGGGCCGGTCGCGATCGCGCTTCGTCAGGAGACGCAGTATCTGTATGCGAACCACCACCGATCGCGCCCGCCGCGCACGTTGATGTGGGCGCTGACGATGTACCTCTATGCGCTTTCGCCGCCGGCCCGAGGTTCGTCGTCGACGGACCACTCCTCGGGCGAAGAGCTCTTCCGCGAACTCTGCGCCGACTGCCACTCCAACCCCGTGTACGGCGGCCAACCGGTGAACGCGGAGCAGGTCGGAACCGACCCTGGGCTCTCGCGGGGGATCGCGCGGGGAACCGGCCGCTACCGACCGTCGTCACTGATTCGCGCTGCCGCCAGAGGCCCCTACTTTCATCATGGCGCCGTCGCGACGCTGGAGGACGTGGTGAGCCCGCGCCGCCTGGCCGACGACTACGAGGGACCGCTCGGGCGGGGCGCAGTGCCGGGCCACGAGTACGGACTCAATCTCGACGCGACCGAGCGCGAAACTCTCTTGGGCTACCTTCGAACCCTTTAAACTGGACGCTTGTCGCCGCCATCGGAAAACCCCAGGGTTGGGCGATGGCCAAGCGTCCCTACCCCATCGAGATCGACGCCGAGCGCTGGCGTCGCCTCGGCACGAGACCATCCCGCATCGACACCCCCGGCCCGGGACAAGAGTCGGTCTGGGACTATCCGCGGCCGCCGCGCGTCGAAGACGTCGGCCCGCGCGTTCGAGTGGTCCATGAGGGAACCGTGCTCGCCGAAAGCGACGGCGCGCTCCGGGTCCTCGAAACCGCGAGCGCGCC
>JBCCZL010000668.1:0-5431 GCA_039187775.1 Myxococcota bacterium
AGTAGCGCTGCTTAAGAAGGTCCAGAAAATACGGCTTCACCTCCTCGAACACATCGAGCTCGGGGTAGATTTCTTTTCCCACGCCTTCGATGGTCATCAACGCTTTGCCGACCATCAGGAAATCGGCGGGGATTTCGAGCCCGTACTTGTTCGCTCCGTAGACGAGGTCCCGAATCATCGACGA
Source organism: Myxococcota bacterium (assembly GCA_039187775.1). GTDB lineage: Bacteria > Myxococcota_A > Polyangia > Polyangiales > JBCCZL01 > JBCCZL01. The sequence continues at coordinate 185 of JBCCZL010000668.1, forward strand.
AAGCTCGATGTCGCCGAGCTTCTTTCCGAGGTATTTGTCGGCGAGGATGGCGACCTCGGCTTCAAACGCCTCCCGGTCGATCTTTTTGAGCGGGCGGCCAATCTGATACAGCGCGTCCGCCATGCCCCGGTAGTCCTTGCGAACCGCGCCCACCATGAGGTCGATCGTCCGGTCCCGCATTCGAGGGGTGAGTCGTCCCACGAGGCCGAGGTCGATGAGCGCAAGCACCGGTCGCTCCGCGTCGCCGAGAATCAAGACGTTGCCGGGGTGAGGATCCGCGTGAAAAAAGCCGTCTTCGAAGATCTGCTTCACGATCGCCTGGACCGACGTTTGCGCAATCCGCTTTCCGCTGACGCCTCCATCGACCGCGTCGTAGATCTTCTTCCCGGGGAGAAACTCCATCGTGAGCACGCGCTTCGAGCTGTGCTCTCGATGAATGGTCGGAAACGCGACGGTTTGGTCGTCGACGAAGTTCTGCGCGAAGCGCTCGGCGTTATCGGCCTCGAGGGTAAAATCCAGCTCCGCGGTGATCGCTCGGTCGAACTCCTCGACGAGTTTGATCGGTGCGTAGACCCGGGACTCGGGGATCGATCGCTCGAGGGTCCGGGCGAGGATGTGGAGGAGGTCCAGATCCCGCTCGATCACCGACCGAATATTCGGTCGCTGAATTTTCACGACGACATCTTCCACACCCCGGTCGGTCTTGAGACGCGCCCGATGGACCTGGCCGATCGAAGCCGACGCCAGCGGTTCTTTGTCGAGGTGTTCGAACACCTCGTCGATGGGAAGGCCGAGCTCGCGTTCGAGATGCCCTTCAAGCTCGTCCCACGCCACCGGCGGGACCGCGTCCTGAAGCTTCTTCAGCTCGTCGATGATCTCCTTCGGAATGAGATCGGGCCGCGTCGACATGATCTGGCCGAGCTTGATGAACGACGGACCGAGGTCCTGCACCACGAGCCGAATCCGCTGGCCGATGTTGGGCTTGTCGCCGGAGGGCGGCGGTTCGCTCCCGTCAGGGGCGGGGGGAGCTTCGCTCTGACGTCGAAGGGAACCGAGGCCGGTGCGCTGAACGACTTCGCCGAAGCCGTGGCGCACCAGCACCAGGACGATCTGTCGCAGTCGTTCGAGGTCCCGAACCGTGTTGAGGATCGATGCCATCCGTATTGGGCCGGGACGACTGCGGAGCGGCCTACTCGCAGCTCTCTTGCACCTGGATGGTGCGAGACGTGTCGTTGAAGGGGCCGGCGATCGGCCCTTCGGCGTTCATGAGGGTGAGCTGAATCGGGACCTCTCCGACCTGAAGGTTCTGAATGTAGTGGGGAACCCAGCTCGTGATGTCGCCCTCGACGTCTCCGACGCGATAGTGGACGCGTGTGCCCTCGCCGAAGTCTTCGACGTTCGCAATGTAGAAGTCGAGGAGGAGGCGCTCGCCCGCGGTGGCGCAGCCCTTGGGTCGGCTGTAGGTGAGGAGCGGCGCCGACGCGTCGAACTCAAAGTCTTCCGTGCGGGACCGGTAGTGGAACATCACCATCGCGAACGGCGTTCCTTCCTTGACCGACTCGTGGTGCCCCCGGCTCGGAAACATCCTGACGACGTGGGTGCCTTCGGCGAGGTCTCGCTCGAACGTGTTGCGATAGATCTCGTTGAGGTTCACCGGACTCGAGACGTCTCGCACCGCGATGTAGGGTTCGTTGTCGACGATGATGTGGACATGCTGGCCCGGCGCAGGAGCGAGCTCCCAGCCGCGAAGCTGAGCGTTGAGCATCACGTCGCCCCGCCGGATCATCTGGTTCATGCGGGGGCTTCGGATGCGGAGCGTGGGGGCCGACCCCTCGATGGCGCTTCGCTCGCCAGCGACGACCTCGATCGGCGGGGGGGGTGGAGGTTCGGGCTCGGGCTCGGGCTCGGGCGTTGCCTCCACCACCGGCTCTGGCTCATCCACCGGAGGGTATTCGGGCGGACCTTCCTCCGCCTGACCCCCGCCGCAGCCAACGGCGAAGGCCCCGGCTCCGATCAGGAGCGCTAGCCCGGTACGGGGAAGGATCGATGGTACGTCGAGCGGAAGGGCGTTCTTCATGGGATTGCTCCTCTCGATAAGTGTCCCGGCGGTCGGGACACGGGTGCACGCGCGCTACCGATGCGGAAGCGCGGCCTCCGTATATCAGACCTGCCGGCGCCGCTCATGGTGTTGCCTGTCCCCACGCGGGTTCGTCGCCGCGCGCCACCGCGTGGGTCATCGTGTCGGTGGTAGTCGCGAGAATCGGCGTTCCGCGCGAATCCAAAGCGATTATTCCGCCAGAACCCCGGACCCGGGTGCGGAAGACGGAAAGTAGAGAACGGATCTTTTCGTTCGGACTGTCTTCTTCGTCGGCGACCGATTCGACGACGCGGCGCGCAAGGCAGAATCGAAGGATCGCCTCACCAACCCCAGTGGCGGAACATGCGCCTCGGCCGTCTTCCGCGTAGGTGCCGGCTCCGATGAGGGGCGAGTCCCCGACGCGGCCGGGGGCCTTGCCGACGGTGCCGCCCGTGCTGGTGGCCGCCGCGAGACGTCCATCCGCGTCCATCGCCACCGCTCCCACCGTCCCACCGGCCCAGCCCTCTTCGGCGGCCCCCTCCAATACCGCACGAAGCCGGTCGCGGGCGCGATCGGTGATCAGTTCGTGCTCGGTCGCGGTTCGAAAGCCTTGGGCCTCGGCGAAGCGTCGGGCGCCCCGCCCCGCGTAGAGGCAGTGGCGCCCCTCGCGAAGCACCGCCGCGGCGATCTGGATCGGGTGGACAAACGCCTGGACCGCGCACACGCCGCCGAACGCCAGGTCCTCGCCGCGCATGACCGCGGCGTCCTGCTCGACGTGGCCCTCCGCGGTGAGAGACGAGCCGATTCCCGCGTTGAAGCACGGGTTCCGTTCGAGCGCAGCCACCGCGGCCACCGCGGCGTCGAGGGCGGTTCCCGCCCCGACCACGACCGCTCGGCCGGCGTCGGCGGCGGCCACACATCCGTCGACGTGAAGCTGGCGTCTTTCCGGAGCGACCGCGCCTGCACCTCCGTGGACGACGACGATCGGAGTCATGGTCGCGGCCCGCCCGCCCGAATGCTCGAAAGGAACCGTCGAATGCTCTTGCGGAGACGAAACCGAAGCACCGCGCGGCCGAGTTCTTCGTCGCCGAGGAAAAAGCTCCCGTGAAGAACGGTGAGGCTTCCGACGGGATCGCGAGCCACGAGTTCCTTATCGCCACTGAAGGTCAAGGGTGGGTCGTCGGACGAATCGACGCGAAACTCGTAGCGGAGATGACGGTCGATCGGATCGAAGGTGAGGGTGCCTCTGATCGGCGCCGCCTCGCAGAGCGACGCGGCGCTCACCTGCCCTTTGAGTTCGGCCACCGGGTCGATCACAAAGCGACGCAGATCGGGAACATCGATCTCGGCCGTCATTTCGAGGGGCTGCTCCTCGCCGGGAGAGTCGAGCCGGTAGAACGAGCCAGTGAGCTGCTCGGTGACCGAAAAGCTCAGCATTCAGACCCCAACGAAGCGGAGATGGTTTGGCGACTCACGCGTCAACCGTCCTGTTTCGGTTCATCGAACAGGTCTTCGGGAAGGGTCAGACGGTCGACGAGCTCGCCGCGTTCGAGCGCGTCGAGGATTTCCGGAACGTCGTCGATCGACACCCTGCCGTAGAACACCTGGTCCGGAGCCACCGCGATGGCCGGCCCGGCCCAGCACAGGTCGAGGCAGCTCGACTCGCATACCCGAAACCGCTTTCGGAGGCCGCGCTTTACCAGCCCGACTTTCAGCGCATTGCGCACTTCGGCCGACCCGCTTTGCGCACAGGATCCCTTCGGATTGTCCGGGTCTCGCTGGTTGGTACAGACCCAGAGGTATCGCTCCCGTTTGGGCATGAAGGGGACGATACCATTCGCCTCGCCGCGGAGTGTCGCCGTTTTTACTCGCTGGAAACCCCCCGGAAACAAATCGCGGATAAGCCAAGCGGCGGTCGCGCCATGAAAAAAGTCGAAGCCATCATCAAGCCGTTTAAGCTCGACGAGGTAAAGGAGGCCCTTGGGGAAGTGGGGGTCCAAGGCATGACCGTGAGCGAGGTCAAGGGCTTCGGCCGGACCGGGGGAAAGCGCGAGGTCTATCGCGGCTCTGCCTACGTGGTGGACTTTGTTCCGAAGGTGAAGGTGGAAGCCGTGGTTCCCGACGCGCTCGTCGGAGAGGTCCTCGAGGCGTTGGTCCGCGCGGCCAAGACCGGCCGAATCGGCGACGGAAAGATCTTTGTCACCCCAGTGGAGGAAGCCATTCGCATCCGGACTGGGGAGCGCGGCGAGGAAGCGATCTAGCGAAAGGGTTCGAAACGATGACTGACATTGGGACGGGGAAGCAGGCGATCGAGTACGCGAGGGCGCAGGGCGCTCAGATGGTGGACCTGCGCTTTATCGACCTTCCCGGAGTGTGGCAGCACACGTCGGTGCCCATCCATCGGCTCGAGGAAGCCTCGTTCGAAGATGGCTTCGGCTTCGATGGATCGTCGGTGCGTGGTTACCAGCCGATCAACGCCTCGGACATGCTGATCGTCCCCGACGCCACCACCGCTCGGATGGATCCCTTCACCAAGCACCCGACGCTCGTGCTGGTGTGCAACATCGTGGACCCGATCACGAAGGAGCCGTACGCCCGCGACCCGCGGTACATCGCCGAGAAAGCGGAGGCGTATCTCAAGCAGACGGGGATCGCGGACACGGCGTTCTTTGGCCCCGAGGCGGAGTTCTTCATCTTCGACGATGTCCGCTACAACTCGTCACCCAACCATTCCTTCTATCGGGTCGATTCGAAGGAAGGCATCTGGAACACGGGAGCCGAGGAGGGGCCGAACCTGGGATACAAAGTCCCGCACAAGGGTGGTTACTTCCCGGTGATGCCGACCGATTCGCTGATGGACCTGCGAACCGACATCTGCATGTTCCTTCAGCAGCTCAACTACGAGGTCGAGGTCAGTCACCACGAGGTTGCGACCGCCGGCCAGTGCGAAATCGACATGAAATACAACTCGCTGACCGCGATGGGCGATCAGCTGATGTGGTTCAAGTACGTGGTAAAGAATGCGGCTCGGCAGGCGGGGAAGAGCGCGACGTTCATGCCGAAGCCGATCTATGGCGACAACGGAAGCAAAAGGCGTAAATGCTCGACCAATAGAACCTGTTGAAGAAACAACCCGAGAGTTGATCAGGTATGCCAATGTGGTATTCCCC
>JBCCZL010000669.1:0-5396 GCA_039187775.1 Myxococcota bacterium
CATGGGCATCGATCGGGCGGACATCCGAGCGGTGATCCACTTTCAGCCGCCGGGATCGATCGAGGCCTACTACCAAGAAGTCGGTCGCGCCGGCCGCGATGGCAACCCCGCCTACGGGCTCCTGATGGCGGGGGCATCCGATGTTCGGACGCGTCGCATTCTCATTGAAGGCGGACCCGAAGGCGCGGTCCGAAGTTCCGAGCGGATCGACCACGACTGGAGTCTGTTCCTCGATCTCATGCGCTATAGCGAAGCTGGCTCGTGTCGCCACGACTTCATCCTTCGGTACTTCGGAGATGAACAAGAGTTGCTTGGCGGTTGTGGGCATTGCGATGTGTGTGAGCGGCTCTCGAAGAAGACCGATGTCGACCAGGGAGAGCGAGATGTCGTCGTGCGAAAAGCTCTGTCGGCGGTCGCGCGATCTCGGGGCCGGGCGGGAATCGGAGCGATCGCGGACATGCTGCGCGGGGCCACGACCAAACGTCAGGAGCAGCTTGGATTTACCGAGCTGAGCACCCACGGTCTTCTTCGGGACCGGGACAGCGAGTTCATCGTCGCGGTGCTCCGTCGCTTGCTCACGGCGAGCCTCATCGAGCTGACGCCGGGGCAGTATCCGGTTCCGCTGCTCACTCCGAGCGGTGTGGAGGTGATGCGCGGCCTTCGGCCCGTCGAGGTCTTGCTTCCTCCGCCGGCGGCGGCGCGTGGGCGAGGCAGGGGGCGCAAGGCGGCCGCGGGTCCTGCTCCTTCATCCTATGAGGCCAAGCTCTTCGAGGCGCTTCGCGACGCGCGACTCGAGGCGGCGAGCAAGAAGGGGATTCCGGCGTTTGCTGTCGCTCACAACCGGACGCTCATGGAGATCGCCGCCCGAAGACCCACCACGCTTTCCGACCTCGCCGCGATCAACGGCATTGGGCCGGCCAAACTCAACCTCTATGGGCAGCTGTTCATTGACGTGGTTCGCCAGCACACGGCCAAATAGCCCATGACCCGCCCCTCGGTTGGCGAGCTTCAGAAAGCCCTTGAAGTCCATCGTTGGGTCGACCTTCCGGCGCTTCCCGGAAAACGAAACGATCGACTTGCCGCCGTGCTCGTGCCCCTGGTGTGGGACGAGGGCTTTCGCTGCGTCTTGACCGAGCGGAGCGCTCATCTCCGCGAACACCCACGACAGATCTGCTTTCCTGGTGGCCGACCCGAACCCGAAGACAAAAACCTAGCCGATACGGCGCTGCGCGAAGCGTTTGAAGAAGCGGGCACCTTTCGCGAAGCGCAGGTGCTGGGCCGCCTCTCATCGGTTCCGCTTTTGACGTCGGAGTATCGACTGGTCCCCTACGTGGCGGATGTCAGTGGAAGTTCGTTCGTGCCCAATCCCGACGAGGTGGCGGAGATTCTGCTGTTGGAGCTGGAGCCATTGATCGCCGAGGCGACCACCCTCGCAATTCCCTGGGACCGCGCCGGAGAGCGGCGCCTGGCGCCGATTTTCAAAGTAGGTTCGCGCTTCGTGTTCGGGGGGACGGCGTACGCGCTTTACGAGCTCCTCGCGATTCTTCGACGCATGCGGAGACTTGACGCGCCGAAGATGATCGAGAGCGGCTATGAGTGGTCCGAGGTCGTTCCCCGTTGATCGGAGGATGCGGCTGGAATTCCTGAGGAATCCAGGGGCCCCTCAATGGCTCCCCCTAGACGGGATCGGCGAGGGACCCCATGCCCTTCCGATGCGAACCCTGCTCCGAATGTTTCTTGTTCTCTTGCTTCTTGCCGGCTGTGGCGATGACGACCCTGCGACCACCGATGCGATGGTCGACGGATCTTCCGCAAGTGACGCCGACGCCTCCGCCGAAAGTGATGCCGACGCTTCGTCGGAAACCGATGCGTCCGGCGACGGGGAGATTCCGGAAGGCTCCACGATCTACTACATCGTCCGGCACACCGAGCGCGATCCCGGCGCGGATCCACCGATCAACGCAGAAGGCATAGTGCGAGCCCAGGCCCTCGCCGACCGACTCGAGAACGCGGGCATCGACGAGATCATCACCACGATGTTCATTCGCGGCCAGCAGAGCGGTCAGCCCCTCGCGGATCGGCTTGGTCAGCAGATCACCGTTGCACCCTTCATGATGACCACATGGACTGCGTTTGCGGCCGAGGTGTCCGCGTGGCAGCAACAGCGCGAGACGCCGGGGAACACCTACCTGATGATCGGCCACTCGGGGGGCTACAACACGGGGCTCCTCACCGGCCTCGGGGCCACCCTCAACGGCACCACGGGGGAGCGATACGAAGACCTGGTGATCATGGTCCGTGAGCCCGACGGCACGGTCCGGGTGACCGAGGAGCTCTACGGCGGCCCGAGCAGCCTCGACCCGTAGGTCTCATGGCATGACCGGTTCGCCGCGTGACTTCCGGCGGTGGTCCAAACGACTCCATCGATCTCTCGACGGCGCTCGCTCCGCTAGGCATTCGCGCGCGGTCACCGGCCGCCGCATCGAAGCGGGGCCTCGGCTAGCCCGGGCTCAGCCGCCGCCGACGTCGGTGGCAGGCAAGGCCAACTTGTCCCGAAGGAACTCCCGGAGCGCCTCGGGCTCCGAAGAGTAGAACATCCCATGCAGTCCCTTGATCATATGTCCTCCTCACCCCACCCGGGGAGATTGTTGGAGGAACGCTGTCTCGTCTCAAGGCCAGCGCCGTTTGGGGGGAGGAGGCCTTGCCCCCGAACGGGTACACGCTATGAACATTCCGGCCAATGTTGGGTGGGAAACGAAGGATCGGCCCGAGTACCTCGTTCGCGACGCGATGGCGTGCGTGGGTTGCGGTGACGTTGGGAGTGGCCTCCACGCTGGTCATCGCCCGCGACGTGGCGGCCCAGCCGCTTGAAGACCCATGGTACCCCACGGTTGGAGTCGCCGATCCCGACGACCAACCGACGTGGCACGGGAGTGGGGAGAGTGCGCTCGAACTTCTCGTCCACTTTCGAGAAGAGGGAGCCGAAGATCTCGTTCACCTTGCGCCTCGAGTTCGGGGCTTTTGGGATGCGAACGACACCGCGGGGATCGGGTTTGACGCAGTATTTCTTTGGTTGTCGGTCGAAGACGGGAGCAGTGCGAGTCAATCGCTGATCCAGATCGGCAATGTATTGCTCCATGCGCGGCTCCGACACTCTGTTGGTCCCCTTCGGCTCCGCTACGAGCCGGGAGTGGCGCTGCCCACGGCGTGGATTCCCGACAACGATCCCGGACGAGCGCCCACCCAGCGCCTTGCGTACCGGGTCGCGGCGTCGGCGCGAGGCTTCAGTGGGCTCTATCGGTTTCGGCCGGAGACGTTTGGCTTGTTCGCCCGGGTGATCGGCATCCTGGAAGCATCCCGCGACGCCCGGCTCTTGGCCATGGTGAGCGTTGCCACATCGCTTGCCCTCGCCGACGAGGGAGACACGGCCGAACTCGACCTCGAGGCGCGGCTCGGCCTCGAGTTCGGGCCGCCAGAACGCTATGTCGAGGTCGGGTATGTTGCGGTGTTCTTCCCCACCGGCGCGGGAGGTGATCGGGCGCAGAGTTCGCTCCGCGCGGGTGGCCGGCTCACCTTTGGCCGGGCCTTCCTCTTGGCGAGGGTCTCGGTAAATCTCGACGGTCCCGAAGGGGTGTTCGGTGACGCGCCGCGGGGCTATGGGGCGAGCGTCGGCGTCGGCGCGACGCTCTAGCGTCACTCTTTTCGGGGATGCTCGGGGGTACGGTGTCCCTGATTGAGCATGCGTTCCGTGGTTGAGCATGCGTTCCGTGGTTGAGCATGCGTTCCGTTGAGCATGCGTTCCGTTGAGCATGCCTGGCGTTCATCGCGCTTCCGGCGGTGTCGGTTTTGTGAAGTGCTATCCTCCACCGGAAACGCGACCCGGGGGACCGGGCGCGGGGGGCGACGACCTCGCGACCGAATCGAGTCATGCCATCGGCACCACAAGCTGGAGTATTTCGGACTCTCTTTCTCGGACTGTTGGGATTTGTCCTCGGCTGTGCGATCGATCGAAGCGGAACGGGGCCCTCTGACCAACCCGGGGGCGATGCATCGCTCGACGCACCCGTGGAGGACGCCCCACTTGATGATCGTACCGCCCCTCCCGCCGACGCACTCTCCGATCGCTCCCCCGATGCTGACGCTGCGCCTCCGCCGAGCCCGTGCCCGGTGCTCTCCGGGATCGATGTACTTGCGCTCTACTCTTTTGACGAGGAGCCAGATACCGACCGCGCTGTGGACCAGACGGGTCTTCATCCAGCGGCTCTTCGCAACGGGAGCTTTCCCGAGCGGCTCGGACCCAGCCGGGAAGAATGCGGTCAGGCATTTCAGTTTGATGGGCAGGCGTACCTGGAAATCGCCGACACCCCCGACTGGGACTTGGAGGAGGGCGCGATCGATTTCTGGTTCCTTCCTCCCGATATGTCCGAAGGCAGGCAAGCGGCGATCGTGAGCCGGGATGCGAACGGGATAAGACAGCCGGGCCATCTCACGGTCTTTTATCTGAGCAATGGGCGAATCGAAGCGAGGCTTCAGCGCGAGGCCAACGACCAGCGGCTCACATCGGCGGCGCTGCCGGACCAATGGACGCATGTCGGCGTCAGCTTCGGCCCGCAAGGGTTCCGACTCTTCATCAATGGAGTGCTGGTCGCGTCCAACCCCGTCTTTACCTTCGGGATCGATGGCAACGCGAACCCTTGGACCATCGGCGCGAGCCAGAGCCAGAGCAGTGAGGGAGAAGCCAACAGCTTGTTCGGGTTTCCTCCGAGCGGGGCGATCGACCATTTTCGAGTTCAACGCCTCGAAGACGACTTTCGCCAGATTCGGTTGGTCGACTGATGGGGGTTGTCCCATGTGGATGAGCGCGCAACGCTGGTCACGACGATGAACGCGCCGATCGACGAAGGAGCCTGGCTTGCGGATCGGTACCGGGTGGGTCGACTCCTTGGCGAGGGCGGTATGGGGAGAGTGTTCCGGGCGAGGGACCTCGTCCTGGATCGCGATGTCGCGATCAAAGCGCTTCGAACCGACTTCGGGGGCAGAGGCCTACTCCTTGCCCGGTTTCGTCGGGAGGCGACCGCGAGTTCGCGGCTCGGCCACGAGCACATCGTAACCACGTTTGATGTGGTCGAAGACGGTGGGCATGTGGCGATGGTGATGGAGCTGGTCGAAGGCCCGACGCTCCGTGAAAGGCTTGCCACGGTGGGGGCCTTTCCTGTGGACCACGCGGCGGATCTCATACGGCAGCTCGTCGACGGTTTGGCGGCGGTGCACGAAATCGGAATCATTCACCGCGACCTGAAGCCGGAGAACATTCTGATCGATTCGAGTGAAGGGGTGGAACGGCTCAAGATTGCCGACTTCGGGCTCGCGATGGTGCCCGGCGCGCATCGCCTGAC
>JBCCZL010000670.1:0-5390 GCA_039187775.1 Myxococcota bacterium
CCGAAGGAAACGCTCGGACTCTTCTTCCGAAGGATGAGTCACCGCATCGCTCAGGGCCCCGTCGAGCCAGCCCAGGCGAAATGGCGTTTCGCCACCATCCGCCGCCACGTCGCGAGCCACGAGCGCGACATAGCCCGGCTGCGCCGGGGCGGTTCGGAGCCCGAGGAGGGCCTGCTCCTGAATCTTGTACGTGTCTTGTTCCGGATCCATCTCGAGGCGGAACGCGTCGGCAGGTCGAACCAGCACGCCCACCGCCGCTCCGGCACCCACCACGGTGTGACCATCGACGGTGGGAGCCGGGGTGCGGCGCTCATCGGTGACCGCCCGCACCCGGAGCTGGACAAGGCCCCCCACGACTGCGGGAAGATCCAATGAGGCTAGCGCCGCATTTCCCGGAACGAAACGCCACGCGATGCTCCGCCCGCGCCACATCGCCTCGACGACGGCAGGTCGGCCACGAACCCGGGGCCGGCGTGCGATCTCGACCTCGACGGTGCCTCCGGGCGGAACGATCGGAGCGGCGACCCGGGCGAGAAGATCCGCAGCCGGAGACACAGGAACGCAGACGCTCGTGACGTGGGCTCGGTCGGTTTGGATCTCGATGTCGACGGTGGTGGCCATTCGGCCTGCGCACGCCCCCCGAAGGGGTCCTGCCGCCCCCGCCGCGACGAGCATCGGTACTTCCACAAGGCCCTGGGCATCGGTCTGGAGGGTGACCGAACCGCCTCGCACCGCCGGCCCCCGCACCGTCAGCTCGGTGCCCTCTGGCGCGGGCTCGCCGGTGGGGTCGGTGATCGTGACGAACGCGGTGGTCGGGAGTTCGGGGACCAGGCCTCCCGCTTCTGGGGTCGCTTCGGCCCGAAAGTCGACCCGGGTCAGAAGGTAGCCCTTGGACACGTGGAGCGTACCGTGAGCTGCGTGCACCACGCGCGCGGAAAGCATTTGGGGCGCCGTGTCACCGGTCATGAAGCCGGGAGCGGCGGTGCGAAACCGAGCGACGCCTTCGGCATTCGTGGTCACCCGAAGCGGTTCGGCAGAAGGGAATGGTCGAAGCTCGACCATCGCCCCAAACACGGGGGTGCCGGAAGGGGAGCGCACGGTCACGGCGCCGCTGAACTGCTGGGCGGGTCGGACCACCGTCTGGTCGAGATCGACTTCGACCAGCAGGCGCTCGACAGTTCGTCGCCCCACCCGAACCACTCGCGCCTGGCTGAGCGGAACCCCCGCGCGAAGCACCTCGGCCGACACGCGATAGCCACCGTCCACGATTCCATCGGGAAGGGAGACCGAAATGCTGCTCACCCCTGCCGCCGAGGTCGACTCCTCACGGCGGACCAGCTCGGAGCCGTCTGGCGTGATCACGATCCACCGAATGGTGCGATCGGCGACCGGCGCCCCATCGGCCACGCGACGAATCCGGGACCAGAAACGCATGTCTTCACCGCCCTGATAGAGCTGCCGGTCGGTGAGAAGATCGAGAACAAACGGCGACGTGAACGACACCGGCCAAGTAAACTCACGACCCGCTTCATCCCCGCGCCGAACCGCAAGTTCGAGCCGCGGCGCCGCCACCGGATCGTCGGGTGCCGACAGCGCGACCTCGAATCGCCCCTCGCGATCGGTCTGCACGGTAAGCTCCTCGACGGTCACGCGCCGCCGGTTGTTGTCGGCGCCCCGAGTGAGTTTCGCGACGATGCTCGCGTTCGGAAGCACCGAGAGCTCCGCGAGATCGGTCACACGGTAAGCGATGCCGCCGACCCGAAGCCGACCCCCGAGCTCGGCGGTCGGCGATCCGAAGACCGCCACCTCGTATCCCTGAGCCTCGGCGCTCGTTGGCGCGAAAAGGCTCAGAAGCAAGCCGGAAACCAGAAGGAAGCCCAAAGGCACCGTGAAAGCCCCGGTTCGTTGGGCCCCGCCTCCATGCAGAGCCCCTTGTGAGTGCGCGTCAGTACTCGACGAGTGCGTACGAATTCCCACTCGGTCCCTCCAGTCCCATCCAGGACAAGCCTACCGTCATGACGATCGAGGACGGCAAAAAGTCTTCGCTGGGACTCGAAGGCGCAGGAAAACCTTGGGACGCGCCGATCATCGAAGAGGCGCCCCCAGAGGCGATGAAATGCCGTCAGGTCGCACAGAGCGCGTCGGCCTCGTCGATCGCATGGGCTTCCGCGATCGCGCCCGCTTCCCAGCGGCGGAACTCGCCATCGGCAAAGACAGCGAAGGGCGAGCCACGCCCGGAGCGACCAGGACGAATAGTTCTTGTTACCGATAAAGAGCGTAGCCACGAGCCGTCAGGGTATGAGGATCAGCTTTCCTACGGACTTGCCCGACTCGATGTGCTTGTGAGCTTCGGCCACGTCGGCGAGGGGAAAGGTGGTGACCTGAGGGGGCTTGAGTTCGCCCGCCGCCATCCAGCGAAGAATGTCGTGAATCGCCTCGTGCAACAGATCGACGCGGTCAAACAGGTAGCTCAGGTTGAAGGCGAGTACGCTCTTGCTGTCGTTGGTGAGGAGCAGCGGGTTGTAGCGCGGCGTTCGAAGATAGTCGGCGGCGAGCTTGAGGTAGTTCGGCTTGCCGCCCGTCTTCGGCATCATCGTGGCGAAGCCGTACACCACGAGCTTTCCCGCGGGGCGAAGGTGGTCGTAGCTCGCCTTCAGGGTCGCCACGCCGTTGGCGTCGAGGACCACATCGAAGCCTCGGTCGGAGATCCGCTCGGCCCGCGCCCAGAGGTCTTCGCGGGACTTGTCGATCACGTGATCGCAGCCGAGACCCTCGGCGACCGCGACCTTTTCAGTTCGGCCGACCACCCCCGTGACCTCGCATCCGATCCGCTTCGCCAGCTGAACGAGCGTCGACCCCACGCCACCGGCGGCACTGTGCACCAAGACACGGTCCCCCGGGCGCGGGTGGGCAAGGAAATGGAGCGCGAACCACCCGGTGAGATAGACCGCAATGATTCCTGCGCCCTCCTCGAAGGAAATGTCGTCGGGGAGCTTAAACACCTGGTGCTGAGGGACGGCGAGCGCGGACGTATACCCGCCAAAAAGCGTTCCCGCGATCACTCGGTCGCCCGGCGAAACCTCGGTCACATCCTTGCCGACGACTCCCACGGTTCCCGACACCTCGAAGCCCGGAGTGATCGGCCAGCCGACGAGCTCCTTCGCGGACGCATAGAGTCCCATCCGCACGATCACGTCGGCGTAGTTCACGCCGATGCCCCGCACGTCGACCACCACCTCGTCGGCCTTCGGCACGGGCATGGGTGCGCGCTCGAGTCGAAGCCGGTCGTAGCTCCCGGCCTTGTGGATCACCACCTTGGTGACATCATCCGCCATGCGGAGCTGAGGATAGCCGCTTCCGTCTGCGAACGGACGCATCTCTTCCGATTGAATCGCTGAGCGAGAAACGAAGCCCCAAAACGAGGCCCCGACATCGAGCAAAACGGAGGCGGTCGCTTAGCGGCCCTGGGCGTACTGCGCTACTTCGGGTTTTCCGAGCTGCACGAGCGCTAGGATCTCGAGGACGATCCCGATCACGTTGAAGCAGATCACGCCACTGATGAGACCCATGATCGCCGCAGTCTTGGCATTCGGCTGAGGCTTGCCGCCCATGATCTGCGCGGCCACCACGATCTCGAAGATTCCGCCGGCGAGGGGCAGAATCCACACCACCCCCACACAGATCCAGATGAACACGAGCACAAAGCTGATCGACACGAGGACATTCATGATCCCCGAGATGAGCATGAAGATGCCGAGGGTCTTGTAGTCCTGCGGCGCGCCGGGCCCTTGCGGTGCAAAGCCGCCGCCTCCCGGCTGTCCATACCCCTGGGGCTGACCGAATCCCCCCGGTGCCGGTGGCTGCCCTCCGGGAGGCATGCCGAAACCCCCGCCCGCCGGAGGCTGACCGCCGGGAGGTTGCCCAAATCCTCCGCCGCCGGGCGGCTGTCCAAATCCACTCATCGCGCCTCCATGGGGATGAGCATACTACGATCCGGAGGGGGCGATCTTCCCCTCTTGGGGACGAGTCACAAACTCCGTTGATACCTACCTGCCGCGGGGCGCGATTCCCGCGCTATTGGATGCATAGGTGGATGGCGACGGGGGACGAATCGACGATGAGGTCGGTCGTGCCGGAGGGACAGCTACACGCTCCGGTCCGTGGGTTCGGAACCCGGCAGCCTCGCCCGGTCGTGGGCTGCACTTGCCACGCTCCGGCGAATGTGGTGGGGGCCACACCCCCGCGAGCACAAAGGGTCAAGGTGGCAAACTGGGCGCCGCAACCGCTTTCCACCCGGGTCGTGAGCTCGATCGCCTCTGCTCCGGCGGGGCACACGCATCCCCCTGTATCCGGGTGTGGGGTGAGGCACTCGGGGTTGCAGCTTCCGTCCGTAGCCAAAAACGCGCCCAGGAAGTCCGCGGTCGAGGCGGTCGAGGCGCAGAGCGAGAGGATCCCTCCACCACAGCCCCGCATCATCATTCCCACCTCGGTCTGACCAAACCCTGCCGGACAGGCGCAGCCCGCGGCGTAGGGGTTGCCCGCCAGGCACCCACCGCAGCTTGCCGCGGCGACGTGCACCCCACCGAAGCTCGCGCACGTCCCCCCAAGGCACGCGCCTTCGTCGCAGCGCTGACCGCTGCAGCATGGTCCGCCGACGACCCCACATCCCGCAGGCTCCACGATCGACGGCACCCCGGTGTCCGCATCCGCCGCGGCATCGGCCCAGTCGCTTCGTGTGGCACCGACCTCGAGTTCCAGCGCACCGATGTCGAAGCATCCCATCGCACCGACGATGAGGAACCCGCAAAGAAGCGACACCCATGAGCACCGCGACCACCGCAGCGGCCCCATCAAACAGAATCGCTTTGAAAACGACGTCAAAAGCGCCCCCGAAGCGATGCTCCCAGCGGACCCAGGGACACGGCCACCGGTTCGTCACCGGGCGCCTCCAGAAAGAACGACACGGCGGCAGCGCCCAGCGAAAGGAGGGCACCCGTGAGAAACACGTGCCCGAGCGCGAGATGGGTTCGGAGCGGACCGAGCTCGGACTGGCTGCAACCCCGCTCCCCGCACTCCGCCTCCAGCCGGTCGTACCGTTGCGCTCCGTCGAGGTAGAACCCGACGGCGCCGCCGGCGAAAAGCAGCGCCGCCGCGGCAAATACCCAGGTATAGACACGCCCTGAAGCTTCGGTTTCAGCGTCGAAAGCTTCGGTGGGGGTCGCTTCGACCCGAGGCATCGGTCTTGGACGCGTCGGCGTCGCCGGCTCTCCCTGGAGCACAGAAAGCTCGGCTTCTACCGCCACCCGATGCTCGCCGTTTGGCGCCAGCTCGAGGTAGCGAGTCAGCGCGTTCGCCGCCGCCTCGGACCGTCCAAGCCGCTTCAGCGCACG
>JBCCZL010000671.1:0-5383 GCA_039187775.1 Myxococcota bacterium
GACGCGGTGGGGGCGAGCGAGGAAGAACGGGCGGCCTGGGTGCGCACGATGTGGCGCTTTGTCTTCAAGGGGACCCTTGTCGGCGGCATGTTCAACGCCGATCCACACCCTGGAAACTTCATTTTCGGTCCGGACGGCACCGTCTATTTCTTAGACTTTGGCTGCATCCAGCCGCTCGAGCCAGACCGGATGCGCCATGCGCGGAGAATGCACTGGAGCGCGATTCAGGAAGACTCGAATGAGTTCATCGCGGCCGTGCGCGACCTGATGGACCTCCGCGGGGGACACTACGAAGAGCAGGCCCTCGGCTATGTCTCCAAAGCCTTCGCGCCACTCTTCGAATCGCCCTTTCACATGAGCCGGGATTATGTGGTCGGCTTGGTGCAGGGCATGAAAGAGATCGCGGTTGCGGCCCGAAAGGCGAAGGGGAGTGACAACTTTGTCCCCATGCCCCGTGGCATGTTCTTCATGAATCGACTGCAGTTTGGTTTCTACTCGGTGGTCGCGCGGATGGATGTGCCGGTGGATTATCGTAAGGTCGAGCTCGAGTTTCTCGCACCGTTGATGGCCTAACCCCACACCCGTCGCGCGATCGAAGAATCTTCTGTCACTGCGGTACCGGGTCTTCGGCAGGCTTTTGGGGTCGGCGAGAGATTTTCTGATCGGGGCGACGATCTTCGGTGGTCGATTCGGGCTCTTTTGACTGCGAGGAGCCGGGCCGGCGGCTACCTTTACGTCATGAAGTATGCGTGCTCCGTCCGCTTGCCGCTCACGGCGATCCTCCTTGCGGGCTGTGGCTCGCTTCCTCCGGGCTTTTACGAAGGCACCACGCCTCCAAGCAGCTACGCGGTGTACGAAGCCCCGGCGCCAACGGTGTCCGTTCAGGCGCCGGCCCAGACCGAAGTCACGATCGAGTTCTTCTATGACGCACTCGACCCCTACGGGACGTTCGAAGAAGCGCCCCGCCTCGGGACCGTGTTCCGGCACCACGACCCGAACTACGCGCCCTATCGCGACGGATATTGGATCTACACCGACGAGGGGTTCACCTGGGTCGCGACGGACGCCATCGGCGGCCTGACGGGCCACTACGGTCGCTGGGTGTATGTCGACGGGTGGGTGTGGGTTCCCGACACCACCTGGGGTCCGGCGTGGGTGGAGTGGCGAACGTCGGACGAAATGGTAGCCTGGGCACCGATGGCGCCGGAGGGATGGCCTTACGGGCCGTCCTACGATCGGTATGTCTACGTCGACATCGACTACGTCTTTCATCAGCAGGTCAGCCACTACTACGCCGCGGAGTCGGCGTGGTTCGGGGTGTATCAGCGGACGCAGCCGATCGCCCGGACCCGCTGGGTCGGCCGATCCGCGTACTGTCCAGGGCCGGCCCTGCAACGGCTCGCTCGCCGAGGGATCCACACCCAGGTCGTACGTGACTACGACGGTCGAGGCGTGGTGTGGGCTCGTCGACCCGGCGAGTCGGAGCATTCGGTGTGGCAGCGTCAGCGTCGTCGGGGACGAGTGCATGCGGTAGGTCCGCGCGGCTATCCCCAGGGTCGGGCGACGCGCCGCGCCGGCCATCGACCCGCGCGCTTTGGGCGACCGGTCGCTCGTCCGGGGCAACCTCGGATCGGTTCGCGGCGTCACACCTTTGTTCCCGTCCCTGGAGTCGGCCGAATTCGCCGTCCGCGGTACGGTCCGCCACCGCAGCCGACCCGCCCGCAACAGGCGATTCCTGTCGCTGGGTCGCCGGGGGGACCTGAGTTTGTCCGACCGGGCAGTGTCGCTCGCCCGCCGCAGGAGTTCGGTCGGCCCAACCTTCCGCCGGCCGCATTTCAGCGGACCGGGGCACCGACCGCACGACCTGGTGTTCGGCCGAATACGGCGCCGACATTCCGCCAGCCGCGGTTCCAGCGTCAGCCATTTCAGCGTCAACAGTTCCAAACGCAACCGCAGTTCCAGCCGCGACCGCAGTTCCAGCCGCAACCGCAGTTCCAGCCGCAACCGCAGTTCCAGCCGCAACCGCAGTTCCAGCCGCAACCGCAGTTCCAGCCGCAACCGCAGTTCCAGCCGCAACCGCGGATTCAGCCACGTCCCGTGGTGCAACCGCAGATTCAGCGGCAGCAGTTCCAACGACAGCAGTTCCAACGGCAGCAGTTCCAACGACCGCAGATTCAGCGACCGCAGGTCCAGCGCCCTGCGGCACGTCCGCAGATTCGCCAGCCGCAGTTTCAGCGTCAGCCGGTCCGAACGCCGACCGTGCGCTCCCAGCCCGCGGTGCAGGCGCGTCCCGCCGCCCCCGCGGTTCGGCCTGCGGTCCAGCAGCAGCGCCAACTCCGTCGGCAGCTCCAACGGCGGCCGGCGATTCCGGGCCGGAGCCTGCCGGGAGTCCGGCCCGGCATCCGGGTCCGTCGCTGA
The DNA here is from genome assembly GCA_039187775.1 of Myxococcota bacterium. Taxonomy (GTDB): domain Bacteria; phylum Myxococcota_A; class Polyangia; order Polyangiales; family JBCCZL01; genus JBCCZL01. The sequence continues at coordinate 2,419 of JBCCZL010000671.1, forward strand.
TCGAATCTCGATCGTCGCGGCCGGCTCTCCGACCCGGCTCCAGCGGCCGTCGACTCGCGTGTAAGCCCTGAGCTCTTCCGTCGTTTTCACTCTGAGGTGAGATTTTTACCCAAGGGGTGTCTCTGCGCGGGTTCGCTTTACTGCGGACCCGACGGAATGCTTTTGGCGCTCGGGTGTTTTCCTAAGGTACGGTTCGCGGTGTCGAGCATCGCCGGCCGTCGACCACCCCCACCCAAGAAAGGACAACGATCATGCGATGGTTTGCTGCCGCTCTAGTGTTGGTAAGTGCGGTGTGGGCGTGCGCACCGCAGGTTCGTCCCCAACCCCCCGTGCCGCCGATCGAAGAGGCCGAGGCGCGGGCGGAGGTGCGCTTTGCAGAATCTATGCGGGCCTTTGAAGAGCACGACGTCTCGGGCTGGACCGCCGCCGAGTGCCGGTCGACGGCTGCCGCCTTTGCTAGCGTAGAGCGTATGGACGCCCCGGGTTCCCTTCGGACGGAAGCGGCGTTCATGGCGGGCATGAGCCATCAGCGCTGTGGACATGTCGACGCCGCCATCGAAGCTTACCGTACGGCCCTCCGCATCGATGATGACCACTGCCGAGCTCGGGTGGGTCTCGGCCTCGGGCACAAGGCCGAGGGAGACCTCGAGGCCGCCACTTCCGCGTTTCGACATGCGGTGCGCGAAGACCCGTCGTGCACCGAAGGCTGGGTGAATCTCGGAGTGCTCGAGCGCGAGCGGGGTAATATTCCTGAAGCGCTTGCGAATCTTCGGCGGGCGCTCGCCATCGAATCCGACTACGTGCCGGCGTTTCATGAGATGGCTCTTGCGTACCTCGACGACGGCGCGGAAGACGTGGCAAATCTCCAGCTGGTCGAGGTGATCTGTCGCCAAGCGCAGCTCATCGATCCGCGCTACGCCCCGATCTACAACACCTGGGGAATTGCGCAGGTTCAGCAGGGGCACGTGGTGGCGGCGCTCGAGAAGTTCGAGCGCGCATTCGAGCTCGACCCGAGCTTCTACGAAGCGTGGATGAACTTTGGTCAGATCACGTTGTCGTTTCGCGGTTACGAAGACGCCGAGCGAGCGTTTGGTCGAGCGCTGGGTCTTCGGCCCCACTCCTATGACGCGCTGATCGGGCGGGGTGTCGCGCTCCGCGGTCTTCAGCGCGTTGAAGAGGCCGAGGCGCTCTATCTTCGGGCTCAACGCGTAAATCCCGACCGCGCCGAATCCTGGTTCAACCTTGGGGTTCTTCATCAGGACTTTCGCTCCGGGGAGCCGGAGGACCTTCGCCAGGCGTTTGAGTATTTCGAGACTTTTGTTGGAAAGGCGGGGGCGGATCCGGAGCTTCAGGAAGAGCTCGCCGAGGTCCGACGGTGCTGCCGAAGTGCGAGAGACCGGAGCTGCCGGCCCGGCCGTCTTCAGAACATTCGCACCGCGTTGGATGCGCTCGGAGCCGGCTCGCCGGATAGCGCCCCGAGCCACTGCGGTTCGTAACCCCTCCGCTATCGATCGGGTCGGCCGAGCAGATTCCTGGCGCAAATCCGCGTATAGTTCGCCTCACATGCGCGTCCTCGTGATTCTCTGGGGGATCGGCGGAGTCCTCGCTCTCCTCGGGCAGGCGTTGACTCGCCTGACCCCGATCGCTTGGGACGCGATGACCTCCGGCCTCAGCACCGCAGAGTGGCTGGTGCTCGGAGGATGGGTCGCGTTCAACGGCTATGCGGAAGGCCACCGCGGCTTCCACCTCCGGTTTTCGCCTCGAGTTGTGGCGCGCGCGTTTCACCTGGCCGACCATCCGAAACCGCTCCACGTCATTCTCGCGCCGGCCTTTTGCATGTCGCTGTTTCATGCGACTCGACGTCGGATGATTGCCTCGTGGATTCTCATCGCGGCGATCACCATCGTCGTCGTGCTCGTTCGGCTGCTCGAGCAACCCTGGCGCGGCATCGTCGATGCGGGAGTGGTGGTCGGCCTCGGCTGGGGATCGCTCTCGATCCTTTATCATCTCGCGCGAGCGATAAAGACGCGTCCCGCGGCGCCTGAGGATCTTCCCCTCTCGGGCTCGGAAGCCAAGTCGGGCTAGCCCGCATCCGTCACCACACGCCGCGCCTCACGCCCGAAAGCACCGCAGTCGCAAGGCCTTCTCCCTCCAGCCGCCTCGCAGTACGTGGAGCGCGGCTGCGGCGTCCTCCAGTCCGAGGTCCGCGCGACTACGGCACTTTCGAGCGAGATCCATCGACTCTGGTGACGGATGCGGGCTAGAGAAGCGAACCGCTGCGACATTTAGCGGTTCGGTTCTCTGAGGTTTGTCAGCTCGCCCGCGCGGCGGTTGGCGCCGAGCCAGGCGAAGATATCGAAGCCGAGAAGGAACGCGCCCTCGCCGACGATCACCGCCCCGAACGATCGCATGGTGTCGTTGTCTTCAGATTGCCCGAGGAAGAACAGCAAGAGGCCGCTGGCGATGTACGCGACATCGAGGCCCGCATTGAGCGCAAACAGCTGACCCGAGCGGAGCTGCTGGGCGACCGCTTCGTTGCGCACCGCCCACAGATCATCCAGCTCCCCGAGGCGCCCGGCTTCGATGTCTCTTCGACGCCCGCCCCCAAAGTCGAAGAGAATGAGCGCGAGCAGGCTGTTGACGATGCCCCAGCTTGCCGCCATCACCCCGCCGAAGAGGAGCAAGTCATCGTTTCGACCGAGGCCGGCGACCAGGCTTCCCGCGACGACATTGGTGAGGCCCCAGCCGAGGAGTACCGCTCCCTTCTGTTCGCGCGCGGCGAGGTGGTCGAGGCGCATCGATCGAAGGGGGTTGGCGTCGACCTGGAGCGCGGTTTCCGTATCGGTCGTCGAATCCTGGCCCATGGCGGAGCACGGGATCGCGGCCACTACGCCGACCGCCACGATCAGCCCTCCGATCCTTCGCGAGCAGGGGTCGTTCGAGAGAGTCACCAGAAGGGAGGCTA
>JBCCZL010000672.1:0-5305 GCA_039187775.1 Myxococcota bacterium
GGAATACCTGAGGTATTTCGAGGAGGCAGCGAAGCGGTCGGTGCGGCGGACGATTCGGTGCGGCGGACGATGGTGGTGGATCCGTCGCGAGGGCGATCCATGTCACGCGGGTGAAGGACTAGGCTCGGCTTCGCGTTCAAACGCCGGCGAAAGCCCCGCGGCCCACATGATCAGCGACGGGGACTTTCAGCGACGCGCCGGGTCAGTTCACGACCGGCCATCCCATCGAGGTCTCGATTGCCACCTGCTGGGATGGGAGATACGGGTACGACGCCTCGCGATGGCTTGCGTCGCCAGTCAGCCGAATCTTCGACGCCCACGATGGTGTGGTGCCGCTGAAACCGATCGAGCAGCCGCCGCCAAACGTCGTCGTCCAGGTGCCGTTCTCGGAGTCATCGAACACCTCATACCATTGGTCATATGGCGCGTAGTACGCCCACATATGCGCCCTCAGATACGTCGAAACGCAGGCCTCCTGACTCACGCTGTTGATGTCTTGAACGGTGATGGTCCATTCCTCTCCGCCCACGTTGCCAGAGTATTCCGAGATCCAGCCGCACGCGTTGTAGTCGCCATCATCTGACATCAGGCGTTCTATTCCACTGTTCAACGTAGCCGTCGCGTCCGGCGTTCGTGTCGAAAGCGATGGTTCGTAACATATGTTGCCAGGCACCGAGGGACCACCGGTAAACTGCGCCTGGGCACTCGAACCCATCGCCACCACCGCCAGCGCGGCGAGCCAAAACGATTTCATGTCGCTATCTCCTCTTCTCGCATCTCCTCACGCCGACCCATGGGCGTTCGGGGTACGTTCACGAGTACTCAGCGAGGGTCGCTGTCCTTTTTTTTGGGGCGCGTAGTTTTTCCGCATTCGCGAAGACCGGCCATCCAGAATCGTTGGCGGGTCGGGTCGCAACGTCGCCGATCGCCCAGCCCGCGCACGCCGTGCACCGCGCCCCACCTCTTCGCGCACCGCTTTCGTCGACGTTCTCCCCACGCGCGGAAGTCCGACGCGGCACATGCCTTGCTCCTAGCGAAGTGAGGCCGCCATGGACAGACGCGTTTCTGAGATCATGACCCGCAACCTCGTGGTGCTCCACGAATGGGAGAACCTCCTCGATGTCGCGCAGGACATGGAACGCTACCGGCTGCGGCATCTGCCGGTGGTGGACGGGAAGGAACTGGTAGGCCTCGTCAGTCACCGAGATCTGCTCCGCTTCACCGCCACCGCCCTCGATGGATCGGTGGTACGCGACGTGCGGGATCAACAGCTCAAAGGGGGCACCTTTGTTCGGTCGATCATGACCCCCGACGTAACGACGGTGCACCCGGACAGCTCGGTGCTCGAAGCGGTTCGAACGCTGATCGAGTCGCGCTTCGGGTGCTTGCCGGTGGTCGATGAGAAGAACGAGCTGGTCGGCATCGTCTCCGAGCACGACCTGCTCAAAGTCCTTGCGGGCCTCCTCGATATCGAAGCGGGTAGCTGGAGCAACGCTAGAGGCGCCGTGCGAGAATCGCCATCCATCGTCGACCGAGAGACCGACCCACTCTCTGGCTAATCCAATGTCGTCGATCAAAGTCCAGGAAGTGATGACGAAGGTGGTGGTGAGCGTTCACCCCAATGATGAGGTGAGCGAGGTCCGGAAGCTCATGGAAGGCCATCGGCTCCGACACCTTCCGGTGGTCGACGAACACGAACGATGGTCGGCGTCGTCACCCATCGCGATCTGCTCCGAGCCACCGAGAGCTCGCTCTCCAATGTCCTTCCACAGGAGCAGGCCGCGATGGATCGCTGGTCTCGCGTCTCATGGATCATGGAGCGCAATGTGATCACCGTGACTCCTGACACGCCGCTGCTCGAGGCCGCGGAGACACTGCGCAAGCACAACATCGGCTGCCTTCCGGTACTCGGCTACGACGGAGTGGTCGGCATTCTCACCGAAGCTGATTTCGTGGAGCGAGCCATCGTCGAGCTTAGTAGCCCCGGCGACTAAAAAACCCGCCGTTATTCCGGCAGCACGTCAGCGGATTGTGGCGGCTCCGGCGCATCGGTCGCGCCGGAGGGATGCGCGGAGCGCTGAGTCTGCGCATCGGCGCCGGTCCACCGATCGAGGATCACCGCGGCGGTGACATCACCGGTCACGTTGACTGCGGTCCGGCACATGTCGAGGATCCGATCGACCCCGATGAGGAGCGCGATTCCGGTGGCAGGCACTCCCACGGTCTCCAACACGCTCGCGAGAATGACCACCCCGACCCCTGGCGTTGCCGGCGACCCGATCGATGCCGCGACGGCGGTAACCACCACGAGTACCAGGGCGGTCCCATCCAACGGCACCTGAAACACTTGTGCCAGGAATACGGTAGCCACGCCCTGGTAAAGCGCGGTTCCGTCCATGTTTACGGTGGCGCCCAGCGGAATGAGAAAGCCCGCCACCGACTGCCGAACCCCGAGTTGCTTCTCGGCCGTCTCGAGCGACAGGGGCATCACCGCCGCCGAGCTGGAGGTTGAAAACGCCAGGAGCTGCAATGCCCGCATCTCCTTCAGGAAACGACCCGGCGCGACTCGACCAAAGATCCCAAGCAGCAGCAGATAAAACAGCACCAGAACGAGAAGCCCCAGCACGACCGTCCCCATGTAGCCGGCAAGCCCGACGAGTACGTCGGCTCCGGTGTTGGCGGTGAGCTTGGCGATGAGTCCGAAGACGGCGACCGGAGCGAGGCGCATCGCCCAGCCGACCACCGTCATGCAGACGTCCTGAAGCGAGCCAAGAATCTCGAAGATCGGTGCCGACTTCTCCTTCGGAAGCGCCACTAACGCGAGGCCAAAGATGATCGCAAAGAGGATCAGCTCCAACATTTCGCCGCTCACCGCGGAAGCCAGCGGGTTCGTCGGAAAGAGGCCCACCAGCGCATCCGGAACCGAGTCGAGAGACGGGAGCTCGGCGTCGGGACGGTCTTCGGGAAGTGGCTCGACCGCCAACGTGAGACTGTCCACCTGAACGAACCGGCCCGGCTTGAGGAGCTGAGCCAACCCGACTCCGATCGAGATCGCGACAGTGCTCGTCACCAGAAAGTAACCGGTCGCACGAAGCCCGAGACGCCGAAGCTGGGCCATCGTTTCCCCCGCGGCCAGTCCACGTACGATCGAGGCAAACACGAGGGGAATCACGATCATCTGCACGAGGACGAGGAAGAGCGTGCCCGGAAGGGCGAGCCACGGAACGATCGCGCCCGCGATCGCGGGGGAAACGAGGCCGACGTCGGGACCAAGGAGCACGCCGACCCCGACTCCGAGCACCAAACCGACCAACACCTGTGCCCAGAGGTGGCTGCGCACGAGGTCGTCGAGGCCGCTGGCGAGACGCCGAAGCGGAGCGAGATGAAGTTGTTCGATCGGATCCATGGAAGTCCTCGGCGCATCAGCGCAAACCGGACGCGAAGACGGCAGCTCATCGCAGAACATGCGCGGGCTTCGTGTCGGACGAGTCCCCGGAGGGCAGCCATCGGGGACGCCCGCTCAGGTGCACTTCGCATACCGGCGCTTTGACTCGCTTCGCTGCTTGTCTCTCGCGCTCCGCACGCCGGGCCCTCGGCAGGTGCCACGTTCGAGCTGAGCGATCCGGCCCTCGACGTGCGCTAGCCGTACCATCACCCAGCTCGACCCATGTCGAGCACGGCTATCGACCGAATCGCGTGCCGCCGGATGAAGAGACTGGCACGAACCATGCTCACAGACCCGACATGCCGCCCAAGACCACGGTTGCCGACCTGATGACCACCGACGTCGTGACGATTCATGCAGACCAGGATGTGGTGTTCGCCTCGGGAGCGATGAACATACGGAAGATTCGCCACCTACCCGTGGTGCGAGGGAAGCGCCTGGTCGGGCTCATCTCCCACCGAGACCTCCTCCGGGCCCAGGCAAACTTTATGGCAAAGCTCACTGGGGAGGGGAACACGCCCACGATCGCTTCGGTCCTCGCGCACGAGATCATGACCGAAGAGGTCGAAACGGTTTCGCCAGAGCTCCCGGCCGACGAAGCGGCAATGATTCTGGTGGATCAGAAGATCGGATGCCTCCCGGTCATCCACGACGGGTCCCTGGTCGGCATCGTCACCGAGGCCGATTTTCTTCGGTGGTCGGTTGGTGTGCTCGCAAGCGCAAACGCCTAGCGAATCGCCGAACGCCCTGTCGGACACAAGACGGAACGCAGGACCGAACCCGGGCATCGAGAACCGGGCATCGAGAACCGGGCATCGAGAACCGGGCATCGAGAACCGAACACGCTCGCTTTTTGGCGCGCCGGAAGCTCTGCGGCGCCGAGGATCGGGCTGAGCGCTTGCTAGAAGGCAAGGTCCGACATTTGCTATCCTAGGTTGGGATGCACCCGCCAAGGGCCAAGGCCTCGTCTCGTCTTCGAAGACGGGCGCGCAGAAAGCGCGCAACCTCGAGCGCACAACGCAGAACTGACACCTTCGGCTCTGAGCCCCTCTCCGGTCCTGAAGACTCCAAGGCTTGCGAATGAACCTCCGCCTCGAACTATGTCTCGTTTTCGTACTTGCGGTTGGCGCGTGCGAAGGCACCGCCAGTGGCCCAAGCCGCACTCCGGAAGACGACGCGATGGTCTCCCGTACCGACGCCACGCCGCGCCCCGACGGCAGCGGACCCGACGCCGACGTCCAGACCGATGCGACCGTCGACGCAAGTGTGGACGCGGTGATCGATGCCATGCCGATCGGGAGCCAAGGCTGCATCGACGGCGCCGGGATGGACGAAGGCGAAATCACGTTCATGCAGGACGGCATGGAGCGCAAGTATGTTCTCCACCTTCCGAACGGCTACACCCGGGACCGCTCCTGGCCGCTCCTCTTTGCGCTCCATGGCAACGGCGGCAACACGGGCTATTGGAATGGAACCTCCGGCTCCCGGAACGTCCGGGGCGAGGTCGAGGACGACGCGATCCTCGTCGTCGCGGAGGCGATCGGGAACGCGTGGCGCGACTATGGCGCCGACGCCAGTACCTGGCCCGCTCGAATCGAAATGGAGCTTGGCTACTTTGATGCCATCGTCGACACGCTCACGACCAACCTTTGCGTGAATGAAGATGCCATCTTCACGATGGGGTTCAGCGGCGGCGGCTCATTCTCAGGATTGCTCGGATGTCGGCGAGATTACATTCGAGCGTTTGCGGCCGGTGGATCGGTGATCTACTTCCAGGAAGACAACTGCATTCAGTCGCCCCCGGCGTGGATTACCATCAGGACCCAAGAGCTCACCAACGACCATGAGGCCTTTCGCGAC
>JBCCZL010000673.1:0-5299 GCA_039187775.1 Myxococcota bacterium
ACGGCCACGGGGAACCTGCGTTGTCCTCGTCGGGGTCCTGGGGGTCGGATAGGTCGATTGGATCGGCATCCGCCTCTGCTTCGGGAAGCAACACCGGAACCGCCGCCCCGGCCACCTCCTCGCGGCGCTCGCTCAACACCGCCCCACCGATCCCGAGGGCCGTCGCTACGCACTCCACTCGCTGCGACGGATCGACCTCGAGGACAAGGGCTCGCTCGCCGGTTCGCTCGCCCCGGTCCGCCGCTTCGCAGCGAAGATCGAACGACGCCATGAGCTCTGGGTCATTTTCGACCGCCACCTCTGCTCGCACTTGCCCCCCTTGTCGTTCGACCTGAAGCAAAAGTGCGAACGGCTCCGACGGAACCTGCGCAAAGCTCCGGCGGACCGACGGCGGAACCGCACTTCGGAACCGGTGGTCCGGAAAAAGCGCGCGCAACCGACGCAGATCCGCCTCCATCGCGCTCCGGTCGCTGAGCGCCAGGTGGACGAGCGCCCGGAGCTCCAAGAGGTCGCCAAGATCTTCTCGGCTGAGCGCCGCGCCGTCTTCGACGGACGCAAGAAGTGCGAGCGCGCCTCGGAAGTCGGCTTCGCCGTAGCGCTCGTTGGCAGAATCGACAAGCGGATGGGCCGCCGCAGACGATGGCCCGAAGAAGCCCACCGCGACTACGAATACCGATACCGCCGCGCCACACCACCACACGAACGGGAGTATAGCTTTCTCCCCGATGCCATCGGAGACGAACTCCGCGGTTCCGGTTCAGCTCGGATCCACCAGCTCTGACCTGTCACCTGGGAGGAGACAGCATGGAACGGAACGCGCCAACCCCCGGGAGGTCAGCGAGTGCCTTTTTGCCGCTCCTGGCTCTTCAGTGCACGGGTCCCGGCGGTTAGTGGGCGCGCGGCGTACTCTGAGTTTTCCTTGCGTTGCAGAACCAACTTTCGCTCCCGCGTTCCACCACGACGTTGGGGAAGTTCCGAACTCCATCACCGGGCACAGGACGTGCTGGTTGTCAGGCTCGCGGTGCGTCGTTCATTGAAGTCCGAGAGCCCCAAAGGCGGCAGATGCGGCTAGGGGAGATTGACGACCAACCGGTGCGTCTGGTTGGGTCGTACCCGTACTCGGCGTCGGATCCCCGGCGATTCGCCCTGGGGTCGAATCGTGAGAACCTGCCGGCCTTCTGGAAGCGTCAGCACCGCCGGCGTCTCGCTCGCCAACCGGCGGCCCCGCCAGTGCACCGAAGCCCACCCGTTGGTGGTGACCACATTGACCGACCCTCGACCGACGACCTCCGGCGCAGTTCGCTCCTCGGCCATCGTCGCGACCGGCTCCTCCAGGCTCGGTCGATCGACGGTTCCCGGCACCTCCGACGCTGGAGACTCGACGTCTTCCGCTGGGTCTTCGGTCGTCGCTCCGGGAGTCTCGGCGGTCGTTTCTTCCGGCGCCACCCTGTCCACGGTCGCAGACTGGTCCGACGGCGCCTCGGTGGGCACAGACTCGTCGGGTGGCGGCATGGACTCGCCGTCTTCTGGCACCGGAGGACTCTCCGAACGGGCTTCGACTGGCACTACCTCGGCCGGAGGCTCCTCGGTCGCCGGAAGGTTCGGTTCGGCCACCGATGCTTCCTCCCCCGCGGCCCATCCCGCAAACGAACCGACCAGGACCGCGCCGCCCGCCAACACCGTCGCGCCGACGACCGCCGCGATCCATCCTCGTCGTCGAGGAGCCTCCTCGGTCCGGTCGGCAAACGGAGATGGCGCGGCGATCGTATCGTCCCCGCCAGAGGCCCCGTCGTCGGCAAACGGACCCGGGCGCACTCCGCTGAGCTCGTCGCTCGGCGTGCCCGCAATCGACGGCACGGACCGGGGCTGACGGGCGATCTCCACCAGCTGACTCTTCCGCGCATGCGCTGCGGGAAACATCTCTTCCATCCACTCTGCGAGATCCGGCATCCCGATGGGATCGCCCTGCCCTCCGAGAAACCGCAGCAAATCCCGGCCGAGGGCTCGGGCGCTCGGCTGGCGGAGCTCCCGGTCTCGGTTCAGCGCCTTGAGCACCATCTCGTCCAGCTCCTTGGGAATCGTGGGGTCGACCTCGGAGGGCGCGGGAATCGGATCCTCGACCACCGCGATCACCGTCTCGGTCTGGCTGGTTCGCTGGAACAGGCGGCGCTGCGTAAACAGCTCCCAGAGCACCACGCCGAGGGACCACACATCTGCGCGACGGTCGAGATGTTTGCCCCGCGCCTGCTCGGGGCTCATGTAAGTCCACTTGCCCTTCACCGAGCCGGTCGTCGTGTCGTGCACCTGGTCCGCGGCTCGCGCGATGCCAAAGTCGACCACCCGGACGCTGCCGTTGTAGGTCACGAAAAGGTTGTGCGGCGAGACATCCCGGTGGACCACGTTCAGAAGGGTCCCCCGCGGATCTCGGAGCTCGTGGGCCGCGTGCAAGCCCTCGCAGGCATCCGCTACGATCCGAGCCGCAAACAGCCGACGCCGGGGACCTCCCCCCGTGGGATGACGACTCATCGCGGTCATCACCCGGGACAACGGCTCGCCCACCAAATACTCCATCGCGATATAAAACGTGCCGTCTTGCTCGCCGAAGTCGAACACCGAGCAGACGTTGGGATGGCTGATTTTCGAGGCAATGCGGGCCTCGTCGAGGAACATGTCCACGAACTGCCGCTGCTTGGCGAGATGGGGATGGATACGCTTGAGGGCGACCAACTTCTCGAAGCCCGCCGCGCCCTCCGCCCGGGCAAGAAACACCTTTCCCATGCCCCCCGAGGCGAGCTCAAAACACAGCCGATAACGGCCATAATTCTGCTCCGCCTCCTCGAGGGCACTCGGCCCCGTAGGCTCGTCGTCCAGCTCCTCCGGGGCCATGGACAGGGTGGTCATGCCTCCCTCGCAGAATACGTCACGAAAAGAGCGAAGGAAACCCGAGGCCCCAGCCTCCAACCGTACGGATACAATCAGATAAATGCCCCTGCACCCTGACGAAGACGACTTCGCCGGCGAATGGACCGTCGACGCAACCATGAAGGCGGATCCGGCCTACCTTGTGAGCCGCTTTACGCTTCGCTCCGTCGAAGGACCCGAGCCCGCGAACTTCGAGAGCTCGACGGACCGTTGCGCCATCGGCTCTCACCCCTCCAACGACCTGGTGCTCCAAGACCCAACGGTGTCTCGGTTTCACGCCGAGGTGGTGATCGAAGCCGGTGGCCCCCGGGTTCGCGATCTCGGAAGCCGAAACGGCACCCGCATCGACGGCGTCCGCGTAGGCGAAGGTTGGCTTCGGAACGGCAGCCTCCTTCGTACCGGCCGGAGCGTGCTCCGGTTTGATCTGGGCCAGAAGCGCAACAAGCTGCAGGTCTCCCCGCGGGAGGAGTTCGGCACAATGGTCGGCCCTTCGGTCGCGATGCGCACCGTGTTTGCGCAGCTCGAAAAGGCCGCCCCCACCGACGTCACGGTGCTCCTCGAAGGGGAAACCGGGACCGGCAAGGAAGAGGCGGCGGCGTCGATCCACCAGGCGAGCCGACGCACCCACGGGCCCCTGGTGGTCATCGACTGTGGGGCGATTCCCCCGAATCTCCTGGAGTCGGAGCTCTTTGGCCACGAAGCGGGGGCGTTTACCGGAGCCCACAAACGCCGAGTGGGAGCCTTCGAAGAGGCCCACGGGGGAACGCTCTTTCTCGATGAGATCGGCGAGCTCCCGCTCGAAATGCAGCCGTCGCTCCTTCGCGTCCTCGAGCGGCGAGAAGTTCGTCGCCTCGGCTCCAACGAGTTTGTTCCGGTGGACATCCGCGTGGTCGCGGCGACCAACCGAGATCTTCGTCGCGAGGTGTCGGCGGGACGCTTCCGCGAGGACCTCTACTATCGGCTGGCAGTCGTTCGGATCGTGCTTCCGCCGCTTCGCTCCCGCCCCGAAGACCTTCGAGCACTTGTCGAGCGAATCCTTGAAGGCCGCGCCCTCGCCCCCGAGGTGCTGGCTCGCCTGACGAGCCCGGAGTTCATGGCGGCGCTCCGCAAAGGCGCGTGGCCGGGAAATGTCCGCGAGCTTCGAAACTACCTCGAACGGAGTGCGATCTTCGACCAGCCCGCCCCACCAGCCGCAGAAGACCTCGCCCATATGGCGCAGCTCGTCGACCCCACCGTGCCGTACCAGGAGTCGCGGCGGCGCGTGCTTGAAGAGTTTGAGCGAAGCTACGCCGAGGCCCTCCTTGAATACCATCGGGGCAACGTGAGCAAAGCGGCCCGGGAAGCGGGCATGGGGCGCACTTACTTGCATCGCCTTCTTCGGCGCCATGGCGTGGAGCGGTCCTAGCCCGCAGTCTCCGATTCGGCCTCAGGGAACTTCGTCCCACTGAATCTCCGCGAGCCCACCACCGCTCGCGTAGAAGCTGTCGATGTGGACGCGAATCCGGTCGACGGACACGTCCAGTTCATTCAGCTCGTACCAGGGAGAGTTCACGTCCGGCGCTCCGAACTGGCCGGTGCGGCTGGTCTGAAGATCATCACCCACGAAGAACTCGACCCGAATGGCCTTGGATCCGCTCGTTCCGTGGGGTGGATGGCTGCAGTTCTTGATGCGAAGGTTTTGAAGTTGCTTGGCGTCTGCAAAGCGAAGCTCGAGCCAGCCGGTCGCGCCGTACGGAAGCAGCCACTCCGATGTGATGGCGTCCCAGCGGCCGTCGAGCACTGCGGCGGCGGGGTAGCGGTAGTCAAAGCTTGCGGAGGCTTCGGCCTCGACCGGAGGGGGCTGCTGCAAGAGGAAAAAGAGGGCCACCCCGACGAGCACCATCGCGATGCCGTTTCGGACGAAGCGGCGGGCCCAGATCCCCGACATGGTGAGCGGTCCACTCATCACCTGGCGGTCGAGGAACCGCCGAGTCCGGACCAGTCTTCGGTAGCGAAAGGAGTGACGAACGCCGACTTCTTCGTCGAGCTCGGGCGAATCGGACGGTTGCTGCCGCAGGTCCGAAAGCGCGCTTCGCCACGCGCGGGCCACCCGGGAGCCGACCGCACGTTCGTTCACCGAGGCGGCAAGATAGGGAGGCACATCGCCCTCCAGCAGCGCCGGATCGTGTTCGAGATGCACAGGATCACCGTCGAGAGGCGCAAAGTCCGCTTCCGACTCCGGCCCTCGTTTGGAAGACGGTGTTGAAGAGAATGTGGAAGACAGTGTGGAAGCGGCTTCGGACGCCTCGGCTTGGCCCAGATCCTTCGTGCCGTCGTCCGCGTCCTTCGTGCCGTCTTCCGCGGGTCCTTCCTCCGCCGGCGCTTCGGGCGCCGGAGC
>JBCCZL010000674.1:0-5261 GCA_039187775.1 Myxococcota bacterium
ATCGCCATCGACCGCGACCCCGCCCGCGTCGACCTTGCCCGGCGAGTGAACATCGCCGACGAAGGTCGCCGGGTGTTCTTTAAAGTGAGCACCGCCGAGGACACGCGGTTCGGGGATGAAGTCTTCGATGCGATCGTCGGGAATCTGCTCTTGGCCGAGATCCGCGAACCGCTCCCCGCGCTCGTCGAGCTTCGCCGCGTCCTCCAGCCCGGCGGTCGGATCTATCTCACCCAGGCGCTTTTTGGCAGCTTCGAAGAAGTCCTCGACATGTTCGGGGAGCTCGAAGTCCGCTACGGCCTCGACGACATGATCCAGCGGAAGACGCAACTCGTCGAACGCTACCCCACCGCCGAGGCGCTCGGGGCCCTCGTGCGAGGAGCGGGCTTTAGTGAAGCCCAGGTCCGGGAGGAAGAGTTCCGGTTACCGTTTCGCTCCGCGCAGGAGCTTTTTACCGACCCGCTGATCACCCTGATCGCCATGCCCGAATGGCGTTGGCTTGCAGGAACCACCAAACGCGGGGCCGAGCACCTTCAAGAGGTCGAACAGCGCCTCGACACCTACTTTCGGGGTGGGCCACTGTCTCTCACGGTCCGCGCCGGCATGGTCTCAGCCACCCGACCGCACGCGTAGGAATCAGAACTCGGAATCTGCGCAGCCCTCACCGCTCTCGCCCACGATCGCGATGGTGAACTGCTCGCTTCCCAGCCGGCTACGACCGAATGCGCGAAACTGAACTCGCGCCGGGACGAACACCGTTTCGGACCGGCGTTCAAAGGCGCTCCCGTCGATCACCACCTCGAAGGTCACCTCGGTTCCCGGCGTGACACCGATGAACCGGGTCTCCCCGATCGCCACAACGCCGTCTCGAGGATCGGCGCTTCTCGGCACGATCTCCGCGATGAGCTCCCGCGCGTCGATCCGATCCCCGATGACGTCCTCCGCCACCGCATCGACATCCAAGGGAAGACCCTGCGCCAATCGCTCCACCGCGTCGACAATCCCCGAACCGACCCGATTGCCCCGCGAACCGATGTCGAACGCGAGCGGGGCCCCGTCCTCGCGGACCGCGCCGGTGTCGCTGGCCACCCGTCGAAGGTCGGGCATCGGTGACTCGGCCCCGAGGTCCCGCGCGCCGAGACCGATGACCCGCACTGAGATATCGAGGAGCGCATCTACCGCCTCGGCATAGCTGTGCGCCTCCGGAATGCCCCGGTAGGCGTTGCGACCATCGGGACCGTTATGAAATGGCGCGTCGGTGATCAATATGACCACCGGAAGCGAGTCGTTTCGGAAGCACACTCCGCCGGTGCCGCCGCTCGGACAGCCAATGCTTGGGGGCAGGATGTCCATGAACCGTCCCGGCAGTCCCTCCCCGGTCGCCACTTGATAGAGCGCTTCGACCTGTGCCTCGGGCTCGTCGAAATTGCCCCACTCGGGCACGCCCTCGAGCGCGCCTTCCACCCGGGGGATGTCCTGGGTGATCGGAACCCGGAGATCGTAGGGCCGAACGTCGCGGGGTCCGTGGGGCTCGACGGGAAACTCGCCGAGGAAAGAGAGTCCGAACGCCGCGTCGGGAATCGCGCGGCGCACGCCAGGGACCACCACATCGGTGAGTCCTTCCCGGACGTTGTCGATCTCGTCTTCCATGCTCGCGGTCGCGTCGATCAGAAAGAAGAGGTCGATCACGGCCAGCGAAACCGGAAGCGTAAAATCCACGAGGATCCGGTCCGTCTCCGGTGGCAGCTCCACGCAGCGCTCGCGCACCGTCGCGTCGGGCGTGGCGTCGGGAAGATCCGCGTCGGGAGCCTCGAGGCCGGTCTTCGAACCACAGCTCGCAAGGACGAAGCCCAGCATCAGGACGAGGGCGCTCCACCCTCTGCGGCTTCCGGGAGACGCTAAGGACCAGTCAGGAGCGCGCCGCATCCTGCGCCATCCTCTCCCGGAATGACAAGCCGAACCAGGCGCCGAGCCAGCTGGGTTCGACCGTCCCCTCGGAAGATGACCTCAAGGAAGAACTCCTGCGGCTCCGGGCCGGGCGTCAAAATGTCGTTCCGAAGGCTTAGCTGAAACACGACCCGAGTTCCCGACCGAACGCCGCGGAAGATCCCCGCTTCGACATCGATGGACTCGACACCATCGGCAGGAACCGCCCGCAGAGGCACGACCTCTTCGACGAACGAGGTGACATCCACCCCGTCGCCGGGCATCGGATCGTTCAGCACCAAGTCCACGTCGAACACCACGCCCTCGGCAAAGCGACGGATCGTATCCACCACCTGAGTTCCGAGCCGCTCCCCGCGGCGTCCGATGTCCGAGACGAGCGGTGAGCCGTCGGTCGAAAAGGCTCCCGTGTCGATGGCGAGCTGCCGAAGGTCGCGCTCGGCTTCCCCATCGCCCGAGTCGAAGCCGATCACCCGAACCTCGAGCTCATTGAGAGCCACGCGGGCCTGCTCGTAGGTGTGAGGCGCAGGGACAATGCGGCCGCTCGGATAGCCGTTTCGTCCCTCCGGACCATTGTGGAACGGTGCGTCGGTGAAGAGCAGAATCACCGGAAGCGCCTCGTCGCGGAAGCACGGGTAGCCCGAACCGCCCGCCGGACACCCGAGGAGCGGCGGAATGATCGGGTCGTCATCGGTCCCGAGGCCTTCACCGGTCGCGATCTGATAGAGCGCTTCGACCTGGCTCTCGGGCTCGTCGCGTCCGTTGCCGAGGTTCAAGGAGTCGACCGCGGCCTGCACTCGCGAGAGGTCCGACGACATCGGAAGCAGGAGTTCGAACGGCGAGTCTTCCTGGGCGCCGAACGGGTCGACGGGGAAGTCTGCAAAGCTCGCTACCGCAAACTGGGCGTCGGGAATGGCGCCTTCGATCGCAGGCGCGAGCCGGTCCCGAAGCTGATCCCGGATTCGATCGATCTCATCCTGCATCGAAGCCGTCACATCGATAAGGAACACGACATCCGCCGACGCAAGCTGGGCTTCGGTGTCGAGGGGAAGCTCGATCGGGTCGGCGTTCGGTCCGGGGAGTTCGACGCAGGGGATCGTGATCTCCGCGTCGGCGTCGGTCATCGCATCGGACTCGGCATCCGGTGCGTCGAGCCCCGTCTTCGATCCGCAGCCCATGGCAAAGACAAGGGCGAGCAAGAGCGCGAAGAGAGGCGACCATCGCCCGGCAAGGCGCACCGGTCGTCGAGTCCCGTGGGCCCGGCAAAAACTCCTGCGGTGGGGGTAGCGCGATGCCATCGCGTGCTCGAACAGCGTAGCTTGTGTTCTGGAGCCAAACCAGGCCCCGAGAACCCCCTCCCGACCGCCTGCGAAAAAAATTCGGTTTCGGCGGTCAACGTCGGGAGCGCGCCCGATGCCGAGCTGCCCGGGCGCGCGCCTTGTCCCGAGAAAAAAGCCCAACGTAGTCGATCGGCGCAACTTCGAGCGGAGCGATCGGCTCGAAATCCCCAAGACGTTTCTCCAACTGCTGCGCGTAGTCGCCGAGCAGCGGGGCCACTCCGATGACCCTTTGACCGTGCGTGGTGGCCACTCCTTCGAGAATCCGCTCCGCGGCTCGCCGATCGACATACCCGCGGCGGGCGAGGTCCATCGTACTCGCGATCAACGTATCCGGGCTAAACGCGTGAGCGCCGACAATTTCTGCCCCGACGCGAAGCGCGGCCGTCCCCGCGAGCACCTCACTCTGTACCAGGACTAAGGCCGGCTGAAAGTAATTGTAGAACGGACAGACTCGTCTTCCGAACTCGCTGAAACCCGACACGGGCGACACACGCTCGAGATGAATAAAGATGTGCTCCACCGTGGGATGGCGAGGCACCCGGTCGTCCATGCGCACGAGGGCAGGGATGTCTTCCGAATACACTCGGGCGCGCTCCAGCACCGCGATCAGTGTTTCCGGCCCGACCCGGCCCGCGCAGATATCGGCGTAGAGCGAGTAGATGAACGCGTCGGCCTCGGCGTCATCGCCGAACAGCACCTCCTCGGTGGAGGCGTCGAGGTCGGCCCGGGACTGCAGCAGGGAGGCCAGCTTGTAGCCCACCTGGTCGCGAAGAAAACGGAAGCGACCGCGAAGCGCGTTCTTGAGGCTCGGCTTGAGCGTAAACGAGTCCCACCGAATCCCGTCGAGTCGAAGCTTGGCCTCGAGCACTCGGCGCATCTGTTCGGGCGATCCCGAGAGGATGAAGATCCCCGCCGGGTCGGTGCCTCGGATCTCTCGAAGGAGCGCCCCGGCCCCAGGGAACGCCCGCTTCTGAGACGCAGGTTCGAAGGCCGTGCGGATCAGATCGCGCACCGTGTCGAACTCGGTTCGCAGGTAGGTCTTGTCGAGATCCCACCGGTAGATCAGCCGTTCTGCCTCCGCCATCCGAGCCGACCATACCATCTTTGCCGTGGTATCTTCGGCCCCATGGAATCGGTCATTCCGAGCGACCGGGTAGACGTCTTGGTCTTTGGTAGCTCCGGCCTCGACCTACGGGGCATGCGCAACCAACTCGGCGAACGCGTCGATGGATACATTCGAGGAATCCACGTGACCGGCAAGACCGTGGGCCTCGGCATGCCCGCCGCAGGCCCATCGGCGGCCAAGCGCGTGTTCCAGCTCGACCCCAAGGCGGTCATTCAACTGGGGACCTGCGGGGCCTATCCTGGCACCGACCTCGCTCTCGGGTCGGTGGTGGTCGCCCAGAACCTTCATCTGCTCGACCCAGCGGTGCTGACGAGCCGAGGGGCCTTTCCGGACCCGATGCATACCACCCTTCCCGCGTCGGAGCTCCTTTCCACCGGCCTCGCGCAGAGCGGAGACCGCGTGCGGCGCGTCGCGGTGGGCTGCCCCCTCACCAACACCACCGATGACCGGCTGGCCGAAGGCGCGCGACAGAAGTACCGCCTCGACGTCGAGAATCTCGAGGCCTTCGCGATCGCGCATGCCTGCTCGCTCGCCTCCGTGCCTTTCGCCTGCGTCCATGGGGTAAGCCACCGGGCGGGCAGCGAGAGCCGAACCGAATGGCAGCGCCACGAGCGAACCGCATCCCTCGCTGCCGCCGACGTCGTGATCAGCTGGCTCCAAAACGGCGCCCAAGGCATGCCTCACGGATGACCCGTTTGCGCCGACCGGTCGTGGCGGTCTGCCTCGCCCTCGGCATCCTCGCTTGCGACGAGCCGCCCAACGAGGCGAGCCCGGGCGACGAGTCATCGACGGTCAGCTCCCCGGAGGCCACCCCGCCGGAGGAAGCCACCCCGCCCGAGGAGGCCACCCCGCCG
>JBCCZL010000675.1:0-5245 GCA_039187775.1 Myxococcota bacterium
CTACCCGGAGCTCAGGTCGGTCGACGATTGGGACTTCCGTGAAGTCACCCGGATATCGCGTCGAATCAACCGGTTCATTCGCTCTCGAGCACTAAACAAACGGGGATCCAGGCCGGTTTTGCCCGACGCAGCCGAACGAGACGCAGCCGGTGAGCTCACCCTGGCGCTAAATCCGTTCTGACCGTGGGAAGGCGAGACCGCTTCGTGACCCCGAACCTGAGCTCCCAACGCGGACGAGTGCGAGATGGTGTGTGGTCCAGCGGAGGTCGCCTGGAAAAGGTCCTCATAGGGCGCTCGATCCTCGGGTCTTCCCTTCGGTGAGGCCCGGCTGAAATGCGAGTTTCCGCAGCGGCGGGTTGCGCCATAACCAAATCATGGCGTTGCGAACGTGCCTCGTGATTCTCTGGGCTCTGATCGGGTGCAGGGAGAGTCGGCCCGCGGGAACGGATTCTGGGATTCCCGATGGCTTCGCCGCCGATCGGGAGGGTCCCCCGATGCGTCTTCGCCTCGAGCCGGGCGATGTCCGGGTGGTCGGTCGCTACACCACCTTCGAGGGCTCGAGCGTGGTGCTTGGGGAAGTGATCACTCGCTACGCGTCGTCGGTGCACGCGGTGGATCCCGGTACCGGCGCGTCCCAGCAGTTTGTTGAGCGGTACACCCACTCGACGGAGACGTTTATCTCGATCTACCCGTACACCGTGGATGGACAGCTCTACGTGGTGAGTGATAGCAGCGGGGGTGGACCAGGAGTCACCGTCTATGACGCGCGGCTCCAGCCCATCGATCGGGGCGCCGGCATCATTGCAGACGGTGGTTTCCTCGGCGTCGCCGGCGACGCGCTCTACGCCAGCTTCGGCAACGACCTTGACGGTCGAGGCACGTTTACTTGGGCCGCGAGCGTGATCGCCCCGAGCAGCGCATCGATGCCGGAGGTTCCGATGGAGTTCGACTGGCGTCCCACGGGGCTTTCCATCGATGCGTTCTATCGCTGCCGGCCCCAGGCCGGCGCGGGGGCGTTTTACTGTGCGGTTCCCGGCACCGCAGGAACCGTCACCGAACTCTGCGCCGATACGTGCACCGATCGCATTTGCGATGGAAGCTTTCCCTGCCCGGTAGGGCCGCGGGACGGAATCTGCAGCGATGAGATGGACCTGCCCGAATGTGCGCTCGGCTCCGACTGCGCCGACTGTGGCCCGCGAACCGTGTACGAAGTGTGCGAGAACACGTGCGGCAATGCCAATAACGGTCGGTGCGAACAGGGCGCCGGAGGCGTTTGCGCGTCGGGGACCGATTGCGCCGACTGCGGTCCCTACGAAACCCAGTTTGAAGGCCTCGTACCGTCCGACCCGAGCGAGCTCCGCCTAGTGCAGATCGACCCGAACACGCGTCGTGCAAGCGTGATTCATGAAGAGTCCGGAGAGCGAGTCGTCGACGGGTCGCTCTTTCCTACTCCCGATGCGGTGTACTGGCTCACCACCCGGGGAGAGGTTCCTTCGGATCGGCCGTTGAGCGATCTCGAGGTCACGCTGCGGCGACTTCCGACCGGAGCGACCGAGTCCGAGGCGCTCTTTACCTTTATTGCAAGCGCGCCCCCCGAAGACCTCGAGGGCGACTTCCTTCTTCTCTCGGACTTCACCCTGGTCAACATCGGAACTGGCGACGTTCGGCGGGGCACCGTTCCGGAGCCCCCAAGGAGCGGCGGGTTCTGGCAGGACCTCGAACTCTTCATCGTGCCCTGAGGTCGGACTGGAGTACCCGACGTCTCAATAGAAGTGGCGGAACCAATCCGTCACGTCTCCCGCTTGTTCGACTCGTAGCCACGGGCGGAGGCTCGCCTCTGGCGCGTCGATGTGCTGTAGAAACGCGAGGATCGCTTGGCGCTGCGGGTAGGTGAAGAGAACCATGCGCCCTCGCTGGTAATCCTTGAGGTCGCCCGTCGAGGGCTGAAGGAAGTACAGCAGGCTCTGGTGGACCCACAGGCTGCTCGGTTCCGACCGGACGAAATGAGACATCAGCGCGGGGAGGTAATAGTGAATGCCCTGAGCGTCGAGATGAGGAATCGCGTTTTGACACTCACGGATATGTGCATCCGGAAGGTCCCACCACGGCCCTTTGTGGTCCCGCGCCTGATCGACGATGCGGTAATCGTCCCAGGCTTCGGCCTGGCGCAGCGTGCGATGCTCCGCGTCAGGAGGCGGCACATCGGAGAATGCCCGCCGAATCTGGTCCAGAAGGGCCGCGTGAGGATGACTCGCCATCGATCCGTGGACGGGAGCATAAAGCGATCACCTCTTTAGGTCCTTCTCGCTTGCCCAGATCGCCGAGTCCCCTCTGAGGCTCGAGGATTAAGTCGCCGGTTAAGAACCGGAAGATTACGGTCCAAACATGTTCAATTGGCGACTTCTTATTGGATTATTGGGCCTTTCGGCGGGAGCCTGCGGTCTGTCTCACGACTCCAATCCGGAGCTATCGGAGGAGACCCCTCTCGGGACTCCCCCCGGAAACGGGGACGGGGAATGCCCCCATTGGTTCCTTGTCGAGCGGGTCGGGACCGGGACGGCGGACTACCATCGGTTTACCTACGACGCGCAGATGCGGGTGGTGCTCGAAGAGCGCGGAAACGCGTCCCGCTCCCGCTCCGGCGAGTATCACGAATCCCGCCGCGTCAGCTACGGGAGCGGAACGGTCACCTCGGAACTGGACGCGGGTGACGCACCGAACCTCGATGGCGTAGTCGACTTTGCGGAGATCATCGAGCTTGACGAAGCGCGACGTCCGGTTCGGATTCTCGGTCGGGATGCCCACGCGTTCGCCGAACCGAACCGCGTCGAAACCCGAGAGTATGACTCGGAAGGACGGCTCGCTGTCACTCTGCAGCAGGATCAGTACGCCAACCGAAACCGAGTCGATCGCCGCTGCAGCTATGAATACAACCCTCAGGGCCAGCTGAGCGTGAAGGACTGCACCGACGGCACCACGCGGTTTGGCTGGAGTGACGCGGGCGAGCTTCTCTTTCGTGAGCTGACCACCGACCGATTCACGAGTCGCCAAGACTACACCTATGAGGAGGGGCGGCTAACCGGCGCGGTGTCCGGTGACTTTTCGGAACGGACCTTCACCTACGACAACGGAAGGCTCGTGCGCGCCTTTTATCGCCGGTTTGATGGGCTCGGCGGGGGCATCAGCGACTACGAGTACGATCGTGAAGGTCGGCTCAGCCTTCATATCCAGACCGATCTCGAAGGGACGATTCGCGACACCACGTCGTTCATCTACGACGACGAAGGTCGCCTCGTCGACGAGGTGTCCGACATCGGCGGGAGGTCTTACGACTATGAGCTTCGTAACGACGAGCTCACCGTGACCGAGCGGTCCGGCGAGACGCGATACAACACCCGGCGCTATGTCTGCTCCCAGACCACGGCGACCGGGCTCCCCGTGTTCGTCGACCCCGACCCTTCCCCCAACGGGGACCGGGTGCTGCCGGACGACACGGTCCTGCCGCGACCGTTTCCCGAATGATGCAGGCAGGCTCGCCCGCGGGAGTGGAAGGCTAGACGCGCGGAATCTGAAGGGCGGCGTCGTACGGGCCGCCCATCCGCACCCGGCATCGGCCCCGATTGAACGACACGTCCTTGTGGTAAGGCGGACTGCTGATCACCTCGTGGGTGGCGACGATCAGTTCGAGACCCTCGCCCCGGTCGAACCAGGTGCTGCTCGGGTCGAGGGCGATGTCGAGCACCACTGGCTCGCCGGCGGCCAAAGGGCGTGGGTCTCGACCGGACGGCACGGGTCGCCAGGCGGTGGAGCGTTCGTCGTCGAGGTCGCGGAACGATCCGCGGCAGTAGCCTCGAGTGACCGGGTCGGAGGTCGAGCCGACCGATCCCCGAAATGGCACCACCTCGCCGGTGGCGTCGAGCTTCTGCACGTAGACGAACAAACCAATGTCATCGGGTGCCTGACCGATGGGCCCCGACTTTTCGAGCTCGATCCAGAGTCGGAGTGACATGTAGCCCGTGAGCTCGATCGGCTCGGCGAAGATATGGCGAAAGCGAACGTCGCCCTTCTTCGCGTTCATCTCCAGGCTCCCTTCGCTTTCGACCGGGTCCGGGCGAAGCGTCGCATCTTGGCTCAGATAGAGCTTTTCGTAGCGAGTCCGAGCGAGCGGCCAGGTTTGTTCGGGGCGAACTTCATGGACTTCGTTGAGGCTCTTTCGAACCTCGAGCCGAACCGGCGGTGTATCCATGAACCCGTTCGACTCGTCGTCTTTGAGGAAGCGATCCATGAAGCGTCGGGTGAGCTCTTGGACCTCTTTCGAATAGTAGGCGTCCCATTTGCCGCCGCGATGGGTGTAGACCCACTTGTGGTCGGAACCCGCCCGCATGAACGCCCGAAACGACCCCACGGTGTGGAGGTTATGGTCCGAGAACGAAGCGCACACGAGCATCGGAACCTTGATCGCTTCGAGCTTCGCCGCTTTTCCCTGCCACCAATCATCGTAGGTCGGATGCTCCGCGACAAACTTCGGAGGAATCGTCCCTTCCGATGCGAGGAAGTCTTTTTCATCACCAGCGAGGGCGGTCTTCACCTCGGTCGTCCACCAAAAGGACGGGAAGCCCGTTTCGGTGAGTCCCCCCGGCGCAAACGTGTCTCGATAGGGGTCGCTCAGTCCCTCCCAGGGCGAAATACAGCGCAACGAAGGAGGCGGAGTGCCGTGGCCGGCGCCCGACGCCACGCCGTACTGAGAGATCGCGAGAAAGCTGACCCCGTTGAGTCCGACGCGCCCGGTGCACCAGGGCTGCTTCGCCACCCACTCGATCGCGTCGTGATAGCAGCGCGCCTGGTGGTCGGAGAACACGCTCGGCGGTCCCCCGCTATCCGCATAGCCTGGCAAATTGAGGTTCACCACGGCGTAACCGGCCTTCACCCAGAAGTCCGGGTCGGGGGACTCCCAGCTCGTGAGCGTCGAAAATCGAGGACGCCCTTCCTGCGGAATGAGTCGATACTGCTGGGGTGGTCCGTTGAGCGGTGTGTTGCCTTGGTGCGGAGTAAGCCGATTGTCGTAGGGGTGGGCGCACATCACTACCGGGAGCGGCTCGCCGCGCGCCTCGGCGTTCTTGGAGCGAAAGACGTTTGCTGTGAGCACGGTGTCGCCGTCGACCGGTACCTTCACCCCGTATTCGCAGAGTACATCCGGGTCCGGATCAAACAGTTCACACTGCGGGTGCAGGAGCTGCCCTCGGGC
>JBCCZL010000676.1:0-5240 GCA_039187775.1 Myxococcota bacterium
CGAGCTCATTTCCGAGCATCTTCGGCCGGGCGTGGTGCCGCTGATGCGCATCGAAGGTTTTCACCGCGCGTGCCTCTTTGATCTTTGGCCGGACCGGGCGCTCAAGTGGGGTGTTCTTTCGTTCCTTCTTCGCCGAGGTCTTGCCGATGAGGGCCAGGCCGAGCATGTAGCCACGATCCTCGATGGGGTGCTTCGCACCCGCACCGAGAGCGACTTCCAGCGGGTCAGTGAAGCGCTCGCGCAGATTCAGACCCGCTACCCGTCGGTGCAGAGCCGGCTCCGTCTGAAACGCCCGCTGAAGGAAGAGGCGGCTCATGCGGATTGAGTTCCGCTATGCCGGACAGAGCGGGGTGGTGGCCGGCCTTCGATCCACGCAAGTGGCGTTTGCGACCAATCAGCTTCGCGAGGCGGCATTCTTTCGCGGAGAGCTCGGTCGGCCGCTGGTGCTTCGCGATGCGCTGGCCGCTCTGCATGCGGTGGTGGTGAGCGATCTCCGCTATCGACCTCGGGACCGTCTTGCGTTTCGGGAGTGGCTCGAGGAACAGGATCGACGCTTTCTTCAGAACCTTGCGCTCAAGAGCGATGAGCTCCGGCAAGACATCGAGCTCCGCGAGGCCCGCCTCGATGAGCTGAACCAGGCTCGCCGGGCGACCATGCAGCCCTTCTTTACGGCCCGAAAGAAGTACTTCGAGCACGTCTATCACGACACCTGGGAGATCGAGATGCTGCTCGATCCGGTGATCACGGTTCATCCGGACGAGGTGTCCTTCGAGGCGTTCTCCAAGGACGAGAGCAGCTATGCGCGGGTCGCCGCGAAGTACGATGTGTTCAAGAAGATCGACGAGTTTGCCTGCGGGACCACGAATGTCGATTTTTCGATTCGGCTCCACACCCAGCTCGATCGAATGCGTTCGTACCGCGACACACGCTTCGATATCGACGCCGGAGGGTTCACCGTTACGAACGTCTCGGACGGCGCTCATCGAGAAAAGAAGATCGACGTCCCCGAGAGCTGGGTGAACGGGTTTCTCCAGGTCCAGAGCGTGATGACGCTCGGCCTCAAGCGGCTCCGCCTCGAGCCGGTCGACATCTTCAATATCTGCCGATTTCTCGTCCGACACAAAGCCAAGGAAGCACCGCGAGCGCTCCGCTTCGAGCTCGAGCCGGGCAAGCGGGCGCGGGCGGTGTTCGAGCCGTGGGACCACGCGATCGAGCTTTCTCCGATCTACGAGGGTGAAAAGCGGGAGTTCATTCGCACCTGGGGTCGGGAGCGCTTGCGCGTGTTCGAGCGGCTTCTGCCGGTGACCAAGCATATCGATCTCTACCTGGCCGGCCATGGTCTCCCGACGATCTATGTGGCGGACCTCGGTGACGTCACGTTTACGCTGGGGCTGAGCGGCTGGACCGAGCAAGACTGGACCGGCCAGAACCGCTTTGGACTGTTGTCGCGGCGCCTCGATGCTTCGGCCGACGATCTGTCGGCGGTGTATCACCGGCTTCGCGATGCGCGCTACGGCGCGGCAGCCACACTCGGGAATGAGCTCGGCCTTGGCACGGAAAAGACCCGGGCGGCGCTCGCGTTTCTCTGCCAGTCGGGGCGCGCGATGTTCGATCTGTCGTCGGGCGTGTACCGCCACCGCGATCTGTTCTTTGCGCCGTTCGATGCGAAGAAGATCATCGCCAAGGCGAAGGCCCTCGAAGAGTCGAGCGACCCGAAAGCCAAGGCGGCACGCCAGGTCTTCGAGGCAGGCCAGGCGCGAATGACCGCCCGTCGGCCGAGCAAGGGGGGCTACAAGCTGAGCGGGAGCGTTCGAGGCACCGACAACGAGCGGGTCCGGCCGCTTCTTCGGGTGGACGCGGAAGGGCAGATCATCGAGGCGACGTGTACCTGCCGCTATTTCAAGAAGTACCGGCTGACGAAGGGTCCGTGCGAGCACATGCTCGCGCTCCGGCTCGCCCACATGGCGAAGCTTGCCGAAGAGGACATGAAGGGAGGCGCTTAGCGAACGATTGGTGCGATCATCCAGGAGGGAGCGTCAGGTGATGCTCGGGACTCTGTGACCCGGACTCAGCAATCCGGACGGTGCTACGCCGTCCTTGCCGATGTGTTTTCCATACGTCACGAGCCCGTTCGGCACCATCAGACCGTAGGCAGCCCCGACCTCGAGCTGTATTGGGACCTCCGGTCCCCCGGGTCTTACGGGCTACCCACGGTCTGCTTCAGTGGAACGGTCTCGTCCTAAGGATCTTCGTGAGAAAAGGGCGTCGGCTGGCGCTTCCTCCCGGGTGATTGAAGAAGACAAAAAGAAGAAGCTCTACAAGCAGATCGTGGACCAGGCGGACCCTTACCTGGTGCTCGATCGGATGCAGGAGCTCGGCTTTTGGCCGGCGGATGAGCCGATTCCCGAGGAGTCGGACGAGGCGCTTGCCGAACGGGCGAAGCTCGTCGACGAGCTGACCCGCCTTCGGAGCAAAGGATCGAAGGTGGGCGATCCGGAAGCGGCGCTCCGCAAGGAGCGGGTGCGTCGCTGGCAGGAGAGCAAGAAGCGCCGGGCGGCGAACAAAGCCGAACGCGAGCAGAAGCAAAAGGAGCGGGCCGAGGCCTACGTCCAAAAGAAAAAAAAGACCCTCGTCCACACTGGCGACGGAGTGAGTGGGGGGCTCGAGGATCGTTCGTCAAATGTCGCGCGGCTCGAGGAGCGAGGGCTTCCGGTGGTGCACTCGGCGGAGGAGCTCGCCAAGGCGATGAACATGCCGCTCAAAGCGATCCGGTGGCTCACCTATCACCGTCGGAGCGTCTCGGTGGTTCACTATCGGCGCTACGCGGTGCCGAAGAAAACCGGTGGCGAGCGCCACATCAGCGCTCCGAAGCCGATCCTCGCGCAGGCGCAGCGGTGGGTGTTCGAGGAGATCCTGAAGAAGGTCGACGTGTCTACGGAGGCTCACGGCTTTGTCACCGGCCGGTCGACGTTGAGCAACGCGAAGGCCCACGTCGGAAAGCCGATCGTGATCAACCTCGACGTGAAGGACTTCTTTCCAAGCATCGGTTTTCGTCGAGTGAAGGGACTCTTTCGGGCGCTCGGCTACGGCGAGGCGGTGGCCATCACCCTCGCGCTCCTCTCCACCGAACCGCCGCGAACCGAAGCGGAAGTCGACGGCAAGGTGTACCACGTGGCGCTTGGCGACCGGGTGCTGCCACAGGGCGCCTGCACATCGCCGGCGATCACCAATCTGATCTGCCGGGGCCTCGACCGCGACCTTCGCGGGATCGCAGAGCGGCACGGCTACGCGTTTACTCGCTACGCCGACGATGTGACCTTCTCTGGGGCGAACGAAGCGGCGATCCCGAAACTCCTCGCCGCGACTCGCCATATCCTGAAGCGCCACAGTTTCCTGGTGCATCCGGATAAGACCCGAGTCATGCGAAGGGCGCGGCGGCAAGAGGTCACCGGGCTGGTGGTCAACGACCGTGCGGGTCTTTCCCGAAAGGAACGCCGCCGACTGCGGGCACTCCTTCACAACGTCGCGCGGCATGGCCTCGCAAGTCAGAACCGGAACGGGCATCCGAACTTCCCCGCGTACCTGCGCGGTCACGTCGCCTACGCGATGGCCGTCGATCCCGACCGCGCAGCCGACTGGAAGGCCCGACTCGAGCGAGCACTGATCCGAGGCTAGAGCTCATCTCCACACTCCTTGAAGTCGATCGGTGGAAAGGAGTGGGCGAGCCGCGAGGCGAGGCGAGGAACTGGGCATGAGCGACGAACTTCTCGCGGTTGAATCCGCATGCGGATCGCTGCCGGATCCTCGCCGTGATGCGGCGTTGGTACCAGAGTTGCAGATTCTTTCTCTCGTCGTCCTGTTCCGGCTCACGCTGGCACAGGCGCAGCGGAGGGAGTGTACGAAATGCAGAGGGTTTCTTTGAAGATTGGGATCGTGTTGGGGTTGGGGCTTGCGATGGTGGGCTGCCAGAGCGAGGTCGTGGACCCAGGCAGCGAAGATGGCGCGGTCGTTTCGCGGACTCCCGCAACGTCGTTGGGTGATGTGGTGGGCATTGCCGTGGAGGGGACTTCCGATCGCCTGTTTGCCCTGAGCGCGACGGGAGTGCTCTCCGTATTTGAGAACCAGGCGTGGCGGGAAGTATGGCGGGCCGTCGAAGTGCCGGAGGGCGGATTCACCGATATTGCGGCGCTCGGGCAGGAACGCTTTGCGATCACCGGCGTCAGTGACGGCTACCTGATCGATCTCGCCGACGGCGAACTTCAATCTCACTTCTGTTACGAGCCTGGCTTCTGGGATCCGATGGAGTTCGGCGAACCGGCCGTTCAGGTGAGCGAGGCGGTGGCGTATGACGCGGCGACGGACACGCTCTACGCACAGCCCCAGGATCGGCCGCAGGCGAATATGTCCCAGTCGTTCCGGTCTCAGGTGGCGTCTTATGACCGAGTTTCTGGGGCGGACTTGAGCTGGTGGGACCTTGGCGATCCGGGGTTCACGGCACGCGGGCTGGCGGTGGACGACACGACCCTTCTTCTTGGTGCGGACACGGGAATCTATCGATTCGATCCCGCAAATGGGGCGATGGACGAGGTGGTGGATCTGGCGTCGCTCGGTGTGATGCAGATCGAAGGCTTCTCGCTGGATGGCAATGGCCACTGGTGGGTCCTCGATAGCGGCTCGAGCCAGATTCTCGAGATCGACAGCAGCCGCTTCTAACGACCGAAGGTCGCATCGGCGTGACGAGCTGTCCGCTGCAGGCCGATGCGCAGACCATGGACCGGCCCCTCGACGTGAACGTCACGTCGGGGGGCAATGGTCGTACTGGAGCACCGTCTGACCGGGGGACACCCGGGCGACGGGGAAGCCGTCGCAGTCTCGGAGCTCCACCCAACAGTGGCAGGTGCCGTCCTCACAGGACGCTTCGGCCTGAGGTGCGCTCCCGTTGGGAACTCGGTATCGGTGACGGAGCGGTGCATTCGGTCGGCTGCGCGAGATCTCGGCGTGTTCGAATCCGGTCGCGGTTGGATAGCGAAAGCGGTCGACGACCGGAGCATGCACCTCGCCTTCACACGGGCTCACCACCACCGTCTCGCGGGTTCGCCGGCTCCGCCCGTCGTGTCGATACCGATATTCTGAGGCGTTGATACAGTCGGGCTCGGCGCCGCTGTACTGGGTGCTGGTTCGGGTACGAGCGATGGGAACGCCGTTTCGGTACCGGGTCTCTTCGACCACGGTCATGCGAG
>JBCCZL010000677.1:0-5206 GCA_039187775.1 Myxococcota bacterium
CGGCGCGCCGGAGCGGTTCCGCGAGTCCGAGGCGAAGGGCGTCGGCGAAGCCTGTGGCGGCTCGATGCGGATCTCGGCGCTGTCGAAGTCGCGCCAGGGTGAATGCCGCCACCGCGCTCCGTTCGTCTCTCCGAGCGGTCACGATCGTGAGAAGCGACTCCGCCTCACCGACCGCCCCCGCCCTCCGAGCATCGTCCGCTTGGGCGAGGAGCTCTTCGCTGGTGAGGGTCGTGGGGTCGGCGGGTTCGGCCTCCGGCAGCGGCGGCTCGTCGACTAGAGACTCCAGGGCCTCCGAGACAGCGGGCTCGGGCTCTTCATTGGACGGCGTGGGTGCGGGGTGCGACCGGTCCTCGAACTCGGCACGCGATGCTCCAAGTTCCGGCGCCTCTTCCTCCATGGCCGAAGACTCGAGCGACGCTGTGATGGTCGGCGCTTCTCTGGCTTCTTGCGCTTGCCCCAGCGTGAGCACCTCGCCCTGCCCGACGCGCATCACGCCGTCCTCGAGCTCTGCGCTTCGTACGACCACCACTCCCTCGATCACGCTTATCTGAACCTGGGCTCCGGTTCGCCGGATCGAGAACTCCGTTCCGATGACCTCGACGGTTGCCGTCCCCGAATCCACCACCCACCGGCGCCCCGCTCGGTGCACTTCGTAACGAATCTCTCCTGCGCGATGCACGAGCTCGAACACCGATGTTTCGTTGAGGAGAACGTCGAGTTCCGCTTCCGAGTCAAAGGTAAGGCGCGATCCATCGGAAAGAGGAACCGTCGTGGGTCCAGAGAACGTCATGTGTTCGGGCAACAACGACCCGTCTTCCAGGGTCAGCGGCGCAGGCCCCGACGCGCTCGCGAGATAGATCAGGCCAGCGCCGAGGAGCGCCACCGCCGCCACCCCGATCCACGCCTTCGGATGGCTTGGTGTGGACACACGCGACGCTTCGATCCGGTTCCACACCGCCTGCACGCGTTCCTCGTGGGGAACGGGGTGGAGCTCCTTGAGCGGACGGCTCATGGTGCTCCTCCCGCCAAACGCCCAATGCGGTTCGTTGCACGCTGAAGTCGCCGCTTGATCGTGGCGAGCGAGCAGGCGCACAGCGCCGCGGTTTCCTCCAGCGAGTACCCCTCCACAACTCGAAGGCACCAGGCGGTCCGCTCTTCGGCGGTCAGCTCTTCGAGAAGCCCGGCCACCCTTCGAAGGTCGGCGGCGACCTCCGGGGAGCTCGCGCGACTGGCCATCGTTTCGAATACTTCGTCGGGGGTCTCGTGACGACGAAAGAAGTGCATTCGCCGGCGTCGACGAAGCCGGAGCCGGCACTCGTTGACCACGATCGTCCGAAGCCAGAACGAAAACCGGTGAGGGTCCTTGAGCTGGCGGAGGCGCCGCATCGCCTTGAGCCAACCATCGTGGACCGCATCATCGGCATCGGCGTCCGAGCCGGACAGCCGGCTCGCGAGGGCCAGGAGATCGGGCGCATAACGTCGATAGAGCACCTCGATACATCGCTGGTCCCCGCCGAGAAACGCCGTCACAAGTTCGGCATCGCTTCTGCCGTCGTGGGGTCGGAGCGGGACGACTTTGGCGCCCGCGGTTTTGGCGGATGACTCCACGGGCCAAAGATGAAGGCTCCAGCGTCGGCAGCTCATGGACGGGTGAGCTTCCTCACCCCCTCGCTCAGAGGCCTGAGAAAACGTGAGCCTAGGCGCAGCGAATCCGCATCGTAGGTCCATGGAGCCCACGTGGTGCGTCCGGCTGGCGCGCGTAGGATTCGGCTTGGTCTTGGCGGTGTTGGGCGGATGCCTGGTCGGTCGTCCGCCCGTTCGGACCGTTCCGCTGGCGGAGCCCGAAGCGGGGAGCGCGCTGGTGATCTTCTTCCGCCAGGACTCGGACCGGGGCCCCTTCTCGAGTCTCGACCTCGCATCGGTCCTCGACGAGGAAGGACAGCTTCTCGGTCGGCTTTCTCCGCAGAGCTGGTTTGCGGTGGCGCGCCCGCCAGGGCCGCAGTCCTTTGTGGCGCCGGGGTCGGGCAACTGCCTTACCGGAGGGTCCACATCGACCGGCGCACTTCGTGCGGATCTTCGGCCCGGCAGAGTCTACGTCGTCCGGTTGGCTCGGTTTACCCTGCCGTTTTCGGTCGACCGGCATATGAACTTTCGGTGCTGCTATGACTCCTCGGAAGAACCGGGGCTGCCTCGGATTCTTCACCGGGAGCTGGTGGCGGTTCGACCGGGGGGGACCGAGTGGGTGCGAGCGGCGGAAACGATCTCTCGGGGTGAAGCCTTCGAGGCGGCGCCGCAAGGCCTCGAGCCGTTTGGCGGGGGAGGCCGACTCGTGGAGGATGGATTGGCTCGGTTCGAAGGAGGCTGCATCGATCGGCAGCGCAGCATTCTCGAGTCGCACCATGGCTCCGACAGTCTTCCGATCGTGGATCCGTAAACGTCGCCGACTATGAGTCGGTGCGGAACGCCTGGTGAACGATCTCGTAGTCTTGTTTTCGTGCGCGCACGAAGCGCTCGACCCCGAAGAAACTCTGAAGCACGTCGGCTCCTTCGGGGTCCTGGTGCATTCGCAGAAGTAGATCGCTGATGTCCTTGCGGATCCCCTCTTCGAGGGTGGGGGCCGCACAAATCGTGTCCGACGGGATCGGCGGAGTGAACAAGATCGCCCGCATCTCATCGCAGTCGACCTCGAGGCTCCATCCGTAGCGGGCGTCGTCACCGTAGCCGTCGACGTACGTCGCGCCGCAGTCCACGCGTCCGAGCGCGACGGCTCGGGTGACTGACCGATGCGAACCCACGAGGATCTCTTCGGCAAAATGGTTGCCCGGGGTACATCCCGCACTCCGAAGGGCTAGCCGCG
The DNA here is from genome assembly GCA_039187775.1 of Myxococcota bacterium. Taxonomy (GTDB): domain Bacteria; phylum Myxococcota_A; class Polyangia; order Polyangiales; family JBCCZL01; genus JBCCZL01. The sequence continues at coordinate 2,858 of JBCCZL010000677.1, forward strand.
GAAATAGATATCCGGCACAGGACGTTCGATCGACCCACGCCACGCGTTTTCCCGCGAGCTCGGACACGTCGTGCAGCGGACTCTTGTTCGTGACGAACAGCGCGCCGCGAAACCGTCCGCCGCCGGCGCGCACGGTCCCGAGAAGTAGTTCTGCGGTGCCGTGCTCTGCGGAATGGGCGTAGATCGCCGGGGGAAGCCACGCGACATGGGCCTCGCCGCGGGCCACCAGGGAGCGGAGCTCTGGATAGCTGGAGGCGACGATGGTGATCACTTCGACCCCCAACCCTCGCGCCAGACGTTCCGCGAAGCGACGTCGGGGCGAGCGGATCTCCTGCGGGAGCGCGATGGGCCCCGCTCCAAACACCAGCCGTTCCACCGCTGGCGACGATAGCACGCAGAACGCGGCCCGAAAATCACGGACCTCTTGGGTGTGTTGCGCGATGGTGCGCCGTGTTTCGTGGCGGGAGTTGAGAACAGAAAAAGTCCACTGGGGCTGGACCTGGGACGGGTGCCATACTAGGGGAGGCTAGGATGCCCAGGGAGAGGTACTCCGCAACGCTATGCCCATTGCCGACTGTATCGTTTGGATGGACCTCGAAATGACGGGGCTCGATGCCGAAAAGGAACGGATTATCGAGGCGGCGGCGCTCATTACCGACGGTCAGCTCAACGTGATTGCCGAAGGGCCCAATCTGGTGATTCACCAACCGGACGAGGTGCTCGACGCAATGGACGACTGGAACACCGCCCATCATGGAGAGTCCGGCCTCACTGAACGGGTACGCCAGTCGACACTATCGGAGGCGGCGGCGGAGGCCGAACTCCTTTCGTTCGTGAAGGCGCACTGTTCGGAGCGCACCGCGCCGCTTGCCGGCAATTCGATCCATCAAGATCGACGGTTCATCCGCCGCTACATGCCGTTGCTTGATTCGTACCTTCACTATCGGATGATCGATGTCAGCTCGGTCAAGGAGCTGGCGAAGCGCTGGTATCCGGACGCGTACAACCACGCGCCGGGAAAGAAAGAGAGCCATCGTGCGCTCGACGACATTCGCGAGAGCCTCGCCGAGCTCCAGTACTACCGGAAGGCGATCTTCGCGGCTCCCTCGTGACCCCGCTTGCGGTCTACATTCATTTCCCTTGGTGCCTTCGCAAGTGTCCGTACTGTGATTTTGCGACGCGCCGAATCGAGCCGGGCGCGCTACCGCACAGGGCCTATGCGGATGCGGTGATCGCCGAGCTCGGTCGCCGGGCGGAAGCGCTCGAAGGCCGGCGCTTGCACAGCGTCTTCTTCGGCGGAGGCACGCCCTCGCTTTGGGCCCCGGCGGAACTCGGGCGTGTCCTCGAAGCAACGCGCGAGATCTTCGATGGAGAGGAAGATCTCGAAGTCACCGCCGAATGCAATCCGAGCTCGCTAGACGAAACCGTCCTCACCGGTTTTCGCGAGGTGGGCATCAACCGCGTCTCGGTCGGAGTTCAGTCCCTCTCGGACTCGCATCTTACCTTCCTCGGGCGCCTTCACGACAGCGCCACCGCGCGGGAGCGGCTGGCCTTGGCGCTTCAGTTGATGCCGCGGGTGAGCGCGGACTTGATGTTCGGAGTCGCCACGCAAAGCACCGACGAATGGGCCGAAGATCTCGAGGGGGTGCTCGGCCTCGGGTTGCGCCATATGTCCGCTTACGCCCTCACCATCGAGCCGGGGACCCAGTTTGGAACCCTCCATCGGAAAGGGCGGCTTCCTGTCGCGACGGAGGAGAGCTATGCGGACAAGTTCGAACTGGCGGAGCGTCGCTTTGCCGAGGCGGGTCTCGCGCACTACGAGGTATCGAACTATGCGGTGCCGGGCGAAGAGTCACGCCACAACGCGCACTATTGGCGGGGAGGCGAGTACCTCGGCCTTGGCGCGGCGGCGGTCGGCTGCCTGTTCGAGGGACCGGGAAGGGCGGTCCGCTACCGGAATTCGCCAGAGCCGGAACGCTATCTTGGAATGGGCCGGGAAGAAGTGGGCATGGCGGAGCGCGAAGAACTCGACGGGCCTACGCTGATGCGGGAAGCGTTCATGCTCGGTCTCCGAACTCGAGAGGGCATCGACCTTCGGGGCGCCGAGGCCCGCTGCGGCGTGGACCCCCTCGAGGGGCGACGGGCGCCGGTGGAGCGAGCGTTGGCCAACGGAGAGCTCGAGCTCCGCGAGGGTTTCCTCTCGGTTCCTCTCGAGCATTGGCTTCGACTCGACGGGATTGTGGCCAGGCTCTTTTGACTTTCGGAGGGTTACGCGGACCAGCGCTCGGTGTTCTCGAAATAGAGAAAGTCGACGAGAAATGTGGCCGCGAGGACCAGCGTGCGAAGCGA
>JBCCZL010000678.1:0-5186 GCA_039187775.1 Myxococcota bacterium
ATCAGAGCGGGTGAAGATTCGGGCTCGTCGGAAGTTGCGACTCGCCCATCAGGTACCGGTCGACGGATCGCGCGGCCTCCCGGCCTTCCCAGATCGCCCACACCACGAGGGACGCTCCGCGTCGCGCATCGCCGCAGACGAACACGCCGGGAGTCGTTCCGCGAAACCGATCATCCCCATGAAGGAGTCGCGGCGCGGCGCCGATGCCAAGCTGGGCGTAAAGCGGGCTCGGCGTCACGCCCACGAATCCGATCGCGATGAGGCAAAGGTCGACGTCGATGAGCTCTTCGGTTCCGGGCCGCTCGACCATGGAGAGGCCGTCCGCCTGCTCCTCCCAGTCGACGGTAGCCACCCGCAGGCGCTCGAGACGGCCGTCACCTTCGAATGCCTTCGCGACAACCCCGAAGGCTCGCGTCCCACCCTCTTGGTGGGAACTCGAGTCGCGGAGAAGCAGCGGGACCCACGGCCAGGGTGTGTCTTCGGTGCGTCTCACCGGGGGCGCCGGCTTGTAGTGAAAGTGCGTGACCTCCGCCGCGCCCTGGCGATGGGCGGTTCCCAGGCAGTCGGCACCGGTGTCGCCACCGCCGAGGATCACGACCCGGCGACCTCGGGCATTGAGTCCGACGGGAAGCACTTGTCCGGCCACCGCTCGGTTCTGCGCGGTCAGATACTCCATCGCCGGTACGACGCCAGGAAGCTCGCTTCCCGGGATCGACATCTGGCGGGGCTCCTGAGCTCCCACCGCAACGAGCACCGCATCGTGGGCCCGTAGAAGTTCGTCCCCGGGGATATCTTTCCCGACATCGACGCCGGTGCGAAACTCGACCCCTTCGGCTCGAAGCTGCGCGAGGCGTCGATCCACGAGCGTCTTTTCGAGCTTGAAGTCGGGGATGCCGTAGCGCAGCAGCCCTCCCAGCCGGTCGTCGCGTTCGAACACGGTCACCGCGTGGCCCGCCCGACGAAGCTGCTGAGCCGCGGCGAGGCCCGCGGGTCCGCTCCCGATCACCGCCACCCGATGGTTCGTTCGGTGCCGGGGCAGCTTTGGTTCGTAGACGGCGTCCTCGGTAGCGATCTGCTTTTCGATCTGCTTGATGGTCACCGGCGCCCCGTGGAGGTCGAGCACGCACGCATCCTCGCAGGGCGCAGGGCAGGTCGCCCCGGTGAACTCGGGGAAGTTGTTGGTGGCGAGGAGCCGTTCGGCCGCCTCATGATAGTTGCCGCGATACACCGCGTCGTTCCATTCGGGGATCTGATTTCCGAGCGGACAGCCTTGGTGGCAAAACGGAACCCCGCAATCCATGCAGCGGCTCGCTTGCTCCTCCAGCACGGGAAGCGAGAGCTTGAGGTCGACCTGGCGCGAGTCGGTAATTCGCTCGTCGACGGACCGACGCGGCAGGACCGCTCGATCGGCTTCCAAAAACCCCGTGGGCTTACCCATGCACCACCCGAAGTCGCGGAGCTGGCTGCTTGGCGCGAAGTTCCAAGTACGCCGGGGAAATCACCTTTCGAAGCGGGATGTCGGGGTCGTCGGGAGCCGCATCGAGGGTCGCGAGGAGAGCCTCCGCTCGAACGCTTCCGGTGTGCCGCTTGTGGGCCCGAAGCAATCGGCGAACCTCCTCCCGGTCGAAATCGTCGAGAGGAAACAGATCGACGAGCCCTCGGTTGATGCGATGGTCGAGGCCCGGCTGGTCGAGGACGAACGCGACGCCCCCGCTCATCCCCGCGCCGAAGTTCCGACCGATCGCTCCGAGCACGAGCACCGTGCCCCGCGTCATGTATTCGCAGCCATGCGCTCCGACGCCCTCGACCACCGCGTTCGCGCCGCTGTTTCGCACCGCGAAGCGCTCCCCGGCGACCCCGCGGAGATAGAGCTCGCCTCCGGTCGCCCCGTAGAGGGCCACGTTCCCCGCGAGCACATGGTCGTCGATGTCCTCCGGCGGGACGAGCACCACCCGTCCTCCCGCGAGGCCTTTGGCCACCGCATCGTTCGCCTCCCCGCGCAACCGGAGCTCGATTCCGGGGCACACAAACGCCCCGAAGCTCTGGCCGGCGCTGCCCCGGCAGCGAACCCGGATCGTTGCGTCGCTGAGGCCGAGCGGTCCCCGACGCCGAACCACCTCCGCGGAGAGCCGGGTGCCCACGGTCCGGTCGCTGTTCTGCACCGCGCAGTCGATCGTAACCGCGGCCCCTTCCTCGATCGCGGGCCGCGCCCGGACCAGGAGGTCCGCTTCGAGCGTGGACGGCCCCGCCGGTTCTTCCCGCGACTGAAAGCGACGCGCATGGGTCCGGGGCGCCCGCACCGGGTGAAGGATCGCCCCGAGGTCGACCGTCGATGCCTTCCGGCGCTCCCGCGCCTTGATGGGACGGGGTCGAAGGAGCTCTACCCGACCGACGATCTCCTCAAAGCGGCGGGCGCCGAGCCGAGCGAGGTGTTCCCGGACTTCCTCCGCGACGAACGACATGAAGTTGATGACGTGTTCCGGCTCTCCCCGAAAGCGGCTTCGAAGCCGGGGGTCCTGAGTGGCCACGCCGACCGGACAGGTGTTGAGATGGCAGACCCGCATCATCACGCACCCCAAAGCCACGAGCGCCGCGGTTCCGAATCCAAACGCCTCCGCGCCGAGGAGCGCTCCGATGACGACATCGCGGCCCGTCTTGAGCTGGCCGTCGGTTTCGAGGACCACCCGGCCGCGGAGATCGTTCATCACCAGGACCTGCTGGGTCTCCGCCACCCCAAGTTCCCAGGGAAGGCCCGCGTGCTTGATCGAGCTGAGCGGTGCGGCTCCCGTTCCGCCGGATGCGCCGCTGATCAACACGTGATCCGCCCCCGCTTTGACCACTCCGGCGGCGATCGTACCGACCCCGGCGGCGCTCACGAGCTTCACCGAAATGGTCGCCCGGTCGTTCGCCGCGCGAAGGTCGTGGATCAGCTGGGCGAGGTCCTCGATCGAGTAAATGTCATGGTGGGGCGGCGGAGAGATCAGCCCAACCCCGGGGGTCGAACAGCGAATCGTGGCGATGGTCTGATCGACTTTGTGCCCCGGCAGCTGGCCGCCCTCGCCCGGTTTTGCGCCCTGCGCCACTTTGATTTGGAGCTCCCGGGCATTGCCCAGGTACTCGGGCGTCACCCCGAAGCGCCCGGACGCGATCTGCTTGACCGCGCTCCGACGAAGGTCGCCGTTCGGGTCGGGAACGAACCGGGCCGGGTCCTCCCCGCCCTCGCCGCTGTTCGAGCGTCCCCCGAGCCGGTTCATCGCGATCGCGAGGGTTTCGTGCGCCTCTTTCGAAATCGAACCGAAGCTCATCGCGCCGGTGCGAAACCGCTCCACGATCGCGCCTGCCGGCTCGACTTCGCTCAGGGGAATCGGGGCGGTCTCGCACAGCTCGAGCATCGAGCGGAGCGAGGTGGACGGGTGGTCCGAGTTCGCAAGCCGCGAATAGCGTTTGTACTGGCGGTAGTCCCCGCTCCGCGCGGCGTGCTGAAGCAACCCGATCACCGAGGGCCCGTAGGCGTGCCGTCGGCCGTCGCGGCGCCATTTGTAATGCCCACCCGTGGGCAAGGGCCCGGCGCGGTCGAGCTGCACTGCGCCGTGACGGGCCAGCGTCTCTCGGGCCACGTCTTCGAGCAGGAGGCCGCCGATCCGCGTAACGGTTCCCTGAAAGAACTCCTCGACCAGGGCGTCCGATAGACCCACCGCTTCGAACAGCTGGGCGCCGCGATAGGACTGGAGCGTCGAGATCCCCATCTTGCTCATCACCTTCAGAATGCCGAGCTGGAGACCCTTGATGTACTGCTCGACGCCGGTCTGAGGATCCAGATCCAGCCGCTCTTTGGTGAGGGCAATGATGGTGTCGTACGCGAGATACGGATTGACTGCGCTCGCTCCGTAGCCGAGGAGGAGGCTCAGATGCATGACCTCCCGGGCTTCGCCGGTTTCGACGACGAGGCTCGCCTTTTGTCCGACCCCGGCGTCGATGAGGTGCTGATGGACCGCGGCTACCGCGAGGAGCGAAGGAATCGGCGCGAGGTCTTCGTCGTGGGCTCGGTCGGAGAGGATGAGGATCGAGGCACCGTCGGCGATCGCGTTCTCCGCCCGCTTCGCGAGCATCTCGACCGCACGTCGTAAGCCCCCCGGGCCGCGCTTCACTTCGAAGAGCGTCTTGAGGGTGCGAGACTCAAGGCCGCCGCGCCGAAGCGCGCGAATCTGCCGAAGGCGCGCGTTGGTCAGCACCGGACCGTCGAGCTCGAGCTGCTCACAGTGCTCCGCGGTCTCTTCTAGCAGGCTTCGCGATGGGCCGAGGGTCGTGCGAAGCGACATCACGAGGTCTTCTCGGAGCGGATCGATGGGTGGATTCGTGACCTGGGCGAACTGCTGCTTGAAGTAATGAAACAGGAGCTCGGGCTCCTCCGAGAGCACCGCGAGGGGCGTGTCATCCCCCATGGCGCCCACCGGCTCCTTGCCCGTGGCGGCCATGGGGGAAAGGAGCATCGTGAGATCGTCTCGGGTATAGCCAAACACCCGCTGGGCTCGGCGGAGTTCGATCTCGGGCATCGGCTGAGGCAACGTATGAAACAGCGGCGTCGAGAGCTCCCGCACCCGCACCATCTCCGAGCTTACCCAGCGCGGATAGGGGGCTCGGGCGGCAAGGTCTCGCTTGAGCTCACCGTCATCGACCACGCCGCCGTGTTCCAAATCGACGAGGAGCATTCGGCCTGGGCGAAGGCGCTCCCGTGCGACGACCTGCTCGGGAGCAAGATCGATCACCCCCGCCTCGGACGCGAGGATCAGCGTGCCGTCTTTGGTCAGCACGTAACGCCCGGGCCGAAGGCCGTTGCGATCGAGCACCGCCCCCGCCACCCGACCGTCGGTGAACGCGACGCAGGCCGGACCGTCCCACGGCTCCATCAGCGACGCGTGGTACTCGTAGAACGCGCGCACCTCCGGATCCATCGTGTCGTCCTTCTGCCACGCCTCGGGAATCGCCATGGTGACCGCGTGAGCAAGGCTTCGGCCCGAGTAGGTGAGGAGCTCGAGGGCGTTGTCGAGCATGGCCGAATCGCTCGCGCCCGGATCGAGCACCGGCGAGAGCGCTTTTTGGTCGGCCTGCGCAAAGCCCCGCTCGCGGGCGCGCATATGCACGATGTTTCCCTGGAGCGTATTGATCTCGCCGTTGTGCGCGAGCAT
>JBCCZL010000679.1:0-5149 GCA_039187775.1 Myxococcota bacterium
GCGGCGACGGCGGTGACGGGGCGACAACGGCGGTGACGGGACGACGAGCACACGGGCCGTGGGACGTCGTTCCGTCGGCGCCGAGCGTTGCGTGACGACGCCGAAGGGCCGATAGTCGCGCTATGGACTCCGGGTTGGACCTTCCGCTCCCCAAGGAGGCGCTTCCCGCGTCGCTCCACCGATTCGCCGACCCCAAAGCGCCGGCCGCCGCGAAGACCATGGCGGCCAAGGGGCTCGTGCCCGTCAAGGGACCGGACCTCGTCACGCTTCTGGTGCAGCTCTCCGCCGACGACAACGCGCTCGTCTCCACCGCCGCAGTCGAGACCCTCAAAGGCGTGCCCGACAATGTGGTGGTGTCGGCCGCCGGCACCGCACTTCCCGCCGCAATCCTCGACGGCCTGAGCCGACTTCTCTCCGACCGGGAACCGGTGGTCGAGAAGATCGTGATGAATGCGGCCACCGTCGATGCAACGGTCCAGCGGATCGCCGGAGATTGCAGCGAGTACGTGAGCGAAGTGATCGCGGTCAACCAAGAGCGCCTCCTCCAGGCTCCGAAGATCATCGAGGCGCTCTACAAAAACCGGAACACGCGAATGTCGACGGCGGACCGACTGGTGGAGCTCGCCGCGCGAAACGATGTTCAGCTTTCCGGCATCGCTGCGTTTAAGGAACACGTCGAAGCGATCAAGGGCCAGCTCATTCCCGAACCCTCCGATGAACCGCTGCCCGGCGATGAGCTCAGCAAGGAGGCCCTCGAGGAAGACGAGGACGATGTAGAGGCCATCCAACGAGACAAGGTCGACGGGAAAGAAGAACTGAAGAAACGCTTCAACTCCCTCCGCGACAAGATCGCCGAAATGACGATGGCAGAGAAGATCCGCTTCGCTCAAATCGGCGACGCCGCGGCGCGGGCGATCCTCGTCCGTGACCCCAAGCGCACCGTGAGCTTTGCTGCGATTCGAAACATGAACGACTCGGAGGCGGCCTCCGTCGCTCATTCCAAAGAGATCAGCGACGACATCCTTCGGTTCATCGGCAACAAAAAGGAGTGGCTCCGGTACTACGACGTGAAGCGCGCGCTCGTGTTTAATCCCAAGACGCCCACGGGGATCGCCCTCCGCTTTATCGGCCACCTTCGCGAAAACGACCTTCGGGCCCTGAGCCGCAGCCGAAACATTCCGTCTCCGATCAAGACCGCCGCCACCCAGCGCTATCAGAAGAAGCAGGGCAGCCGTCGTTGACGGGCTGGCAGGAACCCCACCCGAGCGGATCCGGCTGCGAGACCATGCACAGGAAAGGCAAGCTGATCGATGTCACTGCTTAAGCGAATGTTCAAGGGGCGGACCCCCGAAGAGGAACTCGAGCACGCCGCGGAGCTGATGTCTCGGGGAGACCACGGTCGAGCCAAGCTCGGCCTCGAAAAAGCGTTGGCCAAAACCAAAGACGTCAACCTGAAGGAGCAGCTTCAGAACCGGATCCACGAGTGCTGCGACGCCCTCGCCAAGGAACGGATCGCCGAGGCGCGCCGCTGCATCGCCTCGGACTCGCCCGACCTCGCGCGAAACGAACTGCAAAGCGCGCTCGAGGTTGCAGTCGACGTCGAGATTCGGAGCGAGGCCCAGGGGCTCATCGACGAACTCGAAAGCCACGACGCCGTCGAAAAAGCACACGAAGTCGAGATCAGCGACGAAGAACGACTCGCCGCCCTCGGCGGGTCCTGGGAGCCCGCGCAGGACGAAGAATATGGCGAATACGGCGACGCCTTCGGCGACGCGCTGCTTCAGGTCTACGACGGCAAACCAAAAGCCGCGATCGAGACCTTCGAAGCGCTCCTCGATGAGGCCGAGGAACCGCGCTATCTCTGGTTCGAGACCGGTCGCGCCTACTTCGAGCTTCAGAAGGAAGACTTCGAAGTCGACCCTCCGGCCTACACCGAGGACGAGGCCACCGAACGCGGCGAAGAAGCGCTCCGGGCGTTTCTCGACTGTCTGGAGGAAGACGAAGGCGGGCAGAGCCGCTTGACCGCACACCTTCTCCTGGCGCGCCTCGCGGAGGAGCGGGAGGACGTGGAAGCGGCGATCGCCGAACTCGAACGCGCCGCTGAAGCACTCGACGACGACCCTCGACCGCTGCTCGAACTCGGTCGCTATCTTCGGCAGAAAGAACGGCCCGACGAGGCGGTGGAAGTGCTTCAGATCGCCGCCGACATGGGCGACGGTCCACCATCGTGGGTGGTGCTGCAGGAGCTCGGACTGGCACACCGCGACAACGGAAACGATGAGCGCGCCCGTGAGACACTCGAGGCGGTCATCGAGATGTTTAGCGGGCGGCGAAGCTACGACTTCCCTCCGGCGGTGGCGGTACCTCTCGCCGAGCTTCACGAAAAGCACGAAAAGTACGAGCGTGCGGCGGACCTCTATCGCGCCCTGACCGAAGGTTCGGACAAGGCAGGCCACATTCAGTACCACCTCAAGGCCGGAGTACTCCTCGGCAAGCTCGACCTCGGCGACGAAGCCCAGCGCATGCTGAAACGCGCCGCCGCTCTCGGAGAAGACCGGGCGCTCCGCATCGATGAAGAGCTGCAAAAGGAGGAGGTCGACGCGGCCACGAAGACCGCTCTCGAAGACGCGCGGGAGAAACTCGCGGAGCTTCGGACCGAAGTCGACGACGCGCTGGCGGAGCTCGCGGAGTAGCCGAGGCCCCAACCTCACGGAACCGAGGGCCGCGGTTGTGTTCGGGAAGGAACGTCGCCTTGCCCTGCACCCGCGAATGCTTATATTAGTCGCTGGTAGCGTGGACCGGAATTCTATCCGGCCGCGACTCCGGAAAGACGAACCTTCGAATGAGCCCTCCGGCTGAACTCCGCCCTGTGACCGTTCCAGGCCTCCTCGCCATGAAGGCCCGCGGCGACCGCATCACCATGCTCACCGCCTACGATGCGACCTTTGCCCGGATGTTCGACGACGGCGGAGTCGACATGCTGCTCGTCGGCGACTCGCTCGGAATGGTGGTGCAGGGTCGCGAGACCACGCTCCCGGTCACGGTTGACGAAGTGATCTATCACTGCCGCGCGGTTGCCCGCGGGACGGACCGCGCGCTTATCGTCGGCGACATGCCGTTCATGAGCTATCAAGTCAGCCCGGAGGATGCGCTTCGGAACGCCGGCCGGTTCCTCTCCGAGGGGGGCGCCCACGCGGTGAAGCTCGAGGGCGGTCAGGCGATGGCCGAGACCATCGCTCGGATCGTGGCGGCGGGCATCCCCGTGATGGGCCACGTCGGCCTCACGCCGCAGAGCGTGCATGCGATGGGCGGCTTCAAAGTACAGGGGCGCAGCGAAGAAGCGGGCCGAGCGGTGCTTCAGGATGCGCTCGCGGTCGAAGCGGCCGGGGCATTCGCGGTGGTCCTCGAGGGGATCCCGCTCGAACTCGGTCGAGAGATCAGCGAGGCGCTGACCATTCCCACCATTGGGATCGGCGCGGGCGCGCACTGCGACGGTCAGGTGCTGGTGTCGTACGACCTTCTCGGCTTGACGCCGAATCTCCGGCCGAAGTTCGTAAAGCGCTACGCCGAGATGTTCCGCGACGGCGTGGAAGCGACCGCGACATACTGCGAGGAAGTTCGGCAGGGACTCTTTCCTGCCAAGGAGCATTCCTTTGGGGCGAAGAAGAAGCCGAAGCGGATCCGAAGCGAAAGCAGCACGGTCACCCGGCTTCCTGAAAAGCCCGCCGACCCCTCGGCTCGGATCCTCCGGGCCGGTGGCTATGGGCCCGAAAACTGACGATGACGGACCCGCGCCGATGACGGGACGCCAGCGATGCGGGTGACCCACGAGATCCACGAGCTCGTGGCCGCCTGCGATGCGGCGCGAGCGAGCGGGCAACGAGTCGCGGTGGTGCCGACGATGGGTGCGCTCCACGAGGGCCACCTCCGCCTCATCGATGCCGCGCGCGACCATGGAGAGTTCGTGGTGGTCACGGTGTTCGTGAATCCTCTTCAGTTTGGGGAAGGAGAAGACCTCGGCCGCTACCCTCGCACCCTCGCGGCAGACGTCGCGGCGTCGGAGGAACGAGGCGCGAGTCTGGTGTTTGCCCCCGAAACTTCGGCGATGTACCCGTCAGGTTATCAAACCTCGGTCACCGTCGACACGCTGGCGAGGCCGCTCGAAGGGCACTACCGACCCGGCCACTTCGAGGGCGTGACCACCGTGGTGAGCAAACTGTTTAATCTGACCCAGCCCTGCAGCGCAGTGTTCGGTCAGAAGGACTTTCAGCAGCTTCAGCTTGTGCGCCGCCTGGCCCGCGACCTCGACTTTCGCGTCACCGTCGTCGCTCATCCAATCGTTCGCGAAGCCGATGGGCTCGCGATGTCGTCCCGCAATCGCTACCTCGACGGCGATGCCCGGGAGCGCGCCGTAGCGATCGTAAAGGGGCTCCGGGCGACGGAGCGAGCCTGGACGCGAGGCGAACGAGACGCTGACGTGCTCCTTTCGCTCGCCCGTGAACCGGTCGGGAAGGCCTTCGACCGCGTCGACTACATCGCCCTCGCGGATCCGGAAACGTTCGAACTCCTTGACGGGAGCCTCCAAGAGCGAACACAGGAGACGGCGCTTCTGGTTGCCGCGCACCTCGGAACAACGAGGCTCATCGACAACCTCGTCCTCCAGCCGTAACGCTGAAACGCGCCGAACGAGTCCCCCTGCATAAGCACCAGGCGGTTGCCGGTTGCGGAAGCTCGTTTTCCCGAGCTCGTTTTCACAAAGTCCTTTCAAATTCGAAAGATCCCGTCAAAAGAGGCCCTTCGCACAAGACCCTTTGGATGAGTCACTCGGAAGCAGGAATCGTGATGCGGACGGTCTGACTTCGGTCGGCGGCGGTGAGCGTGGCTTCGGCGCGGGCCTCGCCGCCCTCGGGCCGAACTGCCCGCACCGAAACTGCACGATCGAGCGCGAGATTCGGAACTTCGACCGGCGATCGACCGCGAAGGACTCCGTCGACCCACACCATCGCTCCGGCCGGTTCGGTCTCGACGGTGAGGTTCCCACGAAGCGGAGTCAGGACCGCGATCTGCTCCACCACCCCTTCGGTGGTTCGGAGGCTCGCTTCCCAATCTTCGTAACCGGCGAGCCGCACCTCGAGAGTCTGGGTCTGCC
>JBCCZL010000680.1:0-5136 GCA_039187775.1 Myxococcota bacterium
GAGACGCGGCGCGCGATGCGGACCTATCCGACGCCTCCCTCGACGCGAGCGTGCCGGACGCGGACGTTCCGGATGGCGATGTGCCCGACGCCGATGTGCCCGACGCCGAGCCGCCGCTGATCGAGTACACCGAGAACCGCGAACCCTGCGCCGACCAGAACCCGCTTCGGAACGCCTACTTCGGCGACCTCCACGTCCACACGTCCTACTCGTTTGACGCCTACGTGTTTGGTGTCCGGGGCGATCCTGACACCGCATACCGCTTTGCTCGGGGCGAACCGATCCCGCTCGCCGAGGACGGAATGGGTCCGCGAACCGCGCAGATCGATCGGCCCTTGGATTTCGCTGCGGTCAGCGATCACTCGGAGTTTCTCGGTGAAACCTCGCTTTGCTCCGTCGAGGGCTCGCCGAGCTTCGAATCCGCCGGCTGCCGCACCTATCGAAGTATGCTCCCGATCATTGGCTTTGGATTTTTTGGCAACGCGCTCGGGATGGAGGCGCCGGTGCGGCAGGCGAGCATCTGCGGATCGGATGGTATGGCTTGCCTCAACGAAGCGGAGACGGTGTGGATGCGGGAGCGAGCCGCGGCAGAAGCCGCCTACGACCGAACCTCGGCGTGCCGCTTCACCACGTTCGTAGCCTACGAGTGGACCGCCACCACCAACAACTCGAACCTGCACCGAAATGTGATCTTCCGGAATGCGAGCGTTCCCGACCTTCCGATCAGCTATTTCGAGGAGCCCACCTGGTGGGGCCTCCACGACGCGCTCCGACGCAGCTGCATCGACGGGATCGCCGGCTGCGATGCGATCGCGATCCCCCACAACTCGAACGGCTCTCGCGGCTTCATGTTTCAGCTCGAGTATCCGGATGCGACGAACGAAGCCGAGCGGCGCCAGGAGGCCGCCGACCGGGCCGCGATCGAACCGATCGTGGAGCTGATTCAGCACAAGGGAAACAGCGAGTGCTACTTCCGGCCCGGAGTCCCCGGCTTCTCGAACGACGAGGCATGCGATTTCGAAACCGTCGAGGCCGAGGCTTGCCCGCCAGGTGGCGGCGACGGACAGCTCTTCAGCTGCTCGGCCGCTTCCGACTACACCCGGAACGCGCTCGGTCTCGGTCTTGGCGAGTGGCAGAGCCTTGGCGAGAACCCGTTCGAGTTCGGGTTCATCGGCTCGACCGATGCTCACAATGCGAACCCGGGAGATACCGATGAAGACGAGTTTCAAGGCCACTTTGGCACGCAGGACGGGACTCCCCGGGATCGCCTTTCCGGGGTGCAGCAGGAGTTCGCCCCGGGGGGGCTCGCCGGTGTATGGGCCGTCGAGAACTCACGCGACGCGCTCTTCGAAGCAATGAAGCGGCGCGAAACCTTTGCAACCAGTGGATCTCGAATCCAACTTCGCTTTTTCGGGGGGAGCGATCTTCCGGAGAATCTTTGCTCCATGCCGAACGGCATTGAGCGGGCTTACCGGGACGGTGTTCCGATGGGCGGCGAGCTCGACGCGAGCGCCGGTTCGCCACGCTTCTTCGTGCAGGCGATGATGGACGAGATTCCGATTCAGCGGGTGGAGATCATCAAGGTATGGGTCGACGCGACGGGCGAGGTGCAGGAGGAGGTCTTTACCGTGATGGAAGACCCCACCGACGACGCCACCGTCGACCTAGAAACCTGCGAGCCGAGCGGGGATGGGCTGACCGCGCCGTGCGCGACATTCGTGGACGCGGCCTTCGATCCGACGCTGCCGACGGTGTACTACGCGCGGGTCCTGGAGAATCCGACCTGCCGATGGAGCCAGCGAGACTGCAACTCGCTCCTCTTTCCGCCAGCCTACTGCACGGACCCGGCCCATCTTCCCACGGTTCAGGAACGCGCCTGGTCAAGCCCGATCTGGGTCCTCCCGCCGCGCTGAGACCGGTGGGGTCAGGGAACGTCGGCTTCGCCCTCGGGACTGGAGATCACGACAAGATAGCCGTCCGGATCGCGAAGCCACATCTCCCGGTACCGTGGCGCGGACGGAGGCCATCCCGTGGTCCTCGGCGTGCGTGAGGCGTGCGGCCATCTCTATTTTGGAACTACGGGTCACGCTTCGCCGTTCACCATGAATTGAGAGAACGTTTCGTTCTCGACGCTCCAGTTGACGTCGAAGAAGCAGTCGCCGCCATCATCGACCATCACCGGCTCCCGCCAGTCCGGCGCATCAAAGTCCATGCACAGCGCCTGGAGGCGGATGAAGCGTTCATCGTTTTCGATGAGTCCGTGGTAGCGGCGGTTGTAGTCGTCGAGCGGGCGCGTGACTGAGCGGCGACCGTTTCGAGCACCGCGAAGATACGGAACGAGCGCACGTTCCAGGCGCTCGACGTCGGAAGGCGTGGGAGTGAAGTAGGCGCTCGGCGGGGAAAAAGCGGTCCCGTCAAAGTACTCGTGGGCTCGATTCTCGGGAACGATGTGAATCTGCGATGAAGCGACTTCGGGGGTTGCCCGGTGGGGCGCGGGTGCGGCTTCGAGCGCCTCCGGTTCCTTCGAAGGAGTGGTTTGTTCGGCGCTCTCCGGCGTTGCGCTCGGCGTGACCGCCACTCGGGTGTCGGTGGTAGGCGAACCTCCACAGCCGTGGGTGCACGAAAGGGTGAGCGCGGTACAGAGCATCCGCAATCCGTGAAATTTCATTTGTTCTGGCCTCGAACGATTGGACGCAGGCCTCGACGCGAAGGTCTTCCACCCGCAGAAAGAAGAACGAGTTTGCGGATCTTCGAAGCGAGTAGGGCCGCCGAGCCGCAGCGCAGGGCTCACCAGCGGTTTCGAAGGAGGTCGAGGCCGCGAAGACTGGCCGGCGGCTGCGCATGTTCGGAGTTGTCTGGCTCGGGTGCTTCAGGGGGCGAGTCCGCGGGGTCCGCAATATCGGTCGGGACCGCTTCTTCGTTTGTTCGGGGAGCGGAAGAACTGGCGACCGCCGGGGTTGCGAGGGACTCGGCGGACGTCACCGAGGTTGCGACCTCGGTGTCCCGCGGTCCTGTCCGCCGAGGTCGTTCCGTGGTTCGGCGGACCTCTCGATTCTCTTGGACCGTGTCGTCCGAGCGACCCGCCGACTCCGGTGTTGGGCTGGGTTCTGTGGCCCCCGAGCGCTCCGGTTCACCTTGGTCGGGGTCTCGTTCGGAGCTCGCCGGGACTGGATTCGTGCGCGGCTCGGGTTCTTCTTCGAGGGGGGCAAGCTCCGACGCCTCGGATCGCGGCTCGGCGCGCTGCTGCACGCCAAAAAAATAGCCGAGGGCAGCGAGGGCTGCAGTGCCGACCAGCCATGGAGCGATCCGGTTTCGCGTGCGAAGTGGGCGCGTGAGCGGTTCGTGTGGGGCCGCCGGCACGAGCTCCTGGAGCGACGCCCCTCCGATGCCGTGGCGTGCTTCTTGAAACCGGGCGGCGAGAACTTCGCCGTCGGCGGGACGGCGTTCGAGGTCGCGCTCCAGAGCCTCTTCCAGCCATGCTCGAAGAGGCTCCGGGCAGTCGGCGCGCGTCGGCGGAGGCGGTTCGGAACGAAGGATGCTCATGAGGACCGCGGTGGGACTCGCTTGCGCGTAGGGCGGATGCCCTTCGAGGCACTCGTAGGCGATGATGCCGAGAGACCACACGTCGGTCGGCGGGCCAACGGGTTGATCTCCTGCCGCCTGCTCGGGCGACATGTAACGGGGCGTGCCCACGATGACCCCGCTCTCGGTCTCGGTCTCCTCTGAGGCGACGGTTTTAACCAGGCCGAAGTCGAGGATCTTCGGCACGATCGAACCGTCCGCGTGGCGTGCGAGGAACACGTTCGAAGGCTTGAGGTCCCGATGCACCAGCCCGCCTCGATGGGCCGCGGCGAGCGCGGCCGTCAACGGTTCGAGGAGGCTGACCACCTGACCCACCTCGAGCGGCGAGTCCTCGGCGAGGACCGCGGCAAGGGTCCGGCCATAGAGTCGTTCGAGGACGAGGTAGGGCGAGCCGTGATCCACGCCCGATGCAAGGACCTTCACGATCGAAGGATGGGCGATGCGGGCCTGCGATCTCGCTTCCTTCTCGAATCGTCGAATCGCGGTCGGATCGTCTTCGCTTCGGGCACGAAGAAGCTTCACCGCCACCGACTGCTTTGTTCGGGCGTCGAACGCCTCGTACACCACCCCCGAGCCCCCTCGGGCGAGGATGGCGATGAGCTTCCACCGGCCGGCGACCGACGTTCCCACCTTCTCTTCGTCGGTCAGCCGCGGCACGGGACCTCGGCGGAAGTATATCAACCGTCCGGCGGAATAAACCCATGACGATCGGGCGTGATTCCGTCATGTTGCGAGCATGAGCTCCGAGGGGGATACCGTCACCTCGAAGGGGGCGGGACCGGCCGCCCTCGAGGGCGTGCTTCGGCTTCGGGTGATCTCGTCGGGAGCGGTGTTTGTCCTTCCGCCCCGCGGCGAGCTCGATATCGGCCGCGACCCCGAGTGCTTCATTCGCCTCGACGATCCCTCGGTGTCGCGCCGCCACGCGGTGCTGCGCATCGGCGACGCAACCGAACTGCGGGACCTGGACAGCAAGAACGGAACGTTCGTCGGATACGAGCGGCTTGAACCGGACGCATGGGAGGAGCTCGAACGTGGACTGGTGGTGTTCTTCGGGGATGTGGGCACCACGCTCGAACGCCATTCGCAATCGAGCCCGAGCTCTACGCAGATCGGGGGTCCGATCTGGGGCTCCGGTCTTCAAGCCACCCGAGAAGCCGCCGAACGAGTCGCCCGCGATTCGATCACCGTGCTCATTCTCGGGGAGACCGGCGTCGGAAAGGAAGTCGTCGCCGAGCATCTGCACGAACGGTCGGGCCGGCGGGGGCCGTTTGTGCGGCTTCACTGCGCGGCGATCGCCGAGAGCCTCTTTGAGGCCGAGCTGTTTGGACACGAGCGGGGAGCGTTTACCGACGCAGGGCAAGCCCGGCCCGGGATCTTCGAGACCGCCGAAGGCGGAACCCTCTTGGTCGACGAAGTGGGTGAACTGCCCGCGGCGATGCAGGTCAAGCTCCTCCGAGTGTTGGAGGACAAGCGGGTTCGTCGCGTCGAAGGCCGGAGCGACAAAGCGGTCGACGTGCGCATCGTCGCGGCCACCAACCGCGACCTCGAGGTGGA
>JBCCZL010000681.1:0-5119 GCA_039187775.1 Myxococcota bacterium
ACTATTGCCAGCATCCTGGTGGCCATACCTGGCCCGACTTCGGCACTTCGGCGATGTGGAGCTTCCTGAGCCAGTTCGTCGAGTAGCCCCGCCGAAGCGCTGGATTGGGCCGACGCATCGAGAACACCCCGGCGTTCCAACACCCCGCATTGGGCCAAATCACTGGATTGCTGACGCACCGCATCCGGCCCAAGTTCGCTATGCTCCGGTGGTTGCGGAGGGTGCTTCCATACGAGGTGATGCTGGCGAGCCTTGTCGGCTGCACGGCGCTGACGGACCCCGGGCGTTTTCAGGTCACCGAAGGAATCGACGCTGAGGCCGGCACCCTCGACGCCACGCCAGATGTCGCAACCGACGTTTCGGCCGATGTCACCGCCGACCGCTCCCTCGACGCGACGAGCGATGGAGACGCGCCCGATAGTGCGGTGTGCACGGAGCCCGTTCCCGCAGCTCCGTCCCCCGGATGTCCCCAGCCCGATGAGCGTTATCCCTTCGAGTGCTGTAACGACACGGAAGAAGAGTGCATCGGGGAGGGACGCGCGGTGGGCGTCGAGAGATTCAGCCTGTGCCGGCTTTCGACGACAGTGTCGCGCTTCGAAGTCCGGGATGACGAAGAACGGAGCGCGTGCGTCGGCACCTTTCGAGTCACCGACGGCGATACCCCCATGGGCTTGGGGCTCGAACAAAGCGTGGTCGTTCGGAACGGTTCGTTCGGGCGCGGCTGGTACGCCTGGTCGACGAGGGTGACGGGCGACTTCACGGACAATGTTGCGTTGGACCTCATTCGGATTGGAAACACGTCCGTCGGTTTCGTCGGGCGGTCGAGTCGACTCCGAGTTCGGGTTAACTCCGAGCAGACTGCTGCCTCAGAAGAGGCTCGTCTAGAGAGCGGCTTTTGGTACGACTTTGTCTTCTTCTATAATCCCGGCTCCAGCTATCGCCTCTTCCTTCGAAAACCGGGCGGAATCTTTGTATCGGTGCGGGAACTCTCAAGCCTCGACACCGCCGCCGGAAACATCGTGTTCGGAGCCCTCCGGTCGGCCGACATGTCGACCAGTGAACTCACCGTAGAGCACCATAACCTGAGGTACTTTCGGGCCTTCGACCCAGACGCCTGCACCGAGACGGTTCCCTGGTAGCGTCATCGCCCGAGTCCCAAGAAGCGTGCGAAGACAGCGTGCGGCATCGGTTCGAGCCTCAAACCATACGGTGACCGATTCGCCGCTCGCCGATTCGTGCCAGCGGCGTTGTGGCTTGCGTTCCGACCACGAACTAGCCTGGGAAACGATGAAGGTGGGCCGGATCTCAGGGTGGGTCGGAGCTTTCGTAGTCATGATCTCCGGATGCGACGCGCGCATCTCTGGCGGAGATGACGCTCCCCTCGACGGGGCGAGGGTTGCCACCGAAGATGGAGCAATTCGTCCCGATGCGGGTTCCGACCGCCCTACGCTGGACGCCTCATCGGACTCCACGGCATCGGACGCCGCGGTTCCCGAGAGCGGGCGGGACAGCGCCGCGACGTGCGAGGCGCTCTCATCGTCGACGCTCTATCTCGTGGGCGATTCAACCGTGGCGAGCGACTCGGGGTGGGGCGACGCGCTGCCGGACTATCTGACTGGCGAAGCCGTGGTGACGAACACCGCGGTGGGTGGTCGGAGCAGCAAGTCCTTCTACGACGAAGGTCGGTTCGATGAAACGCGCGACGCGCTCACCGACCGCGACTACGTGCTCATTCAGTTCGGCCACAACGACGCCAAACGCGAGGCCTACCGACGCACCGAACCCGGCGCTCCTCCTGAGTTCGACGGGACCTACCGCGAATATCTGGAGCGCTACATCGAAGAGACCCGAGCGCGGGGCGCGACCCCCGTCCTCGTGACTTCAGTCAGTCGCATGGTGTTCAGCGATGGCCTACAGCGCACCCACGGGGACTACCCCGCAGCCATGCGGGCGGTCGCGGCGGACCACGGAGTGACTCTTCTCGACCTCGAGGAGCGGAGCTTTCAGGAGTTCGACCGCCTCGGCGAGGCGGAGACCCTTCGACTCTACGCAGAGTCTTCCGATGACCGGACGCACTTTCCCGACGACAAAGCCTTTCGCGTCGCCGAACTCGTGGTCGAGCTCATCCGCGAGTCCCCGAGTTCGCTTGCCTGCTTTCTCGCTGAGTAGCCCTGGAGACCCATGCCCCTGCTGATTGCCACCCTCCTCGTCTTCGCTGGTTGCGACTCCGACGCCGAAGCCATCTGCGACGAATGCTCGAACGATGCAGCCACCGACGCCTGGGTTCCTCCCGATGCCATCGTCGACGGTTCCGTGCAGGATCGCCAGATTCCCGACGCCGACACGTCGATTCCCCCCGACACGTCCAACGGCCCCGCGTACGAACGCCTCCTCGACGAACGCGTCGGTTTCGGCCGACTCACCACCGGGGGCGCCGGAGGACCGCTCGTGATCGTCACCAGCCTAGACGACAGCGGCGCGGGGACGCTGCGCGAAGCCGCTGAAACCGGTGGGCCCGCATGGATTCGCTTCGAGGTCAGCGGAGTGATCGATCTCGACTCGCCGATCCTGGTCACGAGCGACAAGACCATCGATGGCCGAGGCGCGGACGTCACGATCACGGGAGATGGAGTGTTCGTGCAGAACGGCGAAGGCAACGTCATCGTCAACAACATTCGGATGCGCGACTCGGCCGATGACCTTCTCCGGTTCTATAACGGCGGCTCGCGAATGTGGGTGCACCACTGCGATCTCTCGAACGGCGGCGATGGGGCCTTCGATGCCACCGAGGGCGTCACCGAAATCACCGTGTCCTACACACACATCTTTGACCACGACAAAGCGATGCTGGTCGGCGCGGGCAGCGACGATGGCGATGGCGCGGGCATGCGATGGACCGGATACCGCAACTGGTATGAAAACGTCGTTCAGCGCTTGCCGTTCATTCGCTTCGGCCAAGCCCACTCGTTCAACAATCTAATCATGTGGCGGAGCGGTACCGCGATGTCGGTGCGGGTCGCCCCCGGGCAGATGCTGGTCGAGAACAATATCCTGATGCCGCAGACAAATGTTGGACACAAAGTCATTACGGAGGGCGACACGCGAGGCGCCGCAAGGTTCGTGGGCAATCTCGAGCGCCCTCGAAGCGGTGACATCATCGAGTTCACCGAGTTCATGCCCGACACGGTGTTCGACCCGGCAGAGGTGTACTCCTACGAGGCTGCGCCCGCCGACGATGCACTGATCGACGCGGTCCGAACCACTGCCGGATGGCAGGACGTTCCGTTTCCCCAGTAGGTGGTGGTGAGAGTTAGAGCTGTGAAAGTTAGCGCTGTGAAAGTTAGCGCTGTGAAAGTTAGCGCTGTGAAACCTGCATTCGTGAAAGCAGTTGCGCTTCTTCTGTTCATCGCCTCGGATCCCGCAACCGGCCAGGCTCAGCCCGCGTTTCCGTCCGCTAGCGGACCAGCCGCCGAAACACCGGGAGGTCGCGGGGGCCGAGTGATCGAAGTCACCCAGCTCGGAGACTCGGGACCGGGCAGCCTTCGAGAAGCCCTCGAAGCGACTGGGCCGCGAACCATCGTCTTCCGGGTTGGCGGCACGATCTCGCTCGACTCCCAGCTCCTCATTCGCGAACCGTTCCTTACGGTGGCCGGGCAAACCGCGCCCGGCGGCGGGATCCTTCTCCGGGGCAACGGGACCTTCGATGTCGTGGATATCCGAGCCCACGACGTGGTGCTTCGCTATCTTCGGATTCGGAACGAACGCGGCACCCCTGGCACCACCGACGATGTCTATCTGGGCAGCGGCGCCGAGCGCGTGATCATCGACCACTGCTCGCTAAGCTGGGCGAACGATGAGCTATTCAGCATCTGGCCCACTGGGGACGCAACGGTTCGTGACGTGACGCTCTCTTGGAGCGTGCTCGCCGAAACCCTCGAGGGACACGCCACTGCAGTGCTCGCGGGAAGTGACGTCGATTCGACGAGCATTCGTGGTGTTGTCATCCATCACAATGTCTTTGCCCACAACACGCACCGCAATCCGCTGGTCAAAGTCGGGCAGGCCATCGTGTCCAACAACCTGGTGTACGACTATCGACTCTGGGGCGTAGGGCTCGGCGGCGGCATCGAGGCCGACGTCGTCGGAAACCTGTTCGTCCCTGGCCCAAACACTGGAGCCCGCGCGGACAATCTGATCCTGCGAAGGGTCAACCCTCGAGCCAACCCGTCGATCGGACCGGCCGGCGATCCGTCGCTCTATATCGAGGACAACCTCGGCCCGGGATGCACCGAAGACACCGACCCCTTCGCGTGTGTGTTCGAAAGCGATCCGTGGGAACCCACCGGAGCGTTTCCTGCGGCCCCCCAGCGGCGCACGACCGGCGCCTCCCTCCGTTTTCCGGTGGACCAGGTCCCTGCCTCGATGCTCGAAGGGGTGCTTTCCCCCACGGTGGGAGCGAGCGAGCGACTGAACGAGCGAGGCGAATGGGTGTCCGCACGGGACGCTGTCGATGCGCGCGTCCTCGAAAACCTGCGAACGCGAACCGGCCGTTACATCGATACCCCCAACGACGTGGGCGGCTTTCCCGACATCGCGGGAGGCGAGGCGTACGAGGATGGCGACCGCGACGGAATGGCCGACGTGTGGGAGAGCTTGCACGGCTTCGATGCGACGAACCCCGCCGATGGCACAGAAGACAGCGACGGCGACGGCTTCACCAACCTCGAGGAGTTCCTGAACGGGACAACCCCGCGCACGATCGCGATTCGTCCCGACGCGGGATCCGAACCCGACGGAAGCGCGAGCGACGACGCGAGCACACCCGTCGATGGAGGAGCGACTCCCGACGCAGCCATGGCCGATGCGTCGGCGGACTCGGTCGACGTCACGGGGAACTGTGCCGCCGGCGGCAGTCCGGCCTTTCTTTGGCTTCTAGTCGCGGCCTGGCTCGGGACTCGTCGGCGCGCCTAGCCCGCATCGGTCACCCGTCGGCGTGTCTCCCGCCCGAAAGCACTGCATTCTCCCGGGCCTTCTCCACGGCCTTCTCCCTCCAGCCGTCCTCGCGGTACGTCGAGTACCGCTGCGGCGTCTTCCCGTCCGAGGTCCGCGGGAATCCAGC
>JBCCZL010000682.1:0-5100 GCA_039187775.1 Myxococcota bacterium
CCGCGGACCTCGGACGGGAAGACGCCGCAGCGGTACTCGACGTACCGCGAGGACGGCTGGAGGGAGAAGGCCGGGGGAATGCGGGAGGGCTAGGGAAGGTCTTCCGGCCGCGGACGTACCGTGAACTGAGCCAGTCGGGCAGGGAGGGGCCCGCCGCCTCCTATCCTCTCGAGTCGTCCCAACTGATGATCCGCATCGCTGCGTCCGTTGCCCTCACCACCCTGTCCATCCTCGTTGCCCCCCTCGCCTTTTGGGCCGGCGTGCAGAGCTCCGATGCTCCCGTTCCGGGGGTGACCCTCGCAGGACACCGGGTGGAAGGCCCGCTCGATGTTGCCATCGAGGACGTCGCGGCGGATGAACTGGGGCGGACCATCGAGCTTCGCGTCGGCGAAGAGCGCTTTCATATCACCGCCCAGGCTCTTGGTGCCCAGGTGGATGTTCCCGCGACTCAGCGAGCGCTCCTCGCCGTCGGTCGGAGCGGCGATGCCTCCGCCGACCTCGACGCGCTGTGGCAAGGCTGGAGCGACGGCGTCGATGTTCCGTTGCAGTGGCGCACCTCCGAGACGGGAGTTCACACGTTCGTCGAGGCACTGACTTCCGAGCTTCGCCGCGAGCCTCGGCCGGCAGCGTTTGACTTCGACGCTCGGATCGCCGTCGAGCATCAAGACGGTCGAATCCTTCGGGAGGCCGCCGCGACCTCCGCACTCCTCGCGGCTCTGCAGACCGGCGCTTCGTCGGTGGAGCTTCCCGTCGATGTGGTTCCCGCCACCACGCGACTCCCCGAAGGCCTTCGCCTCGACACCGAGATCGCAAGCTATGAGACCCGGTACCGAGGCTTTGGTCGCTATCGAAGCCGCTCCCACAATGTCGAGCTTGCCACCCAGCGGCTCCATGGAGCGATCGTGGCGCCGGGAGGCGTGCTGTCCTTCAACGCCCGCGTCGGGGAGCGTTCCCGCGAAGCCGGTTTTCGAATGGCCAAGGTGATTTCCGGCGGTGAGCTGGTGGACGGAATGGGGGGTGGGGTCTGCCAAGTGGCGAGCACCCTCTACGCCGCGGCGTTGTTTGCCGGAATGGAAATGGAGGAGTACCAGGCCCATTCGCGGCCCAGTACCTACATTCCGATGGGGCTCGACGCGACCGTGGTGTGGCCGGTGGTCGACCTCCAGATCCGCAATCCGTTTCCCTTTCCCGTCGCCGTGTACGCAACCGCTGCGGAGGGCGAGCTCAAGGTCGAGATTTTGGGGGCGGCGGCACCGCGCCAGGTCGAGCTTGAGCGACGGGTGGTATCTCGGGCTCCCTTCGAGGACCGGATCGTCGAGGACCCCGCGCTGGCGCCCGGCGTGCGGGAGGTCACCCAGGAAGGGGTGCGCGGGGCTCGCGTTGAGCGGGTGCGAATCGTCCGTGAGGGCGACGAGGTGTTCGCCGACTACGATGTGGTTCGATATCCGCCCACCGACCGAATCGTGCGAGTTGGCGTCACCACGGCCCCGGCGTTCGTTCTCCAAAACGGAGTCTACGTACCGGTGGACAACCCGGTTTAGTGGATCCTTCTGGGGCTCCCTCGCCGATATCAGTTACCCTTCTCCGGTGGTCGACCCTCGAGGAGCCAAGCCTTCGCCCGTGGACCGATGGGTGTGGGGGACTCTCGCGGCCTGGCTCCTCGTATGTGGGGGCCATGTGGGCTGTATGGGCTGTGGGGGCGATGCGGCGGCGAGTGTCTTCGTCGAAGTAGAGACCGATTTGACCCCGGGCGGGGAGTTTGATGCGGTCACCACGTCTGCCGTGCGGATCTCCGATGGCGAGGTCATGGCCGAGCGGCGGGTCGACGTTGCGGCGTCGAGCGACTATCGCCGGGCCCGGAGGGTGGCGGAGTTCGCCGGGCTTCCGGCGGGCAACTACCGAGTCATCAGCGAAGCTCGGCTCGGCGACACCGGGGTCGACACCGGGTCTGCGGTGATCGAAGGGCAGTCGAATGTGGGGGTTACGATTCGGCTCACGCGGAGCTGCCGAGGCATCGCCTGTGGGAGTGCCGAAACCTGCATCGGCGGTGCATGCCGACCGGAACTCTGCGCGCAAGACTGGACGTCGGCCTGCGGCGAGTTCGAGTGCGGTTCGACGGAGTGCGCGGCCCCCTCCGAATGTGCCCCCGCTCGCTGTCTGGAAGGCGTGTGCTTCGCGCGGGCGGATGACAGCCTCTGCGGAGGTGGGCGGTGCAGTGTGGACGACGGCTGCGGAGGCATGGTCGATGGCGGCGCCGACGCGGACGCGGGGATGGACGCGGGGGACGCCACGCTCGACGCAGAAGTCGACGCTTCAGACGCAGACGCGAGCACCGGACCGGCGCCGCTCGTGTACCTCGCCATGGAGTCGGTGACCATCGATGGTCGCGTTATCGATCAGAGCGGCAACGACTTGGATGCCCATTGCGAGCCGGGAGCCTGTCCCACGGTGCAGGCGGGCCGAATCGGCCAGGGCCTCCGCTTTGCGGACGGACGCTACCTCACCATCGCCGACGATCCGCGGTTTGCGTTTACGGAGTATACGTTTGCCGCGTGGATCCGACTTCGTTCGATTCCGACCTTCAACGGGCTCCAGACGGTGATTGTCATCCCGCATGGGGACGAGTTCTCGTCCACCGCTTACCTCGGTACGGTCGAGTTCGGCATGCCTGGATTGGATGTATTCTTCGCGATGGAAGGCAGCGGCCCCAGCAACGTGACCGAGGTTGCCCCATTCGGCGTCGACACGTGGGTTCACCTCGCGGCGGTCTGGGACGGCTCACGCATGCGCCTCTACGTGGACGGCGCAGATTTAGGAAGTGCTCCGCGCGATGTGTTTGACGACCGAGGAAGAGACCTCCATATCGGTGCCGACTTCCACGAGACGTTCGATCAGTTCAATTGGTTTCCCGGCACCATTGACGAGGTGCGGATTTACGACCAGGCGCTGCCCCGGGTGGAGATTCTCCTTCTTGCGAACCCCTAAACACTCGCGATCGTCGACTCGATCCGGTGCGAATCGGTGGGGATATCCCGGCTGTATCGGCAAACGGATCGCGGCCGGATTCTGCTAGGCTTCCCGGGTGCGTGAAATCTACGCTGCCGTTGTTCTCGTCGCGGCGATCGCCAGTGCGGTCGGAGCCTGGGGCATCGTGCGCTACGACACCGCGGACGTCGATCGCGCGCTGATGGAGGTCCCCGGCGGGAGCTACGATGTAACGCAGCCCGGCGGCGCGCTCTACGACGCGTTCGTCGCGATCACCCGGAACGTCTCCGGTGAGGGGGTGGGAGGAGAGCTCGATGGACCCTCCGCCCGTGGCCGGCAAGCCGACCAAACGCTTCAGCAGCTTGCGGATCTCGATCGATCGTACCGGTCGTTTCGCGAGAAGTCGTTCGGTCCGGTCGTCGATGCGCGGATCGGGAGCGCATGCAGCGATCCGACGCCCTCCAACGTGACCGATTGTGTTCGAGCCACCCGCGCGACCCTGATCGAGCTTCGGCAAGAGCGGGACCAGGAACGGTGGATCTACGACAAGCTCTGGATCGGCGCCCGAGTGCTGTGGGCTGCTGCGATGTTTTTTGCCCTGCTCTGGCTCTTTCAGGCGTGGAGTCGGCTCCAGCAGGAACGGCGGGCGGGTTCCCGCTCGGCGTCGTGAGTCATCCATTCTTTTTCACTTGGAAGGCCCAGCGGAATGCCCGACCGGTGCAGATCACCGGCGGCAAAGGAGCCTGGTTCGAGGCCGACGGCGAGCGCATTCTCGATTTCGGTTCGCTGATCTATCAGGCCAATGCGGGGCACGGACACGCGCGGATCGTCGAGGCAGTCCGGGAGCAGGCGGCGCGACTCTGTCTTTCCCTCCCTGCCGGCGTGTATCCCGGAAAGACTGAACTCGCCGAACGGTTGATCGGTCGCATGCCCGAGGGCTTTGGGCGCATTCTCTTCACCCTTGGTGGCTCCGATGCCAATGAGAACGCGCTGAAGATCGCGCGTCTGTTCACCGGGCGCCACAAGGTCATCACCCGCTATCGGTCCTACCACGGGGCGACGATGGGGGCGGTCACGATGACCGGCGACTGGCGACGTTCGCCGGTCGAACCCGGCCTCGTGGGGGTTGTGCACGTTCTTGATCTCGACCCTGCGGTGGTGGGTTCGGTGATTCCTCGAACCATCGAGCTCGAGGGACCAGACACGATCGCGGCGGTGTGCCTCGAGTCGGTGGTGGGGGGCAACGGCGTGCTGATTCCTCCGGCCGGGTACCTGCGGAGTGTCCGCGAGGCGTGCGACGCCCATGGAATCCTCCTCATCATGGATGAGGTGCTCGCGGGCTTTGGTCGAACCGGTCGATGGTTTGGCTTCGAGCATTTCGATGACGTCGTCCCCGATATGGTGACCATGGGCAAGGCGCTTACCGCGGGGTACGGCACGTTGGGGGCGGTCGCGGTGCATGAACGCGTCGCGTCACACTTCGAAGAGAACACGCTGGTGACCGGCCTCACCCACACCGGCCATCCGCTCGGGGTGGCCGCCGCCCTCGAAGCGATCAAGGTGTACGAAGACGAACGCCTCGTCGCGCGAGCCGCCGACTGTTCTCGTCCGTTCTCCGAGTGCCTGAAAGCGCTCGTCGACGGTATCCCGGCAGCGACGGGGTACCGATCCATCGGGCTTCTCGGTGCGGTCGACCTTCGGCTCGATGCGGAAGGTTTTCGAGCGCTCACCGGGGCGCTTCGCCAAGAGCGAATCCACGCCCATATTCCGCGGCGGGGCGGCTGCCTGATTCTGGCGCCGCCGCTTTGCATATCCGACGAAGAGCTCCATGAAGGGTTTAGGCGGCTCCGGCGTGCGCTCGCAGATCGGAAGCCAGTGGAGGGTTCGTGAGCGGAAGACAGCAGGGCGGAAGACATCGCCAGAAGGTCAAGGACACCGCGGCCGAGGCACTCGATGGTCTAGAGGACGGTGCGTGCGTGATGGTGGGGGGCTTTGGGCTCTGCGGCAACGCGGAGGCGCTTATCGCGGCGGTGGTTTCGCGCGGGGTTTCGGAGCTCACTCTCATCAGCAACAACGCGGGCAACCTCGGCAAAGGCCTCGCGACGTGGATTCAGG
>JBCCZL010000683.1:0-5091 GCA_039187775.1 Myxococcota bacterium
CGTTCTTGAGGTTCTTGCTCATCTTGGCGGTGATCTGCTCCACCTCGTCGCCGGTTTCGGTCGATACGAACTTCGGCTCTTCTTCGGTGCCTTCGTTTCGAACCGTGTCGACGGCGAGGAGTCGCTTGTCGGGCCCGCGGTACGCGTAGCTCATGATCAAGCCCTGGTGAAAGAGCTTCCGAT
This sequence comes from Myxococcota bacterium, assembly GCA_039187775.1. Classification (GTDB taxonomy): domain Bacteria; phylum Myxococcota_A; class Polyangia; order Polyangiales; family JBCCZL01; genus JBCCZL01. The sequence continues at coordinate 184 of JBCCZL010000683.1, forward strand.
AGGGCTCGGGGCTTTTCACGTAGCCGTAGTCGTAAAGGACCATGTGCCAGAAGCGGGCGTAGAGGAGGTGGAGCACTGCGTGCTCGGCGCCGCCGACATACAGGTCGACCCCGTCCTCGCCCATCCAGTACGCGTCGGCTTCTTGGGAGACGAGCGCATCGGCGTTCCGAGGGTCGCAATAACGAAGGTGGTACCAGCACGAGCCCGCCCAGCCCGGCATGGTGTTGGTCTCCCGGACGACCTTTGCGTCCGCGGGAAGCGACGACACGTGGGCTTCGCCGGCGGTCACGGTGATCCAATCGGTGACCTTGTCGAGGAGCGCCTGCGGCTCATCGTTTTCGACGGGGGCGTAGTCTTCGAGCTCCGGGAGATTGAGCGGAAGCGCGTCTTCGTCGACCGGATGGTGGTGCCCCTCTTCATCGAAGACGACGGGAAAGGGCTCCCCCCAGTAGCGCTGCCGCGAGAACACCCAATCGCGAAGCCGGTAGTTGGTGTGACCCCGGCCGATGCCTTGGCTCGTCAGCCATTCGATGATCCGGGTCTTCGCCTCCGCGGTGGGAAGCCCATCGAGCGAAACGTCGTCGTTCTTGCTGTTGACCGCGGTGCCGTTTCCGGCGAAGCACTCGACCGGCGCGCTTCCTTTCGGAGCCTTCAGCACCTCGACGATGCGCAGATCGAACTTTTTCGCGAACTCGAAATCGCGCTCGTCGTGCGCGGGCACTGCCATGATCGCGCCGTGCCCGTAGCCCATGAGCACGTAGTCGGCGACCCACACCGGAATCCGTTCGCCGTTGACCGGGTTCGTGGCGTAGTGGCCGCTGAAGACGCCGGTCTTATCCTTGCTTTGCTGACGCTCGCGGTCGGAGCGGTTCCGCGCCGCTTCGACGTACGCCCGCACTGAATCTGCGTTGGTCTCCTGGGTCGGGTTCGCGAGGAACGCATCGACGATGCCGTGCTCCGGCGCCACCACCATATAGGTGGCGCCGAAGAGGGTGTCCGGGCGCGTCGTATAGATCCGAAGACTCGCGAAGCCTCCCGGGGCGCCCTCGACGGGAAAGTCGGCTTCCGCGCCGTAGCTTCGGCCGATCCACTCGGTCTGCTTCAGCTTGGTGGGCTTCGGCCAATCGAGGTCGTCGAGCCCGGCGAGAAACCGGTCCGAGTACTCCGCGATCCGAAACGTCCACTGCGGGAGGGTCTTGCGATAAACGGGATAGTCGCCTCGCTCGCTTCGGCCGTCGATCACCTCTTCGTTGGCGAGCACGGTGCCGAGCTTCGGGCACCAGTTGACCGGCGCGGGCGCCTTGTAGGCGAGGCGATAGGAGTCGGTCACGCGGCGTTGCTCGGACGGTGAAAGCGCGCTCCACGCACCGAGATCCTGGTCCTTTTCCTCGCGGGAGAACTCCGCTGCCCGCGGGTTGAGGCGCACCGGCCGGGACCCATCCGCGAATGCGGCTTCAAGCACTTCGATCGGTCGTGCCTTTTGTTGCTCTGGGTCGAACCAGCTTCCGTAGATCTTCAAGAAGATCCACTGCGTCCAGCGGTAGTACTCCGGGTCCGTGGTCGCGAACTCGCGGCTCCAGTCGTAGGAGAAGCCAAAGCGCTGAAGCTGGCGCCGAAAGTTATTGATCGCGTCCTTGGTCGTGATCGACGGGTGCACGCCGGTCTTGATCGCGTATTGCTCCGCCGGGAGGCCGAACGCGTCCCACCCCATCGGGTGAAGCACGTTGTATCCGCGCATCCGCTTGTAGCGGCTCACGATGTCGGTGGCGGTGTAGCCCTCCGGGTGACCGACGTGGAGTCCGGCCCCGCTCGGGTAGGGAAACATATCGAGGCAATAGAACTTCGGACGCGACGCATCGAAGCCTTCGTCCTTCGGGTCCAGCTGGCGAAAGGTCTGGTGCTGTTCCCAGTGCGCCTGCCACTTCTTTTCGATGCGGTCGGCCAGCGACGCGTCATAGCGATGGGTGGGGCCTTCGGTTGGCTCGCTCATGGTCGGCGGAGAATACGACAGGAATCTTTGCCGGCCAGCGGGTTGGTGCGAAAAGGGCTTCGGGGGACACAGTCTCAGCGCCATCGCGTTTCTGAGCCGGTGGGGAAGGGCCGGCGGCTGAAAGGCCCACGGCCCGTCGCAGAAGCGAGCGCTGCCTTCCTGAATTGCCGGAGGTTCCCGTTGCGATACGGGTGAGCAAGCTTCCTTGGTCCACCCCGACTCGTTGCGGGCAAGCGCGTTCCGGGTCGACGTGCTCGACGGCGGCGCTTCATGGTGGCCTCGCTAAGTGGCGACCAGGCTGGCCGGGCCGAGGCGCAATCCGTGCGCATGTCTCCACGATGTGTCGGAATTTGGCCAGGAATCCGACAAACTCGTCGGCTATGGCGGCACAACGGCCCGCCAGACCCCTCGAACGCCGTGGCATCAAGCTTGCTGATACCGCGACTCGTGCATCGTCGGAGCGCCCTGACACCTCACCTTTTCTTCGCGTGCGTAAGCACGCTCCTCTTGATGGCGGGATTCGCCTGCTCTCCCGAACCCTCGGGCGATGGCGGTGGAGAGCGAACCGACGGGGGAATACCGGATAGCATGCCGGATGCTTCTCCGCCGATCTGCATGCCGGAGGAGACCCTGTGTGCGGGCGACTGCTGCGTCTTCGGCGAAGTGTGCGCGATGAACGGCACGTGCTGCGAACCGACCTCACTCTGCGGCTCGAGCTGCTGCGGTGTGGCTGAGGTGTGCGAAGGTGCGGTGTGCCGCCTCGCCTGCGACGCCAGTGTCGAGCGTTGCGAGGCGGCCGACGGAAGCGAAATGTGCTGCGCCGAAGGGGAAGTCTGCGCGAGCAATCAGTGCTTTCGCCCGACGATTCCCTGCGCGGACTTTTGGGAATGCCCGGAAGGCACCTACTGCGAAAGCGAGCTTGGCTACTGCCTTCCCGATCCCAGCGGCGAGGCGTGCGAGCTTCGCCCGAGCGGCGGCGAAGTCACCCCCACGCTCCTGTGGCACTGGGACGGGCGCGGGGCAGCGCTTCCCGAGTACAACCAGGTGATGATGACGCCGATGGTGGCGAACCTGAACGACGACAACGGCGATGGCGACATCGATCAAAACGACATTCCGGACGTGGTGTTCAGCAGCTTCTGCGGCACCCGAGGAGGAAGCTGCAACGGTGGGGACTATCACCGGGACGGGGTGCTCCGAGCGGTGAATGGCGGCACCGGAGAGTCGCTGTTCGATGTCACCGCGACCGCCCACCGGGTGATCGGCGGAGCGCAGGTCGCGATCGGAGACATCGACGGCGATCGGCTTCCCGAAATCGTTGCGTGCGGATCCGATCCTTCGCGGGAGGGACCCCTGCTGGCGTTTGAACACGACGGTCGCTTCAAGTGGCGGAGCACCGATCCGCGGGTGCGCTGTGGTCAAAGCGCACCGTTCATTGCGGATCTCGACGCTGACGGCGACGTCGAGGTGGGGGTGCGCTACTCGGTGGTGAACGGCCGCGACGGCTCCGTCGTTTGGCACCAGGACTGCCGCAATACCGGGTCGTTCGAAAACCGCGGCGAGACGGTGACCTACGAGCATCTGTCCTGCGACTACACAACGGCCGCCGACCTGAATGGCGATGGTCGGCTCGAAGTGATCGGCGGCAACATGGCATACACGCATGATGGCCGCGTGCTTTTGCAGAACTCCGGGAGCTATCGGGACGGCTATCCGGCCATTGGGGATCTCGACCTCGACGGCTCGCCGGAGCTCGTGGTGGTGAACAGCGCTTTCACCCCCGGGTACGCGCAGGGCGACCATCAGATCCGCGTGCTGTCGTCGGTGGGGGCGCTGATCGCCGGTCCGGTGGATATCAATGTTCCTGCGGTCAACAACACCCCGGAGTACCGCATGCACTTGACCGCGCCGGGCATTGCCGGGGGAGGGCCGCCCACGATCGCGAACTTTGATGACGATCCCGAGCCGGAGATTGCCCTCGCCGGCGCCTATGGCTATGCGGTGTTCGAGGCCGATCTGAGCCTCAAGTGGTTTGCCCCGACGCGCGATCACTCGTCGCGGAAGACCGGTTCGAGCGTGTTCGACTTCGATGGCGATGGCGTCGCCGAGGCGGTCTACAACGACGAATACTGGCTTCGGGTCTACGACGGCCGTGACGGAACCGTACGCTTCTGCCAGTGCAATACGAGCGCCACCCACTGGGAGTATCCGGTCATCGTCGACGTCAATAACGACGCGCACGCCGAGATCATCGTGTCGTCGAACGACTACTTCACGCCGAATTGCCTCGCTGAGGCCGCACCGGATGCGTGCACCCAGGCGAGGGTTCAGGCGGGCGAGACCGCGGGCACCCACGGCGTGCGGGTGTTTGCCGCGCCGGGCCGGGACTGGGTGGCGACCCGCAGGATCTGGAATCAGCACACCTATCACATCACCAACGTGAGCGAAGATGGTCAGATTCCGCGGGGCGAGGCGCAAAACTGGAGCTTCTCGGCGCTCAATAATTTCCGGCAGAACGTGCAGCCCGACGCGCGGAATATCCCGGATCCTCGGCCGACCGACCTCAGCGTCGACCTAAGCCAGTGCGCCGACGACGTGCTCACCCTATTCTTCAAAGTGCAGAACGGAGGCTGGGCCGCGGCGCCGGCCGGGGTTCCCGCAACGGTGTACGTCGAAGAAGGCGGGTCGTTCGTCCGCCTTGGCCAGGTGCGCACCGGCCGCCGCCTGCTGCCGGGCGAAGCCGAGCAGCTGATGATCCAGTATTCGCTCGAAGGGCGGCGAAGCACCGACCCGGTGACATTTCGCGTGGTGGTGAATGACGCGGGCGATATGCCGCTCGCGTCGCTCATCGAGTGCCGACCCGAGAACAACACCGCCGAGACGACAGGCACCTGCCGGCTCGTGTTCTAGCCCGATGC
>JBCCZL010000684.1:0-5087 GCA_039187775.1 Myxococcota bacterium
CGGGCGGCTTCGGCGATGTCGTTGGCCATGCCGGCGATTCGTTTTTCGTTGGGGCCTTCGACCATGACTCGGAGCTTGGGTTCGGTGCCGCTCCAGCGGACGAGGACACGGCCGTTTTTTCCGAGCGACTTTTCGGTGCGTCGAACCGCGCGCGCGGTCTTTTTCATCTCCTCGAGGGGCTTTCGCTGCGAGAGCCGAACGCTCACGAGCGTCTGCGGCACCCGCTCCATCGCTTCCTTTGCGAGCTCGGAAAGCGGCCTCTGTTCCTGACGCAAGATGGCAAGGAGCTGGAGCGCGGCCACGAGTCCGTCGCCGGTGGTCGCGTGCTCGAGAAAGATCATGTGGCCCGACTGCTCACCGCCAAAGTTGAAGCCGCCTTTCCGCATCGCTTCCACCACGTAGCGGTCGCCGACGGCGGTTCGGACCAGTCGCCCGCCGGCGTCGTCGATGGCCCGCTCGAGGCCGAGGTTGCTCATCACGGTAGCCACCAGGGTCCGCTTTCGGAGCCGTCGCTCTTTGAGCATGCGGCGAGCGACCAGTGCCATCACCACATCGCCATCCACGATGTGGCCTTTCTCGTCGAGCACGATCACCCGATCCGCGTCACCGTCGAGGGCCACTCCGATCTCACAGCGGCGCTTGATCACTTCCCGCGCGCAGAAGTCGGGATGGAGGGCCCCCGCTTTCCGATTGATGTTCTTTCCGTTCGGTTTGACGCCCATCGCATGAACGTCCGCCCCGAGCTCCGAAAACACGAGCGGAGCCACTCGGTAGGCTGCGCCATGAGCCGCGTCAACGCACACGCGAAGCCCGTCCAGCGTCAGGCTTGCGGGAAAGCTCGCCTTCACGAACGCAAGGTAGCGACCAGGCGCATCGTCGAGGCGAATCGCCGTCCCCACATTCATCCCGGTCGGCCGCTTCCGGTCGAGGTCGTCGCTCGCCAAGAGCCCTTCGAGCTCGAGCTCGACAGCATCGGGAAGCTTGAACCCGTCCGGTCCGAAAATCTTGATGCCGTTGTCCTGATACGGGTTGTGCGACGCACTGATCACAATGCCCGCATCGGCGCGCATCGTGGTGGTGAGGTGGGCGATGGCCGGCGTCGGAAGCGGACCGGAAAGCATCACCCGTCCGCCGAGTGCACACACGCCGGAGGCGATGGCGGTTTCGTAGAGATAGCCGCTGAGGCGTGTGTCCTTGCCGATGACAATCCGGGGCATCTTGGTCCGCTGCCGCGCCTGATGGGTCACCGCAGCACCGATTCGAAACGCATTTTCGGGCGTCATCCGGCCGGCGTTGGCCAGACCTCGTACCCCGTCCGTACCGAAGAGCTTCCGTTCCATACCGCTTGGTTAGGAAACCAAAGGCCAATATTCAAGGGAAACGCATTTCCGCTCCCGATTTCAGGGCTCCCAGGTGAAGTCGACGCCCCAGCCGACATTGCTCCCGTTGTAGTTGACGCGGCCCGTTCCCACGAGGTTGTAGGGAAACTGAAGTTCGATCTGCGCCCCGGGAAGCAGCTCGGTCGAACTATCCCCGCCGTCGTCGTTCGACGCGGTCGTCAGGAGTCCCTGCACGTAGGCCCCCCGAACGATCGGGCGAAGGAACTCGGGAATCACCGCATTCGCATTGAAGCCGAGGCGAACCCGGCCGCCGTAGGCGGTCTGTTCGAACACGATATCGGGAAGAAAGTCTCCAAACTGGTCGCGCAGAAAGATGGTGCCGACGCCGGCGAGGAGCCCGCCGAGGAAGTCCACCGTCTGCTCGTCGAACGCGGCCGCGTCGGTGCCGCTGACCCGGCCGTTTCCGCATCGCCCGCTCAGAAGCATGCTCACGATCTGCGCCCGGTCGATGCAGTTGGCGTGGTCGCTCGCGAACTCGATGTCCGGTGAACTGAGCCGGCCGGTGACGGTGACGGTGACGGTGGCGTTGGCCGGGGCCTCGACACTGTGGGTCACCACGACGTTGAGCACGGGGTCGAGTTCGTTCCCCCCGTCGAAGTTCATGGTGCCCCGCTCGATGGCAAAGCGTTTGCCGAACACTTCGTAGTATCCGCGCTGGATGTTGACGTAACCGGTCACGCGAAGGTACGGAGATTGATAGAGCGCGGTGAGATCGGTGCTGACCTGCGCGGCGAAGTCGCTCCGCCGAACCCAGAACGGCTCCTGGGAGTCGATGTGGAACCGGAAGGGATACGACTCGGCAATCTCGGTCTCCTCTTCCTCCTGTCCGACGATGCGAATGTCTGGGTGGAGCTGAAGCGACTGCGTCGACCGGCTGGCCTGGGCCGGCAGCTGAACCTCCAGGCGCTGCACAGTGATGTCGAGCTCGGTGGCCTCCGGTTCGATCTGACCGTTCAAGCTGGCGACGCCGGTAAGGCGGGCGAGCACGCTGCCTTCGTTCCGGACGGGAAAGCTCTCGCCCTGAATCGCCAGCTGGACCCCGGCGGGTCGATACCCTGCGAACTCGACCCGGCCGTCTACCCGTGTTGAACCCTCGCCGTCGTAGGCCTCGAAGCGACGGACGCCGACCCAGTTTCCGTTCAGCTCGAGCTCACCGGTGATGTCGGTCAGGTGCTGGCCGAGGCCCTCGAGCTCCAGGTAGCCCTCCCGAAGCGAGATGCCGCCGCGAAGATCGAGGTCCTCAATGGTACCTCGCGCTTCCACTCGGCCGTCCGCGTATCCGTACGCCTCGTTGACCTGAGGCAGCCAGGCGAGGAACTTGCCGATCGGCGCATTGGAGAGCCCGGCCACAAACTCGACGGGCCGGTCGTCGGCGATGCGAACCAGGGTGTTGCTTTCATCCCAGGTGACCGGAAGCGTGCCGTAAAGGTCGGCCGCCTCGCCGCTCCACCAGGCGAGGGTCCCGTCGAGGGTGGCGGTTTCTGCATCCACGTCGACCATCAGGTTGGCTTCCATCGGTTGGGCGGTGCCGATCACCACGCCGGGACTTCGAACGGCAAGCCGCGCCGCGGGCGCGGACCCGAACGCGCTCATTTCGAGCTCGGCCGACAGCGGACCGGTCATCAGATCGCAAACGAACGGCAACCGCTGCGCCTCCGCCTCGTCGACGCGGGCGAGGAGCGCGATCTCGGGCACCTGGACGCGTTTCCGCTGACTGATCCAGTCTTCGAGTGGCACCTCGGCGGTTGCCTGAAGCCCAAGGATTCGACTCTGGCCGCTAAACGCTCGAACTTCGGCACTTGCGTCGATGCCATCGAGGTTGATCCGGGCCTCGACCCGCGGGTTGAGCCGCTGGCCGCAGAACGCGTCGTCAAGCGCGTCGCCTTCCCAGTCCGCGTTGATATAGATGTCGCCGCGGGTGGTGAGAGCGCCGCCGGCCAGGGTGCCGCTCACCGACACGCCCAGCGGATGCAGGGGCTCGGGAATCAGCTCATAGATCGGCTGCGGCATGTCGCGCACCCGGCGGTAGGGAATCCGTGTGGACATGCGCCATGGAAGGGTCTCGAGGGTGGCAAGACCGATGTCTGGGTTTTCGATCAACTGGTAGAGGTCGATGACGAGATTGCCCTCGGCTTCGAAGAGCTCCCCACGGTCGTCGAGGGTCACCACTCGCGCCACCGTGACGCCGTTCTCGTAGCTCAAGGTGCCATCCACCCGAAGCTCGGGCCACTCGGGAATCTGAAGGGATCGCATCGAAAGCGCGGCTTCAAGGGTCGGCGCAAAGATCGGTCCTTCGAAGGCGATCTCCCCGGTCAGGGCACCATCAAACGGAAGCTCGTCGACGAACGCGAGCTCTTCGAGGACCACCACATCGACTTCGGTTAGCTGTGCCTGCACGTCGTAGAGGCCGTTTTCGAGCGCCACCAAGGGGTCGGGGATCGACGGATCGACGAGACCGTCGCCAGTAAAGATCAGGCTGCCATGCTCGCCGAGGGTGACCTGCGCGTCCGCGACGAGATTGCCTTCCTGGTAACCTCCGGTGAAGAAGCCGTCGACCCCTTCAAGCTCTCGGTAGCGACCCCCGACGATGCTCCCTTCCACTTGGATGTTCGGACGTTCCACATCGCCGGAGAGGGCGAGGGCACCGGTAAAGAGCCCGCCGACATCCGGCGCGTCTTCACCGAAGAGCGACCGGAGCACGCGAAGATCGAAGTCCTGCATCTCGAGCCGGATGTCCTCTTCGCCGGCGTAGCGATACTGAAGCGCTCCCTGGACTCGGCCCCCACTGCCTGCGAGCTGCAAGCTCCCGACGGATAGCCCGCTTCGATAGACTCCAATATCGCGGGCGCTCCCGTTCCACCGGACGCCGTCGATGTCGTACGCGATGCGCGGGAGGGCGAGGTCCATCCCTCCGGCTACGCTGTCGGCGGTCACGTCGACCTCGAGGCGCCGGCCCGCGGTCACGAAGTCGCCGCCCCCGATGTACGAACCCGGGCCGCCGGATACGTCGACGCTGGACTGCCCAAGCATGTAGCCGCCGACCGCGAGCTCTTCCGCATCGATATGCCCGTTGACGACGGGGCGACTCAGATTGCCGCGGATGCTCCCCGTGGCGCGGAGGAATCGGGCGGTCACCGGTCCGTAGCGGAAGTTGCGGAACGTCACCGTACCCCGAAGGTCCACGTTGGAGTTTCCGACCGGGCCCATCGCGAGTTCGACGTCTCCGGAAAGCGCGCCTCGCGCGCCGGGTACCAGCGAGCGGATATTCGGGTCCGCGGCGATCTGAGGAATCGAACCACGGACCCGAATCTCGGTTCGCCCCTCGAAGTCCACGGTTCCTTCCACCTGCAGGTCCCCGCCGGCGTAGGGGGCGGACAGTTCTTCGATCTCGAAATAGTCATCGTGGAGCCGACCGGTGACCGTCAGGGCGGGAAGGGCGAGCACTTCGTAGACGGTGGGCGCGGTGGTGATCGTCACCCGCGGAGTCGGGTCGGACGGGTCGATTTGCATCGTGACCTCACCGCTCAGTTCGATCGGCGGCGCTCCACGAACCAGGTCATCGAGTCGCAGCTCAGTGCTCTCCGCTTCGACGATGAGAGGACCGTCGCCCGGAAACGCGCCGCGGACAAACAGCGGTCCCGCTTCGGCATCGCCCCACACCGTCATGCGAAGGTCGTCCGGCGGTCC
>JBCCZL010000685.1:0-5075 GCA_039187775.1 Myxococcota bacterium
CTGGTCTACCCCTTCGAGCCGCACTTGGACGTCGGTGGCAGGCACCGGCGCCAGTGAGGTCATCGGAACGGTGACCGCGGCACCGGTGATGCCGAGCCACGCGGTGGACTGATAGCCAGGTGCTTCGATTCGCACGTCGATGGTGGCCCCGAGCTCCGCTCGGCCGGCGGCGTCGACCGCCATCCCCGTGTCTGCCTCGAGCGATGGAAAGACCACGGCGCTGGTGATCGGCTCGCCGGTTCGCGCATCGACGGCAAACACGGTGAGCGTGTCCGTGACCGCGCCGGCTACGCCTCCTCCGGGGATCGGCGCAAACTCTGCCGGGTTCTCGTTCGCGCACCCGACCAGGACCGCCAACCCAATCAGATAAGAAAGCTTCACTTCGACTCCTCCCGTAAGTCTAACAAACCCAAACCGGCTCCTGTCGTTGTAGCAGAGCCCCAAGCAAAAACCGACGTTGCCATCGCGAGCCCCGGCGATCGATCTTCGGAGCGTCCCCCGGAAATACTTCGAGTATTTCTCTGGTTCCCGCCGATGGGAAATCTCCCGGCGTTGCGGAGCGATCTTCGAGTGACGTCGCTGGCGTGGCGGCCATTCCATTGGAACTCTGTCGCAAAGCTTCCACTATGCTCCTCCCTGGCTCCCTCCCCCTCGAACGATGCCTCGCAAGTTGCGCGTGAAGACTCCTCCCCCCGTTGCCGCCCCCATTGTGGGACGGAGCGATGTGATGGAGCGCCTCCAGGCTCTCCTTCCTGCGGGCGGGGTCGTGACGCTGGTGGGACCGCCGGGCATCGGAAAGAGCCGCCTCGCGGCAGCCTATCCGGCCACCGACACCCACGACGAGTCCCGGGTGGTCGATCTGGCTAACGCCGGAAGTACGGCCGAAATTCTCGCCGGAATCAAGGCAGCCCTCGGCATCACGCTGGAAAGCGAGGACCCGGAGAGCGTGGGGCACGCCCTCGCCGGCTGGGGCCGACTTCTCTTGATCGTCGACAATGTGGAGCGGGTGGTCGCGGAGGTTCGAGATCTCGTCGACGGCTGGACTTCCCTCTCCCCGGAGACGACGTTTCTTGTGACCAGCCGGGAGCGGCTTCACGCCGAGGCGGAGGTGCTCGTCGAGCTCGGTCCGCTCCGGCTTCCGCCGAAAGAGGGAGCCTCGGTGGACGAGATCGCATCGACCGAAGCCACTGCGCTGCTGCTCGCTCGGGCTCGAGGCTTCGCGCTCGACGAGGACAACGCACCGGTGGTCGCGAAGCTGCTTCACGAGCTCGATGGGATCCCGCTCGCGATCGAGCTTCTGGCGGCCCGCCTTCACTCGCTCGGCGTGCATGAGCTCTATCAGCGGATGCACCGCCGCTTCGATATTCTGCGGCGTTCCCCGCGGACCGGCGTCCGACAGGCGACGCTTCGCGGAGCGCTCGACGGCTCGTGGGAGCTCCTCTCCGAGGAAGAGCAGCGCGGCCTTGCCGCCGCGTCGGTGTTTCGTTCCGGTTTCACGCTGGATGCGGCGGAGCAGGTGCTCGCCGGCGGAGCCGAGGACGCGCTCGAGATCCTGAGCTCGCTCCGCGACAAGTCCCTCGTCCGAGCGGTGCCCGCTTCGGGTGGCCGGTTGCGCTACGATCTGTTTGCGAGCATTCGGGCCTACGCCGATGAAAAGCTTGGGGAGTCGGAGCGGAAGAGCGAAGTGCAGCGCCGCCACGCGTCCTACTTCCGGGATCGAGCGACCAAGGTCATTGGCGCGCTCCCGATGCAGGAAGACGCGCTCCGGTGGCTCGATCAGGAAGCCCAGAACTTGGTGGCGGCGTTTGAGTACGCCTGGGACGGGTGGAACCGAAACCCTGCGGCCCTCGCCGCTCCTGCAAGCCTCGGTCTCGCGGTGGATGCCGCCCTTCGATCCCGAGGACCGGTGTCGGTGCTCGAGCGGGTCCTCGATCAGCTCTTGGCCGCCCCCGGCTTTGCCGACATCGCTCCCGACCTTCGAGCGGGGCTGCACCTTGCGCATGCGCGGGTGCTTCGCCGCGGCGGGAACATGAAAGATGCGATGGCGGCGGTCGAGCGTGGTCTCGCCGCGTCCCGAGAGAGCCCGGAGGCGTTTCGGGAGGCGGACCTGATGGCCGATGCGGGCGAAATCCTCCAGAGTCAGGGTGAACTGGACGCGGCGAACGAGCGTTTCGAGGCGGCGCTCGAAACCGCGGAACGTCGCGCCGATGATGCGTCGCGCTCGCGAGTGCTCCGGGGGCTGGGCCTGCTCCACCATAGCCGGGGCAAGCTCACCGATGCGTACGCCGCCTATGACCGCGCGCTCACGATCAGTCGACACCACGAAGACCGGCCGAGCCAGGCGCGCATCCTCACCGACCTTGGCAGCCTTCGACTTCAACAGGGTCGGCTCGACGAAGCCCGCGAGCTCTACGAAAGCGCGCTTGAGCTTCTCGATGCGATGGGAAAGGACCCGATGGTCGCGGGGCTGATCTCCGGAAACCTCGGAATCTTGGAGCAGGAGCTCGGCAACCTCGAGATCGCCGAGGGGCACTATCAACGAAGTCTTCAGAGTCTGCGGCGGGCGGGTGCGCGGCACTTTCTGGCCCACCTGCTGGGCTATTTTGGCGGGCTCCAGCACGAGCGGGGCCGCTATGTCGACGCGCTTCGCAACTATGATGAGGCGCTCACCGTGCTTCGGGTGGTGGGCGACCGTCGCCTCGAGGGACTGTTTCTCGCGGCCCGGGGCGCCGCCCTCGCGGCACGTGACCTCATTTCGGCCGCCGAGGAGAGCTTTGTGGCGGCGAAGCCCCTTCTCGAGGATATCGACGATCCAGGTCTGATTTTGACGCTCGAGATCCACCGGTCGCAGCTACTCCTTGCCCGCTCCCGCGAGGCGTTTGCCGTCGATGACGGAGAGCTCGGGAGTCGGCTCCGCGCGGACGCGGAGGCGGTCCTCCGTCGGGCCGAGGGAACGCCCGAGCTTCTTCGAGGTTCGGACGATGCCCGATTCGCGACCCGGGTCCTCCAGGCCGCGCTCACCACTCGAGCGCTGGTCGTTCGCCGGGATGGAGCCGAAATTGTCCTTCCCGATGGCACGGTCGTCGACTTCGAAAAGCGCCTCCCCCTGCGTCGAGTCGTCGGGTGTCTCGTCCGCCGACGGCTGGAAAACCTGGGTCCCGTCGATGCGGAGGAGCTCCTGACGGAGGGCTGGCCGGGCGAACGGGTCAAGGCCGAAGCCGCAATGAACCGGGTAAAGGTGGCGCTCTCTACGCTCCGGAAGCTTGGCTTCCGCGACATTCTTCTTCGACGACAAGGTGGCTATCTCCTGGATCCGGAATTTCCGGTGGTGGTCGAAGCAAAGCGGTAAGCGAGGGGAATCAAGCGGGACATCGAGAAAAGGTGTCCCCCGGCCCGGGGATGAAGGGAGAAGACGGGCCGGGGGACGATTGGAACGGAGGGCTACTGCGGGAAGTTGGGTAGACAGCCGTCGAAGCCAGCGGGAAGCGGCTGCTCGGGCGTCGTCGCATCGATCGAGAGAAGGAAGTTGATGAGGTCCTGCTTCTGCTGAGCCTCATCTCCGGTGGTTAAGAACACTGGGTTGGCTGAGAGGAGATGCTCGCGCCACGCCGCGTCGTCGAAGAGCTCTTCAAGGGTGCGGGCCTGACCGTGGTGGAGGTAGGGAGCGCCGACGCTCATCCCGTAGAGCGACGGGATGTTGTAGCCACCGGCGCCCTGGGCCCGCGTCCCGTTGGCGCGGAGCTCGACGGACTCGTCGTCTCCGTTTCCGAACGTATCCACGTCGCGAATGACGCAGGCGACCTGAGCGGGCGCGGCGACTTCGCCGGTGTTGTCGGCGTTCGCTGGCTGAGGTCCGATCTGAGTGGTGTGAAGGTTCCAGCTCGCCGGCCAGGCGGCGGGCGGCGTGAACGGCTCGGCCACGAGGGCCGCGTTGGTCGCGCTCGATGGGGTGAAGAAGCGACGACTGGCGGTCCAGCCCGGGCCGCCGTGGCAGGCGACGCATCCGGCGTTGTTGTTGGCGGCGTCGGGCATGCCAAAGAGGACTGCGCCACGGGCCACCGAGTCCTCGTCGAGGAACCGCCGGCCGCGGGGCGGACGAATCGTCCGGACATAGGCGTCGATCTCATCCCAGTCGTTGGTGCACCCCGTGTCCTGGAGCTCCTTGACCGGCTGGTCGAGAAATCCGCCGAGCGCGATCTGAGTTTCGCCCGCGAGGTTTCCACAGTCCCCTTCGGTCACCGCACCGAGACCTCCGGAGATGCCGCGGGTGTTGCGCTCAAAGTCGTGGAGCTCGTCGAAGATGCCCGTCCAGTTGAAGATCCGCTGAAGCTGCGGCCCGGGGCCGTGCGAGAACGAGCCGTCGAGTGACGTGGTCTGCCGAGGACCCGCCGCGAAGCTCCATGTGACATTGTCGGTGAGTCCGCCCGGATGGCAGGAGGAGCATGCCGACCACGAGTTATCCGACCAGCGGGCCCGGCCGGTGTGAAAGAAGCGGCGACCTCGGTTCACGGCGACTTCTTCGCCGCTCGGGGGAGCCGACGCTTCCACGGTGGTGACGAGTGCCTGCATCGAGAGGTCCACCACGCCGAGGTTCCGACTCACCCAGCAGTTCACGTAGGCGAACGGGGCGCCGTGGGAGATGGTCAGGCCCGTCGGGTTCTGGCAGCCGAGCGCTGCGCCGGCGGGCGCCGGTCCAAGATCGATCTGAAGGTTCCGGTTCGAACCGACGCTGACTTCGGTCTCGCCGTAAACGACTCGCTGCATGACGTCGGCGCCGCGAGCGATCGCGTAGGCTACTCCGCCGTCCGGCTGGGAGCCGATGAACTGCATGTCGACGAGATCGGCAAGGAAGAATGGAGGGCCGTCGGTGGCTGCGTCTCGAACGAGGCGGGCGAGGTTCTGGGTACCGGCGGGGCCGGTGTCCTCGGTCCGTCCCTCGAGGTCGGCGACGTAGACCACGGGCTGGATGTTGAGGTTGAAACGCGGGGGTCCCGCTGGGGAAACGGAGATCGAAGGCACGTAGATCTTGCCGTCGAGAATGGCGACCGGACCGAGCTGGTTCGGCGATGTCATCA
>JBCCZL010000686.1:0-5074 GCA_039187775.1 Myxococcota bacterium
CCGCCGAGGCTGTGACCGATGAGGAGCTCCGGCGCCTGGTAGTTCGCTCGCAGAAAGTCCGCCGCGGCCACCAGATCATCGATGTTGGACGAAAAGTGCGTGTCGGCAAAATCACCGTCGCTCTCCCCCAAACCGGTAAAGTCGAACCGAAGCGTCGCGATGCCGCGCTCTGCAAGGGCCCGACCGATCCGGACTACCGCGTTCAAGTCCTTGCCGCAGGTAAAGCAGTGCGCAAAGAGGGCGTAGGCCCAAGGCTTGCCGATCGGCAGATGCAGCCGGGCCGCCAAGGGATGACCAAAGGCACCGGAAAAAGAGAGCTTTTCAATTTGTTCGGCCATGAAGTTTCAGCGATGAATAGGGACCCGGAGGGTACCTTTCCTGCAAGCGCTTTGAAACGGCGCTCCCCGAGTCTCCGCCTCGCATGCTAGCGTTTGGCCATGTGCAGGAACCGTCTCGCGGGCGATCGCGCCACTTCTCTCGTCGCAAGGCCTCTCGTCGCAAGGCCTCTCGTCGCAAGGTCTCTCGTCTCAGGGTCTCTCGTCGCAAGGTCTCTCGTCACAGCGTCTCTCGTCGCCACCGTCGCATTGACGGCTACGCTCGTCGTCTCCGGCCTGACGTTTCCGGCCAGCGTGCACGCGGACGAGGCCGAGGTGCACTATCGCCAGGCGCTGGTCCACAAGCGGGCCGGGCGGCTCGATGAAGCGCTCCGGTCGGCGCAGGCCGCCATTCGCGCGCGGCCGAGCCACGCGGGGGCGCACTTCACCGCGGGCAGCATCATGCGTCGGCAGGGCCGGCTCGAACCCGCCCTTCGATGCTTTCGCGCCGTGACCCGACTTCAGCCCGAGCATGCGCCCGGGCATGCGATGGTAGGAGCGACGCTCGTTCGGCTGCGCCGCTATGAAGAAGCGATTACTTCGCTTCGACGCGCCACCGAGCTCGACCCCTCCGACGCCTCGAGCTGGGGAAATCTCGGCGCCGCGTATCGACGCGCAAATCGGATCGAAGAAGCGATCCAGGCATACCAGGCGGGGCTTCGCCGGGTCCCCGACGATGCAGGGCTGCTCAATAACCTCGCCGTGGCTCTCAATCGGCAGCGCCGCTACGAGGAGGCGATCACCCTTCTCGAGCAAGCCATCGAACAGAATGGCCAGGACTACCAGATGCACCTGAACCTCGGCATCTCGCTCCGAAGCGCCGAGCGATACGAAGAGGCGGTCCGCCATTACCGGCGCGCCCTCGAGCTCAATGCCAACAGCGAAGATGCGCTCTTCGACCTCGGAGTATGCCTCGAACAGCTGAGCCGCCCGGATGAGGCGGTCGAGGTCTATCGGCGCTACGTCGAAATCGTCCAGGCCCGCGATCCCAACGCCGCGAGTCGGGTCCAAGACCGGATCCAGGCCCTCGGCGGCCGCTGACCGAAGCAAGCGATGCCCTCGTTCGTCGACCTGAACGCTCAAAATATCGGCGAGCACCACCTGTGCTGCGCGCTTTCGGACTCAAAGCACGAGACCGGCGTCGAGCGGAAGAAGCAATGGCTCAAGCGGCGGTTCAAAGAAGGGCTGGTGTTCCGAAAGCTCGATGTGCGAGGCAAGGTCTTCGTCGAGTACGCGCGGGGAGAGGCAGCGTGGCGGCCGATCGTCGCGCCAGGATGGTTCGTGATCCACTGCCTCTGGGTGTCAGGCCAGTACGCCAAGCGCGGACACGGACGCGCCCTCGTCGAGAGCTGCCTCGCCGACGCGCGCCGTGAAGGGAAGGCCGGCGTGGTCGTCGCGGCCGCGAAGCGGAAACGCCCGTTCCTGTCCGACCCGAAGTTCTTTTCTCACCTCGGGTTTGACGTGGTCGACACTGCGGGAGAGTTCATCTTGCTGGCGCGAGAGGTCCGAAAGGCAACCACCACTCCTCGTTTTGCTGATTCGGTGAAGCGCAGAGGCCCAAGGACCGGAGGGAGCTTCGTGGCCCAGCACACCGACCAATGCCCGTTCAATACCCACTGGGCCGAAGAAATGGCCGAGGCGGTGCGAAAGCGCGGCTACCACGTCGAGGTCGAACGCATCACTACGCGAAAGAGAGCCCAGCGCGTAGCCTCTCCGCTCGGAACCTTTGGGCTCGCGCGCGACGGCGAACTGGTGACGCACCACCTGAACACCGAAAACGCCACGCATCGGCTTCTCGACAAGCTCGAGCGCTCAAAGGGCTAGAGAGCGGACCACCGCCTCGGGCTTCGCGCGAGGATTCGTTCCGCATCTGCAAATGGGCGCGGCCTGTGGAGCCAGTCTCTCCGAGAGCATCGGCGTCGGATCCCGAACTCCGCATTTCGCCCAGCCGGCGGGTTCGAGCGACGAGCCGGGAGGAACCAGAGCCAGAACCAGACGCAGTGGCCGACGCCGACGCAGAAGCAGTGGCCGACGCCGACGCAGAACGTACGCTCCAACCGGGCAGGAGCACGACTCACGAGCAGGAGCACGACTCACGAGCAGGAGCACGACTTACGAGCAGGAGCACGACTTACGAGCAGGAGCACGGCTCACGACTCACGGCTCACGACTCACGGGCCTGTCGCGCGTGGTTAGTCCTTGGGGTTGGTGGGGCGCTTTCGGAGCTGGGCTCGAATCAGCCAGGCGACGGTGAGGAGGCCGATGCCGGTGAGCACCGCGGCCGTGTACTGCTCGAAGAGGGTCAAGAGGAGGTCGTAGTTTTCGCCCACCGCGTAGCCGAGCCCGAGGATGAGTCCGTTCCACGCCGCCGCCGAGAGCGCCCCAAACCCCATCGCTCGCCGCCCGTCCATGCCGCTCATTCCCGCGGCGACAAAGAACACCGCTCTAAGTGCGGGGATGAATCGATTCACCATCAGATAAGCCGCGCCATGCCGCTGAAAGCGCTCGAGCGCTCCCTCGATCGCACGGCGGGTCCGTCGACCCCGGAGAAACCGGGGCCAACCCTCCGGATCTCGACCGATCGATCGACCAAACACAAACGCCGCGTAACTTCCGAGCACCGCCCCTCCGGTCAGCGCGGCGAACACGAGGGCGGGGTGATAGCCGGCGGTCGCGGCGAGGAACGTCCCGAGAAGCGCCACCGCATCCCCGGGGAACGGGGGGAAGACGTACTCGATGAGCGCCGCCGCCGCGAGAATAAGGTAGGACAGGGCCCCCTCATGTTCCCGTAGGTAGCGGAGAATCTCGTCGGTCACGGAGCGAAGCTTTGTCGACCGTCGATCCTTCCGCAATACTCGGCCCGGTGAACGATTGGCTTCGGCCCCCGCTCCTGAAGCGCGACGACCGCATTCGCCTCATCGCCCCGTCCGGGCCCTTCGACCGAGCCTTGTTCGAGGCGGGGGCGGAGCTCCTCCGCACTCGATACCGAGTCGAGTTCGATCCGTCGGTCTTCGACCGCTCCGGGTTCCTCGCGGGCGACGACCTTCGCCGAAGCGACGAGCTCAACCACGCCCTCACCGACTCGTCGTGCCGAGCGGTCATCGCTGCGCGCGGCGGCTACGGGGCGACGAGGATCCTCCCCGCGATTCGCGTCGACGAGCTCCAGAGCACCCCACGGTGGCTCATTGGCTTCAGCGACATCACCGCGCTCCATGCCCTCGCGGCAAACGCACGGGTGGCCTCCATCCACGGGCCGATGGTCGCGAGCCTCGGTCGTGAACCGGCCGCCTTCGAACCCCTCGTCTCGCTCCTCGAGACGGGCCGGGTGACGGCGCTCGACGCCCTTCAGCCCCTTCGCCCCGGCGAAGCCCAAGGTCGCCTCCTTGGCGGAAACCTCGCGGTGCTCACCTCGCTCCTTGGCACACCATTCTTCCCTGACCTCACCGGTGCGATTCTTCTTCTCGAAGATGTCGGAGAGAGCCCCTACCGAGTGGACCGACTGCTCACGTCGCTTCGGCTGGCGGGGGTCTTCGACCGGATCGTCGGCCTGGTGTTTGGGGAGTTCGTCCGCTGCCGGCCCGGTCCCGACGAAACCACCGTCGAGGTGGTGCTTGAGCGGGCGTGCTCGTCCCTCACCATCCCGGTGGCAACCAACCTCCCGGTCGGCCACGGCGACCGCAATGTTCCTCTTCCCCTCGGTACCGAGGCCAAGCTTGTTGCCGGCGCAACGGAAGCGACCCTCTCGTTCGTCTCGACCGGATAGCGACCTCACCGCGCTCGGCGACACGGGGCCTCAGACCCGATCAGCCAGCGCTAGCCGGGCTGCTCGGTGGGGCGCATGAGCACGTCGTGAATCTGGACGTGCGATGGAGCGCTCAGCACGTGGAACACGGTCTCGGCGACGTCCTCGGCCTGGAGCACCGGATACCGGCGGTAGGTCTCGCGCGCACGTTCAGCACTCTGATGATAATGCTCGGCGAACTCGGTTTCGACGAAGCCGGGGCTCACCGCGCTCACCCGAATGTGGCTTTCCGCCGCCCGAAGCTCTTGTCGCAACCCCTCGGTAAGTGCCCGAACGGCGTACTTGGTCGCCGAGTAGACGCCGCTTCCTCCGGGCACACGGTGACCCGCCATCGAAGACACATGCACGACGTGTCCACGGTCGCCGCGGCGACGCATGTCCGATATCGCTTCGCGGGTACAGATCGCGAGCGCAAGCACATTGACCTCGAGCATCTCCCGCCATCGCTCGCTGTCACCGCTGACCAACGGTGCGTGATGGCCAAGGCCCGCGTTGTTGACGAGCACGTCCACGCCCCCAAACTCTTCCCGGATGGACAAAAAGAGCGCCGCGATGCTCGCCTCGTCACGAAGATCGACACTCCGCGCATGAATCCCCGAGTGGTCCTTCGAGAGCGCGGCAACCCGGTCCACCCGTCGCGCCGCCCCCACCACCGTGGCGCCAGCCTCTGCGAGACGAATGGCAATCGCGGCGCCGATACCGCTCGACGCACCCGTCACCAGCGCCACCCGATCGCGGAGCAAGGGAAACCTTCCCAGCTAGAGCGGCAATCGGTTTGAATCCGTAGGGGAAACCAAGCATTTCGCCGTATGCGCGAGTGCCCCCACAGCCTCGGAGCGAGGAGTGCTTGAGGCACTTCGAGCGAGAAGTGAGGAGGTAAGCCGCGCAAACGGTGAAA
>JBCCZL010000687.1:0-5068 GCA_039187775.1 Myxococcota bacterium
CTACAATGCGGACGGCAGGCTCTATGACAGCTTTTTCTCGGTGTTCGTCACCGGGTTCATCGTGTCCTTCGGTCTCGTGTGCCAACCCCACATCCTGATGAAGGCGCTCTATCTCAAGAGCGATCGAGATGTGAATCGCTACCTCGTCATCGGAGCAGGCATCGGCTTTGTCTTCGCGCTCATGCTCCTTGCGGGGATCTATGCGCGCGTCCGGTTCCCGGAACTCGCCGCCGAAGGCATTGGCCAGGACGCGGTAATGGTGGTGTATATCCAGCGCGCATTTCCCACCGTGGTCGGCGTGCTCATCAGCGTCGCCATTCTCGCCGCGGGGATGAGCACGATGGACGGCATCCTCGTCTCCGCCTCGACCATCGCCGGCAACGACCTCTTTCTCGGCGCCCTCGGCAAGCAGCTCACCAAGGGCCGCACCGACAACGAGCGACAGCGCCTCGCACTTCATGCAAGCCGAGGAATCCTCATCGCCATGGGCGTGGCTTCGCTCATTCTCGCCCTTGACCCGCCGGAGGTCGTGGGCCTGTTTGCCCAGCTCGGCATCTACGGTCTCGTCACCGCATCGATCGGACCGGTGGTCTTCGGGGTGTTCGTCGCGCGCTCCGATGCCCGGGTCGCCTGGCTCGGCGCAGTGGTCGGACCGGTCGTCCATTTCGCTCACTATGGTTACGTGAGCTGGACGTCTGACGCGTACTTCAACCCTGCGGTCAGCGCCACCGAAGGGGTCGTCGCAAGCCTTCTCGTCATGGCCGCCGCCACCGCCCTCGTCCGCACTCCCGCGAAGGAGCCGAAAGCGCAGAACGGCGCCTTCCTCGCCTAGCCGAACGGGAGATTCGGGGAGGAGTTCCCGTATCCTAGTGCGGTGAACTGGCGAACTCTCGCGGGAATCATTGGCGGAATCGTGATCGCTGGCCTGAATGTCGGGGTGATCGCGCTCGCGATGATGGAGCCCGACCCGTACCAAGCGTATGAGCCCGCGTACTTGAACGGCCCCGACCTCGCGGCCGAGCTTCCCCCGTACATTCCGCCAACGACCCCTCCGGAACCGACGCCGCGCACCATCGGAGAGCCTCCCCGGCCGCTGACCGAAGATGAGAAAGCCATCGTGGGGACGTGGGTCACCGAGGTCGACTCACGAGCCACCAAGACCGCTCTCGGCGCAAACAATGTGATGCTTCAACTTCAGCCGGGCCAGGACCTCGTCTCCGGCGTCATGGATGCGGTCGAAAATGACCGGCATCCGCCCGCCTGCGTGTGGCTCGAGCTGTTCGGGGACTTATCCGGGTTTCGCAACGAGTGCGCAGTGCAGAACGGCGAGCCCTCGGCCCTCAACCGCACGGACCCGTTCACTGGACGGACTTCTCCGCTTGGCGTGGGGTTTCGGTGGGAGATGGCAGACGGAGAGGTTCAGCTCACGATGGACGAGCCGCTGACCGTCGAAGGGCCCGACGGACCGCTCGAAGTCCGTCAATGGCACCTCGAACGTCGCGCCGACGGGAGAGTCCACGAGAGCTTTCCCGAGCATGACTACGAGCTCCCCGTCGAATACACCTGGGAGATCCATCCCGGCGCATTCCTTTAGAGTGCGACGCACGAGGAGTGAGCCGAGGACAAGCTCATTTCCTGCCCGCGCCCATGGGTAAACGCTACGCTGTTTTGTATGTTGCCGCGCGTCGACACGGAAGAGTTCCCGGGAATTGAAGCCTTCAGGCCTGCGTGGCGACTGCCGTTGTCCTGAAAGTCGTGGGCCAGCCTGGAAATCGCTCGCCTCGGTGGCTGAATGTACGCATCGTCGACGGAAGTCCGATCGTGGTCGCCGAGCGGACCACCGAGCCTACCCCGACGGATCCCGAAGGCGTGCATCGCTACTTCACGTCGTTTCTCGAGGCGGTCGAGGTGTTTCCGCCGGGTGCGTTCGACCTGTGCATCGACGCGCGAAACGCGCCGGGCCGAAACGACGCATGTTTCGAAGAGGCCCGCGCCCACTACGGCCCGCTCATCTATCAACGCTTCCACCTCGTCGCGATCGTGGTGAACAGCGTCGTCGGCAAGCTGCAGCTCAAGCGCTACCGCCGCGAGGAACCCGCCCAGCAGTTTTCCACGCACCCCTCCGTCGAAGACGCCATCCGCTACCTCGACCACCATCGAAACAGCGGAAAATCACCCGGCAGCCTTCCTCGCTAGCCACCTCGCTGAGGGGCCAGACCGCAGTTCTTTGGCGTGGTCAACGCGGGTCTCGAACGCACCGCGACCGGGTCCTGGCGACGCAGCATCATCGTTCTTCGTCACTTGACCCGTCTCCCACCACGTTCCCTTTACGGGTAGCGGTTTCCCTTCATGGGAAACCTCTCGGGGGCAGTTGAGTTTGCGGCTCGTGAATTTCCGCCGGCACCAATTCTGCTCTTACCGCGCACGGAGGTATCGACGTGAGACACTTTCTGACTCTTCTGTTCGCGATGGCCGTGGGACTGGGTGCGACGCCGACGTCGGCTCAGTACTGCGATTTTTCGTCCCCTGAGTGCGCCCAAGATTCTTCCTTCTATCACCAGCTGGTACTAAGAAGACTCTTCTCCAGCGCCACTTGGACGCCTACCGCGTTCGAAGCGACCCTCGGCCGAATCAACTTCTTCGGCACCGACTACCTCGCAGCCTGCGTGAACGACGGGAGCGGCGAAGAGTTGGCGTTGCTGTACGATCAAACGGATACGACGCTTCTCTCGTCGCTCACTGCTCACTCCTTCTTTTGCGGCAGCTCAGGAGCGGACACCATTCGGGTCCTCGTCGGAGGTGGGTTCCAGACCTGCGGGGATGTGATCCCCGGGGACTCCTGCATCAGGGATATCGACTGCAACAGCAACGAAGTCTGCGTGGAGAACCGATGCTTGTTGGAGGCAGACCTCCTCCAGGGCGTGTCCACCAGTGGCCATGACCTGGACATCTACGGAGGGGCTTCGAACGACCGACTCTTCGGTGTCTTGAGCCCGCCTACGGTGGTGGAGTCGACCTTCGTCTGCGGCGGGAGCGGTGATGACACGATCACGGACACCCGGTTCATCGACGGCTGGACGGGGAACGATCAAGTACTGAACGTAGCTCCATTCGGGCGGGCGTATGGCTTCTCGGGTTGCGACCGTATGTCCTGCGGGCTTGGAACCGACAACGGATGCTTCGGAGAGGGCGGCTCCGACTGCGTGCAAGAGACCTCCACCAACGGTCCCCCGGTCAACACGACCATCGACTGCGGACCCGGCAGGGACTACTCGATTCACGGCACGGGCGTGAATCGATGCGAATTCAATATCTTCAATACGTGCCTCGGTTGGAGTCCTGATTTTTCGGGGCCGAACCCCGACGCATGTTGACTCCCGCGCGCAGCTTGGGAGCGACAGCCGGGCTCGGCATCCTGGCTATCTCGTTCTGGGTCTGGTCCTCGGGTAGCCCCGAGCCGACCGCTGTGGGAGGTCGCCCGCTGGCGGCTCCGTCTTCGGACGCGGAGCAAGCGCAATATGCACCGGAAGCCCGCACTGTGACTGTCGACGCGGGGGCCGGCCAGCCGTGGGTCGGGCGAAGCGAGACGGAGCTCACTGTTCTCACCGCGCTGCGACGAGCGTTGGAGGAAGGCCCCTCTGCGCTACTTTCGTGCCAAAACGGAGCATCAAGCTGCGAGGACGATGTCATGTTTTGGGCCGTCGATCGCATTTCAGTTCGGCACGACGATGCAATTCAGCAACTGGTGGTGCAAGGCAGCACCTTCACGCTTCTCGACGAAGAGCTAGAAGCTCGCCTCGCCGCGCTTTCAGTGCAAAGGCAGGCGCCCGATGGTGTTGAAGTCGAAGTCTTGAGACGCTTGCCCGACCGAACCACCGCAGAGGCGGTACTCACCCTCGACCTCCTGACCCCTCACCCGCCAAGTCCTGAAGAACAAGAAGCCCTTCATCGACTTGCCGAGGATCGTTCGATCGACCCTCGCGTTCAAGATCGTGCGATCCGCGCTCTCGGGCACCCAGAGTCCAGCGATGCCTTGATGAGCGTGCTTGCCAGCGCTTCGGCAAACGCATCTCTGGCTTCGAAGCGTGAACGGGGAGTCGCGATCGCCAACTGTGGCTCGCGATGCCGGCCGTTGGTCCACGCATGGCTCGAGGACCCCAGTCGACGGACCGAGGGTCTCCGAGCGCTCTCCATGTCGCCGACCTCGTCGATCACCCCGAGCGAACGAGCCGAAGTCGAGAAGGCCCAGAGCAGCGGGACCGCAGAAGAACGCTACATCGCAGCGCGCATCCTCTCCCGATGAAGCCGACCGAACCTCCGCAGCGCGATCCTGGATGAGCTAGGATTCGCGCTGCAGGTCCCGGCGACCCATGACCATCTTCGACCACCGAATCTACATTGCGGCTCCCTACCAAACGGTCTGGGAGCACCTCACTCGCGCCGAACGCTACGAGAGCTGGTTCTCGGCTCCCGGTCTGAGCTTCGGAAGCCGGCCAGGAGACTCGGTAGCGTGGGGCTCCACGGATCGGACCGCGATCGTGGGACGACTTTTGGCCATCGAGCACGGCAAGGGGCTCCGGCATTCGTTTGCGTTTGCGTTCGTAGAGCCTCGAGAAGATACCGAGGTCGAATGGACGGTGCTGGCCGCCGGAGCGGTAGTGGACCTACGGGTTCAGCACGATGTGACCCACGCGCCGAACACCGCGCGCACCATCGGTGAAGCCGGCTGGACCAAGGCGCTGTGCCGCCTCAAGACCCTTATCGAAACCGGCAAGCCGATGCCGTGGCCGAGCGAGGATGCACCGAGCTAGCCCTCCAAGGAGGACTTCGTCCTCCCCCATTCCGGCGTGAAACGCCTCCATGGGTCCCCCTCCGGTTCCGCGAGCTCGGCTCGCGCGTCGCGTCTTCGACGCGCCGTCTGCCCCATACACACTCCGAAGTCCTTCGGCTTTCGTCGTAGTTTCCGGTCAGCCGCGCCCCCGGCGTGCGCTTGCACGCTGCGCCACCGCCGGATAATTCAGGTAGAAACTTGGCTCCCTCAAGCTACCGTTTGTCGGTGTCGACCGGC
>JBCCZL010000688.1:0-5065 GCA_039187775.1 Myxococcota bacterium
GAGCGCGCCGGGCCGGCGTGGCTCTGCTCGATGGGCCGGGGGGGGGCGCCCGGCCCACCGACCTCCAACCCTTTTCCTCCACAGACCCCGCAACTAACTGGGGGACGGAGCCTAGTCGCTCTATGAACGGGCCACTCCTCGCCCCGACGGGGGACTGGTGCCCCGGAGCAAAAAAGCTATAGTCGCCGCCGCCCGGTGGGTGCCGGGTCAGTGGGCGGCGCTGGGGCCGCGCAGCGGGAGCACGCGGAGCCGATGGAGATCCTCATCATCGTGGTTGTCGTCGTCGCCTTGGTCGGCGGCTTCTTCTTTGTGCGGAGCAGCCGGGAAAAGTCCCTCCCCCCCGACAACAAAAAAGCCCTCGACTCTCCTCGGGATATCGTACCCGCGGCCACAAAGCCCCGCGCGAAAGCCGACGCGAAGCCAGCGGAGCAACCCGAGCCCAAGCCGAGCGAAGACGACGTCGCGGCAAGTGCGCAAGAAGACGCCACCGAAACGCCGGAGCCCGCGAAGGCGGATGCGGAAGCCAGCGAAGAGAGGTCGGCCGAATCCAACGAAGACGACGCTCCGGCTGCGTCCGAGGACAGCGACGCGGCTCCTCCGGCAAGCGAGGCGGTGGCCGAGCCCGCAGCCGACGACGCCACGAGCAAGGAAGATGTTCGCGCGCTCCGAAAGGGTCTGAAGTCGACGCGAGGCGGCTTCATCAAACGCCTTGCGGGTCTCTTTACCAAGAAGAAAGAGATCGACCCAGCACTCCTCGATGAGATCGAAGAGGTGCTGATCACTGCGGATATCGGCGTGAAAACCGCAGACAAGATCCTTGAGCGACTTCGTCAGGGCCTCAAGAACAACGAGCTCAAGGACGAAGACCGTGTCTGGGACGAGATCCGAAGCGAAGCCCTATCGATTCTCGAGCACGGGCGTGCACCGATGAACTTCGACAAGAAGCCGACGGTCATCATGGTGATCGGGGTCAACGGAGTCGGAAAGACGACGACGATCGGCAAGCTCGCGAGCAAGCTCAAAGACGAAGGCAAAGAGGTCATCCTCGCGGCCGGGGACACCTTCCGCGCCGCCGCGGTGCTCCAGCTCGAAGTGTGGGGACGTCGAGTGGGATGCGAAGTCGTGAAGGGAAAAGAGCGCGCCGATCCGGGCTCGGTGATCTTTGACGCGGTCAAAAAGGCGATCGATGCGGAGGCTGACGTGGTCATCGCCGACACCGCGGGCCGGCTCCACACCAAGCTTCCGCTCATGGAGGAACTCAAGAAGGTCCACCGGACGGCAGAGAAGGCACTCGGGCGTCCCGCCGACGAGGTGATCTTGGTCCTGGACTCGACGAATGGGCAGAACGCGATCCAACAGGCCCAGATGTTCAAAGAGGCGCTGCCGATCGACAGCATCGTGCTGACCAAACTCGACGGCACCGCCAAGGGCGGCGTGGTGCTCGGGATCGTCGACGAACACCAAATCCCGGTCCGGTTCATTGGCATCGGGGAGCGGGTCGAAGATCTGCGTCCGTTTCATCCGAAGAGCTTTGTGGAAGCGCTGTTCGAGAAACCCGATGGGGAGTCCATTGCGGCCTGACGTCCTCCTTCGGTTGATTACCGCGTTTAACGCGTGCTATAGTCGCGCGGCTCGCACGGAATCTCAACAATTTCAGGCGTTTGCATGAGTCGACGCACCCTGCGTCGAGCGAAAGGTTGTCGATGAGAAGGCATTGGCTCACTCCCGGCGTGTTGGCGCCACGTTCCGCTGCTTCGTCCTTGGGGACGCCGCTTGGGCGCTGCGCAATTCTGGTGATCGGCTTACTCGGCATGGGCACGGCAACGGCCGAGGCCCAAGATATGACGTTCGATATCGAAGAGGCCGAGGAAGAAGGCACCGAAGAGACGGAGGGCACCGGCGAGGAAGGGGGCTCCGACATGGTCTTCGGCGAAGAGGAAGCCACCGGTGAGGGTGAGGGCGAAGGCGAAGTTGGCCTCGGCGAGGAAGCGGGTGACGTCATTGGGGACCTCGCCCTCGACACCGGCCCCGTCGAAGAAAGCCGCGACCGCGCTCCACGCTCCACCGAGTCCGTCGAAGAGATCTATGCGGTTCAGCAGATCTTTGCGCTCCGCATCAACCGCGTCGAACTCGCGCCGGCGGTCGGCTTCACGCTGAACGATCCGTACACCAGTCACACCTCGCTCGGCGTGGGCCTGAACTACTGGTTCACCAACGTGCTCGCGGTCGGCATCAACTTCCTGTGGTACCAGGGCCTCGAAAACGAGTCGGACCTGAACTTCTTCGTGCGTCGGTCGACCCGGCTCGCGATTCCGATCGTCGAGTACCAGCTCGGCGCGCACCTGAACTTCACCTACGTCCCGGTGTATGGGAAGTTCATGATGTTTAACGAGTTCATCTTCCAGTGGGACGCGTACGTCCTCGGTGGAGTTGGGCTCATGCGGACTCGGCCGGTGCCGGTCATCGACCCCGAGGTTCGCCAGTTCGAGTTCGATTGGCGCGTCGCGTTCAATATCGGCATCGGTCTTCGCGTGTTCGTCACGCGTTGGCTTGCGGTGTTCGCCGAGCTGCGCGACTACGCATATCTCGAGCGGCTCGAGAGCCTCGATGTGCAGGAGGATCGGGGCCGTGGGGCCGCGGGCGAGTGTCCTCAGGACTCTCGCTGCGATCCCAACACGTGGATCGATGACTCGGTGTCCTTCGAAAACAATGTCACCGCCCACATCGGCTTCACTATTTTCTTCCCGTTCGACTTCGAGTATCGGCTGCCCAAGTGAGGATCCGAGTCATGCGAGCTACTTCCAACCGAGCGATCGTTTCCATGCTCCCTCTCCTGTCCCGTTGTGTCGTAGGTGCCGTGGCCGTCTGCGCAATCGTTGCTGGCGTTCTCACCCCGAACGTTCTCGCGCCGAGCCAGGCGGAGGCCCAGGAGGTCCAGGTTACCGGACCGCTGGCGGGCGCTCCCGCGTGTCGAAACTGCCGAATCTATCGAGAGGGCCGCTTTCAGCTCCAGCCGTTCATCGGGTTTACCCTTCAGGACGAGTTCACCCGGACGATCCCACTGGGTCTTCAGATCAACTACCACTTCACCGACTGGCTGGGGATCGGCCTGTGGGGCGCGTGGAGTGGGATCAACCTCGACACCGGCCTCACCAGCGAGGTCGAGTCGCAGGGGGAGACCACCACCCGAAACCGGCTGAGCCTTCCGAACCGGCAGGGCTTCCCGGAGCAGATCGGCCAGATCGACTTCATGGCCGCGCTCCAGCTGACCTTCATTCCTCTTCGAGGAAAGCTCGCACTCTTTCAGAAGGCGTTCATCGACGCCGACTTTTACGTCTTCGCGGGGTTTGCGATCGCCGGGGTGACCGAACGGGCCGAGGTTTCGACCGAGGGTGACTTCAATCCTGGGCTTTGCGACAACCTCAACCCCAACCCCGCGGTCCCCGACATCTGCGACCAGTCACAGGTGGCGGACGAGTCGAGGATTGCCCTCGCGCCAACCTTCGGCGTCGGCCTGATGCTGATGGTCAACGAGTTCTTTGGGATCTCCTTCGAGTGGCGCGGATTGCCCTTCTCGTGGAACACCTCCGGCACGGACGAGGCCGGGCCGGACGGCGAGTTCCCCGATGGCCTGATCAACAGCGACGACCGGATCTTCCATTTCAATCACATGGTCAACATCGGCTTCGCGTTCTACCTCCCGGTCGCGGCTCGGGTAAGCGAGTAGAAACGACGCAGCCAACCCCCGTGTGGCGGATGCTTCTTGGGAGAGCGTTCGGAACGGGCCTCTCCCTTTCGCATGGAAAGCACCTGGTCCTCGGACCCATCTGCTCCGCCCTGGTGTTTTCGGGTCTGGTGTTGCTGGCGCCAGGAACCGCACAAGCGGTCAATGTAGGCGCCCGAGCACCCGAGATCGGCCTCGAAGACTTCGATGGGCGTCCGCTCCGCATCCGTGGCTACCGCGGCCGTCGGGTGGTGATCGTCGACTTTTGGGCCACGTGGTGCGAACCCTGCCGGGCCGAACTTCCTGCGCTACAACGGCTCTATGCGCGATACTTTCGTCAGGGACTCCGGGTGGTCGGGGTGTCCGTCGACTCGAGCGAAGAGCGCGCTCGAGCGTTCGCACGAGACCGTGGCGTGCTGTTTCGAAACGCCCATGACCCGGAGCGATCTGTTCCCGCGCGGTACGGCCTCGGTACCATGCCCACGTCGTACATCATCGATCATCGTGGGATCGTGCGGCACATCACCGCGGGCTATCGCGGAGCGGCCGACAGCCGCCAGATGGAGCGGGTGGTGGTTGAACTTCTCGAGGAACTGAATGCGGAAGCGGGCCCTGCCGAGGCGAGCTCTGACGACGATTCGGAGCCGGAAGCTCTGTCGGGCGATAGTGACGCACAAGACGGCACCGACGGTCCCGAACCCGTCCAATCCGAGGTGCCGCCGGCGCGGCGAAGTGATGCGGGCCGTTCGGGAGGACTGTGCAGCGCAGCCGACGGCTCATCGGCCCCGATCGTCGTCTATCTGACCCTCGCGGTGTGGTGGGGTCGACGAAGATGGCGGTGGCGGACTACGGGAGCTTCGCCTCCACGAACTCGCGGACAAACTCGCTGAGGTGGGCTTCGTCGGGTTCGGTCCCCGGCTCGCCTCCGCACGGACCGGGTTCGTCGCCCACGATTCGCCCAGACTTGATGCGCTGACCGGTGTGCACCACGTAGAGGTCGGCGCGACGCGACACTCGGATGCGATCTTCGCCTTCGCCACACTCGGCAACCGATTCGGTTTCGACCGCGCCGAGACAAAGAATGAGTTCGGTCTGATGCGCAAAGCGCGGGGTCCACGCCTCGCGGAGGGTATTGATGTCCACCTGATAGCGCCCGTCCTGCTGTGGAAGCTCGGTGGCGACGACGATCGGGTGCGGACCGGCGCCCGCGTAGTTTGGGTTTGCTTCCTCGCCCTCGCCTGCGCACACCGCGGAGAGCCCGGTGAAACGAAGGGTATGATCCCCGACCCAGAACAACAGACCACCGCAGACGATGATGCAGATGCCCACCGGCGAAAGAAC
>JBCCZL010000689.1:0-5063 GCA_039187775.1 Myxococcota bacterium
CTCGATCCGAGTCGTACCTACTCCTTTGGAATAGGTGGAGTCTCGGCCTGTTCGCTCGGTTTGGAATGAGACAAGCTCCGGGCGTGTCGGAACCGATCAACCTCTTTGACTTTCGCGATCTCGCGGCGACCAAACTCGACCAAAACGCGCTCGACTACTATCGAAGTGGAGCCCATGACGAGCTGACCCTTCGCGACAACCGCGACGCGTTCGACCGGATCAAGCTTCGCTACCGAGTGCTGGTCGATGTTCGCGAACGCAACACCTCGGCGACGGCCTTCGGTGAGACGTCCTCGATGCCGGTGTGGATCGCGCCGACCGCGTTTCACAAGATGGCGCACCCCGATGGGGAAGTGGCCACCGCGCGCGCCGCCGGAAGCGCGGGGGTTCCGATGATTCTCAGCACCCTTTCAAACACGCCAGTGGAAGAGGTCGTGACCGCGGCGAGCGGCCCAGTTTGGTTTCAGCTCTATGTGTATCGGGATCGGGAGGCGACGCGCGCTCTGGTTCAACGTGTAGAAGAGGCCGGAGCGCGAGGACTCGTGCTCACCGTGGACGCACCGCTCCTGGGAACCCGCGAACGAGACCGTCGAAATGGCTTTCGCCTTCCCGACGGGCTAGCCATTGCCAATGCGACGGCGGCAAAGGAGCTTCCCGAGGAGCGCAATGAGTCCGGCCTAGCCGCCTACTTTGCCGCGAAGCTCGACCCGGGGCTCACATTTCGGGACATCGAATGGCTCTCTTCGATCACCAAGCTGCCGGTAGTGGTCAAAGGGGTTGTCCGCGGGGACGACGCCGCGCGCTGCGTTGAACATGGGGCCAAGGGCATCGTCGTGAGCAATCATGGCGGCCGGCAGCTCGATACATCGATCGCGACCATTGACGCACTGCCCGATGTCGTGGCGTCGGTGCAGGACGAGGTCGACGTGGTACTCGACGGCGGCATCCGGCGGGGCACCGATGTCCTCAAGGCCCTTGCCCGGGGCGCGAAGGCGGTCCTCATCGGCCGCCCGGTGCTGTGGGGGCTCGCCGCCCAAGGCCAACCCGGCGTCGAGCGAGTGCTCGCCATCCTGCGGGAAGAGATCGATCTCGCCCTCGCCCTCACGGGAAGCCCCACCGTCGCCCAGGTGACCCCGGATCTCATCGCATAGTTTCGACGAGGCACGCTGCACAAGCGCACGACGGGCCTGCAGCTCTACTCCGGCGCCCAGGGACCCGTTACAACACCTTCATGGTCATCGACGCATGGATGCAGCACCCGAACGGGCGAATGCTCAATCATCCAATGTTTGAGACGCTTCGCCGATGGGCGGGAATGCCCACCGCTCCTGACCAGGTACCGATCGATTTCACGCTGGCCGCGATGGATGCGGGGAAGGTCGACCGCGGCATCATCTGCGCCTGGGTGGGACCGGAGGGAGCGATGATCGACAACGACGAGGTCGGCGCGTTGGTGGCGGCCCACCCGGATCGGTTCTCGGGGCTTGCGGCGGTCGACATTCGGCATCCGGTCGAAGCGGTGCGTGAACTTCGGCGCGCGGTGAACGACCTCGGTCTCATCGGTCTTCGCATGCTGCCTTGGCTTTGGGAGCTTCCGCCGGACGATCGGCGCATGTATCCGCTCTTTCACGCGTGCGTCGAGCTCGACGTTCCGTTCTGTCTCCAGGTCGGCCACACCGGACCGCTACGCCCTTCGGAGTTTGGCCGGCCGATTCCTTATCTCGATCGAATCGCCCTCGATTTTCCCGAGCTCCGGATCGTGGCGGGCCACATTGGCTATCCGTGGACCGCCGAGATGATCGCGCTCGCCGAGAAGTACCCGAACGTGTACATCGATACGAGTGCCTACAAGCCGAAGCGCTATCCCGAGGAGCTTGTCCGCTGGATGCGAAAGCGCGGCCGGAAGAAAGTTCTCTTTGGCAGCAACTGGCCGATGATCGCTCCGGGCGACTGCCTAAAGCAGCTCGATGTGCTCGAGCTCCCCGAGGAAGCGAAGGCCCGCTTCCTCAGCGAAAACGCCCGCGAGGTGTTCAAACTATAGCCCCACGATCTCCGGCCCAATGTTGCAGGCTAACGAGTTCGGAATGAGGGTCGTCGCACCAGAAGACGGCGGACGAACTCGATGAGCGCGCCGAGAATCAAGGTCTGCCCGCTTGCGCGGAGCCAGAACAGCACCCGAGAGTCGGGCCGCGGATCCGCGATCTGAATCCCGTACATCCCGGTGTTCGCGGCATAGGTCATCACCGCAAGCGTCACCACCACACCGGTCGCGTAGACCCCGATGAGCGTCCACGGATCGCGGCGGGGCGCAATCCACGGCAGGAGCCATGCCGCGGCAAGCGAACCGAAACCGAGAAACGTCGCGGTAATGCGGAGCTGCTCCACCGGGCCTGGCAGAACCCCCACATGGTAAGGACTCGACGGCGCCTGGGACGCAAGGATCTCCCAAATCGCCGACAGCGCCCCAAGAAGCAACAGGACCGCGCCGAAGCGCACGAGCACCACCACCGCCCGTCGCGGCGCCGATGCGCCCTCCGTGGACGGTCGAGGCCCAAGGCCTTCGGAGTGGACGAAGGGCGGTTCGGGTGGAGAACCCTCGGCCGGCTTGGGACCAAGGCCCTCGGTCGCCTTCTGGTTGGACTCGAGGCCATCGGCCGCCTCCTGGTCGAGGCCTTTGGCCTCCGCGGCGAACGGCTTCAACCTCTACCCCGTGATCCGGTTCACGCGCATGTATGGACGGAGGACCTTCGGCACGACCACCGACCCGTCGGCCTGCTGGTACTGCTCAAGAATCGCGAGGAGGGTGCGCCCGAGCGCCAAGCCCGAGCCGTTGAGCGTGTGGCAGAGCTGGGGCTTGCCTTTGGGCTCGCTTCGAAAGCGGACCTTCGCTCGGCGCGCCTGAAAGTCGCCGCACCACGAGCAGGACGAGATCTCCCGGAACGCGTTCTGGCCCGGGAGCCAGACCTCCAGATCGAAGGCCTTCTGGGCGGCCACGCTCATGTCGCCAGCGCAGAGCTCGACCACCCGGTAGTGAAGCTCCAGGCATTTGAGCACCTCCTCCGCGTGGCTCACCAGCCGGTCGAGCTGACTCATGCCTTGGTCGGGCCGGCAGAACCACACGAGCTCGACCTTGTCGAACTGATGCTGACGAATCAGCCCTCGGACATCGCGGCCGTAGCTGCCGGCCTCGGCGCGAAAGCACGGAGCAAAAGCACAGTAGCCCTGCGGCAGTGCCTGGCCATCCAGAATCTCTCCGGCGTGAAGATTCGTGAGCTGCACCTCGGCCGTCGGCGAGAGATAGAGGTCGTATCCGCTCTCTTCCTGATGCTGCTGCCAGCCTTCTTGACGAGCGATCTGAAAGAGATCGTCCCCAAACTTCGGCAGCTGGCCCGTGCCTCGAAGCGCCGAATCGCGCACCAGGGCGGGAGGCCAGGCTTCGGTGTAGCCATGCTCCTCGCCATGAAGGTCGAGCATGAAGCTCATGAGCGCTCGCTCGAGGCGAGCTCCGAGGCCCTTGAGCACGGTCATTCGCGCACCGCTGATCTTCGCACCACGCTCGAAGTCGAGGATGCCAAGGGCGGTGCCGATCTCGTCGTGCTCTTTGGGCTTGAAGTCGAAGGAGGGCTTTTCCCCGACGACCCTGAGCTCGACGTTGCCTTCCTCATCAAGCCCGTCGGGCGCCGACTCATGCGGCATATTCGGCAGGCTGAGGAGCAGCTCCTCGATCGACTCTTCGACCGTCCGGTGCTCTTGCTCGAGCGCCTTGATCCGGTCGTTGACATCCTTCATTTCAGTTCGCTTCTGCGCGAACTCCGGAGACTTCTTGTCGGCGAACTTCCCCATCGCCCGGCTAACGTCGTTGCGGACCGCTCGGAGGGACTCGACCTTGGAGATGAGGTCCTTCCGGCGCGCGGCTTCGGAGGCCAGGCGCTCGAGAACAACTTTGTCGGTAAAGCCTCGGCGACGAAGCCGACCCGACACCTCTTCCAGGTGCTCGGCGACATATCTCAGGTCCAGCATGGGCGGGACATACCGCAAGGCCCCGTCGGACGCCACTTCAGAACGACCCGACCGTAGGGCCAGCCAAAATCCGGCGACCCTCGCGGGCGGTCTAGCCGCATCCGGATCGCCCGACTGGGACAGCCGCAAAGACGAGCAAAAGTTCGCGGCCCCTCGAGGGAAGCTCTTACAATCCGAGTGTGAGCCCGAGCCAGCTAACCCGGGTGGGTGTGATCGGAGACGTGCATTGTCAAGATCGGACCCTCCAACGAGCCATCGCCTTCTTTGAAGAGGAGGCGATGGACCGGATTCTGTGCGTCGGCGATATCGTCGACGGTCCCGGGGGAGACGTAGACCGCTGCTGCACTCTACTCCGTGAACACCGAGTCGCCACGGTCCGAGGCAATCACGAACGTTGGCTCCTTCGGGGCGAGCTGCGCAACCTTCCCGACGCCACATTGGACGTTGCGGCTTCGAGTCGGATCTTTCTCGAAGGCCTTCCCGTCACCCTCGAGTTTCAGACCCCCCAAGGCACGATGATGCTTTGCCACGGGATCGGAGAAGACGATATGGTCGTAGTGACCGGCGATACCCGAGGTTACGGGCTACAGCACGCGCTCGCCGAGGTACGCCACCGAGAGGAGCTCCGGTATCTGGTGTGTGGCCACACTCACCAGCGCATGGTCCGCACGCTGGGTACATTGACTCTCCTGAATGCAGGAACCCTTCACCCCGGATACAATCCCTGCGTGATGAGCGTCGACTTCGAGCGAGGTGTCGCGACGCACCATGACATCGACGAGTCTGGCGTCCGAAAAGGAGTACCGGTCCGCTTCGACGCCCGAGTTTCGCTTATCGGCTAGCCATCCAAAGCGCGAAGCCCGCCGTCACGACGGCAAGGAGGGCGGTGAGGCTTCCCATCATCACGCTGTTGGCTCGCTCGACTTTGCCGCGACGTTCCGGAGACATCACCGAGAGCTGGCGCTTGATCGTCGGCGACATTACCACGCTGCGCCCGCTCCGAAGCGCGAGGGTGCTCGCGAGACCGAGCCCGGCAGCGGCTC
>JBCCZL010000690.1:0-5062 GCA_039187775.1 Myxococcota bacterium
CCCCCCCCGCCGCGGGGGTGGGTGTGTTGCGCCTTCTTGGGGTTTTTTGTGTGGGGTTCCGCCCCCAAACGGTTTATGGGCGCGGTGTTACTGTTGGATTACACCCCCTCGCCGCTCTAGCGCTCACCGGCACTCGTCGTCGGTTTCGTGGCACCGGAATCGCACGTGAATATGGTCCCGGTGCTGGTCGTAATGCCGGACGATCCCGAGCGGGTAGGACCGACCTCGCGGATACTGAAACCAGCGGTGGAGCTCTTCTCGACTCGCTCCTTCCTCACGCGCCTGCTCATAGAGCGGCCGCTGCAGGTTGTAATCGATAAAGATCGCATCCACCTGATCACGCTCGAGCCAGTACTTGAACAACGTCCATTGACGCTCCGCGTCGAGGTCTCGGGGGTTGACGCGGCGGAACGAGCACGCCTCCCCACCGCAGCGACGCTGGTAGTACGCCAGGTCGACGTCGCGCCCGCTCTGATGGCTTCGGTGCCCTGCCATGTAGCCGCCCTGCCGATGGCTGATGTCGTGAAGCCGGATTCGGGTGCGACCTCGGTGCTGGTTGTGGACTTCGTCGAGGGCGCCGCGGAGCCAGGTCACCGTTTCGAGTGTTCCCCAGGCCCGATTCCGATCGCGAAGTTCGATGCCGGGATGAGGGTTCATGCGGATCCCTCGCTCGAGGCGCCCCGAGTACGGGTAGCCTACTGAAACGGTCGTGCTTTCCGGGATCTCCGAATAGATCACCAGCGTCCGCCCCTCGCGAAGATGGTCCCGCCGAAGGCGCGGATTCCAGCCGCGAAGCTGCGAGACCGACACCTCGTGCCGGCGCGCAATGCGGGATAGCGAGTCCCCGGCTCGAATCGTGTATTCGATGCGGTGACGGGCTGGCCCGATCCGAATCTCTTGCCCCGCCTGAATCCGATCCGGGTCGAGCCCTTCGTTCCACTGGAGAAGGTCCTCGAGGGAAACCCCAAAGCGCACCGCCACTTCGCTGAGGGTGTCGCCTTCCGCGATCGCATAGGTTTGGCCCTCTTCGCCCCCCTGGTTCCGCTCCCGCCGAACCACGAGCTCCTGGCCGACAAAGATGCGATCGCTCTCCAGAGAGTTCCAGCTTCGGAGCTCGTCGACACTGCACCCGAACCGCTCGGCGAGGACGCTGAGGGCATCCCCGGCGCGAACCGTCCAGGTGTGCGTTTCGGCGCGCGCGCCAAGGGGCACGAGCCAAAGAAGACAGAAGAGAATGCCGGTGCGAAACACCATCCTTTGTTTCGTTTACGGGAGGCCGGAGGAATGACCAAGAAATCGGCAACTCCCTTTTGCACCCGACACGGCAGGCCCCTACCCATGGGCTCGTGGCGCCCGGGCGGAGGGCCTGGCGCGGCTGTCAAATGACTGTCACATTGCCGGGCCATGGCTTTACCTAACGAATTTTCGCCCCGATCTTTGCTCACCGCGGCCGGTCGCTTCGTCGGGACGTCTTGCCTCATCATTTTTTCGGTCGCCGTCGCCCTGACGGTCGGTTGCGGCGACGACAGTGCAGGCAGCGCCGACGCGTCGGTCGACGGCAACCCGGTCCCCGACGCGACCCTCGACGCCACGCCCGACCGGGCCGACGCGGACGCAAACCTCCCGTCATGCATCGACGACATGATCGCGGGCACCGAAGCGGCCCCGGCGGATCTCACCGTGCAGGACGGCACCGACTCGCTCACGGTCTGCCCGGCGGTGAACGACTATTTCTCGATCGAAGCGATGGAAGGCGCACTCCTTCGGATCGACATGGAGATTCTCGGAGCAGACCCCTCGGACCCCAACGACCTAGACCTCGTGCTCTATGCAGGGATCGTCGACGCAAACAATGTCGTGGCCCGTTCGGACGGTACCGAGGCCACCGAACAGATCATCTTCGCGGTGGAGACCGCCGGCACCTACATTCTCGAGATCGGGGGCTTCATGGGAGCGACCTCGCCGTACACCCTGACCTTTCAACAGGGAGAAGCGTGTGCGAACGACGCCGACTGCGACACCGCCGGCGAGTTCTGTCAATACACCGTGGTCGATGCCCAGATCGGCATTGAGTGTGCTCCGTTCATGGCGCCGGGATGCGGCATGGGGCCCGAAGACGCGACCGCGAGCTACAGCGATAGCACCGCGTTCGCGTACACCGCTCCGATCGCTGACGCGATGCTGTGCCGCGGCGATATCGACGTCTATTCGGTGATGCTCGAGCGCGGGGACAGCCTCGTCGGCACGCTCACGGCAACGCTACCGATGAATCAGGCGATGGTTGCGATCATTCGGAACGCGGCGGGAGAACTGCTCGGGACTGGCGCGATCACGAACACTTCGTCCACCTCGATCTTCAGTGCCGATTTTGTCAACGAGGCCGGACTCTATTACGTCTATATCGTCGACGGCGGCTTGGCGGCCCTCCCCGACACGACCTACAGCTTGGAGTTGGATGTTGCCGAGCCGTGTTATCTCGACAGCGACTGCTCGGATGGCGACGTCTGCTACCGCCCGCCCAACGGCGAGACCTCCGCGCCGGACTCGATGTGTCGGCCGTACGTCGCCGACGTGTGCACCGACAACGACGACGACAACTCGTTCGCCAACGCCACGGAGATCACCGCGGGAGGCCCGGTCACCGGACAGGTGGTGTGTCCGAGCACAAGCGACTTCTACCGATTTGAGCTCGACAGCCCGACCGACGTGACAATTCAGGTCAGCTGGGCCACCGGGGATGACATCGATGTCTATCTATTCGCTCCCGACGGGACGTTCTACGGGGGGGGGTTCTTTGGTATGGGCACCGAGAATCTCACCGGCGGTGCGCTCCCCGCGGGCACTTACCACGTGCTGGTGAGCTTCTTCGCAAGCGCCGACCCAATGATGCCGGCGGGCGATGTGCCGTACTCGATTCAGCTGACGACCACCCCCGGAGTCTGCGCCAACATGACCGACTGCGTGGTGGGTGGAACCTTCGACGACGGGATGAACTCCGACGCGACCATCGATCTGATCTGCGATGGCGGAAGCTGCATCCGCCCGTCGCCCATCGAGCCGCCGTTCAGCGTGGACACCGGAGGTGCTTGCTTTCAGGGGAGCCTCGGCCCGTCCGAGTGTCGAAGCTCGGCATGCATCCAAAACACCTGCGTGGATTTCTGCCCCGGTGGATCGCAAATGGAGTGCGACACGGCATTCGGTGCGCCGAATATCAGCTACTGCGATTCCACGACCTTCACCGCGGCCCTCTGCCTTCCCACCTGCGGCGGCGGAGGCGCCTGGACCGAAGCCGAGTGCATGGGCATCTTTGGCGCGACCGCGACCTGCAATGCGATGAATCGCTGCATGCCGTAGGGCTCACGATCGGGCCGGGCCTCAGTGCTGACCAACGCACTGGAGGCACGGCGGATCCGGGCAGTCCGGAGGGTCCTTCGGAGTACATACCCCGAGCAGGCCGTCCCGGATTCGGCACTGATCGCCGACCGCGGTACACGTCTCACTGAGGCTGGTCCCCGTGGGGCATCCCGAGAGGAGACTCCCGAGAAGCAGTCCGGCCGTGAGCACGAGCTTTCGAACCTGGCATGTGGGTTGCGACTTCATCAGAATCGGACCTCCGTGCGGCAAACTTTGGCACAGATCATCGGTATTTGGGCGTTGGCAACGCTCGCTGGGTGCACTCAGGCAACCGCGCCGACCAATGAAATCGAAGCGTTTCTGAGTGACGGCCCCGAGGGCGCCGAGTTTCGCCGGCAGATCCTCGAGACGAGCCTCGTGGATCCGGACAATGGCTACAGCGCGCTTCGGCTGCGGCACTACGGCCACCGCGACCGAGGTTGGG
This sequence comes from Myxococcota bacterium, assembly GCA_039187775.1. Taxonomy (GTDB): domain Bacteria; phylum Myxococcota_A; class Polyangia; order Polyangiales; family JBCCZL01; genus JBCCZL01. The sequence goes on from JBCCZL010000690.1 coordinate 3,839, forward strand.
ATCGGCTCCCGGAGTTCAACCCCGAGGTGCGCTGGATCACCGAAGACGATCTCGGGACAATGAACCCGGCTTCACCGAACGGGTTGGAGGAGTTCGCGCGAGCTTTCGACCGCGCTTCCTTCGAGCCCACGGAGGAGCACCTCGTCGAGCTCGGCCGCGAGGCCTTCGAGCGCTTTCCCCTCGGCGTCGACCCGCTGCTCGAGGAGCTCATCGCGACCGAACAGTCGCCCGACCGCTACGGGGTGTGGACCGACGACTCCGGACGGGTCGGCGGCCTGCTCCGAGTGCGTCTCGAGAACACCCGCGGCCAAGAGAGAACCTACGCCCCGACCTGCACGACCTGCCACGCGCGGAGTGATGACGGGACCCTAGTTCCCGGGGCGAGCGGGGTCGACCTCGACCGCGGGCGGGCGTATCGCGCGGCGTTCGTCGCACGCGGGCGGGCGCCCCAGAGCGTCGAGGGGTTTCTCCACTGGGGCCCCGGGCGCGTGGACCCGACCCCCGACGGGATGCAGAACCCCACCGCGATCACCGATCTGCGACCCATTCGGCACCAGCGCCATCTCAACTGGGCGGCTTCGATCGAAAACTCACGCCTCGCGCTCGCCGTGCGGATCGACACTCTGTTCATCACCTCCTACGACGAGCAGCTCCGCCCCCCGCGCGAGATTCCCCTCGCGATCGCCTACTACCTCTGGTCGTTGGGAGAACCCGGCAACCCCGGGAACGCGCTGGCCGAGCCGGAGGGCGCAGCCCTCTTCGACGCGCAGTGTAGTAGCTGCCACCGAGCCGATGGCAGCGTCGGAGATTCCATCGCCCTCGAACACATCGGCACCGAACCCTCCGTCGGGCTGTCCACGATGCGGGGGACCGGTTTCTACCGGGTCCCCACCCTTTGGGGGGTCGCGGATCGGCCACAGCTGATGCACGACGCCGCGGTCACGTCGCTCGAACAGATGTTCGAGCCCGGGCGCCTCGACTCAGTACCCGGGCACCCGTTTGGACTCGGTCTCTCGGACGAGGACCGGGCAGCCCTTCTCCGCTTTGTGCGTTCGATCGGTCGTTAGCCCGCATCGGTCACCCGTCGGCGTGTCTCGCGCCCGAAAGCACTGCATTCCCCCGGCCTTCTCCCGGGCCTTCTCCCCGGCCTTCTCCCTCCAGCCGTCCTCGCGGTACGTCGAGTACCGCTGCGGCGTCTTCCAGTCCGAGGTCCGCGGGAATCCA
>JBCCZL010000691.1:0-5024 GCA_039187775.1 Myxococcota bacterium
GGGTCAACCCTGGGTTGGTGTAGGCTTGCGGGCCGAAGGGCTCTTAGCCTGAGGCTACGAAGTGTAGGGCGGCAGCCCGGCACACGCAGCGCCCACAGCGAGTTCAAGCTCGAGCTGTGCGCTCCTTGCGGCAGCAGCGCTGAATAACGCCAGGTATTCCCTGGAAGGAATAACGCCTAACCTCGCGCCCCCACCGGCAGCTTCGCAAACCTCGGTCCGTTTATCTCTCGAGCACGCGTTGCCGCACGAGATGGCGGGTCCGGAGGACTGGGCACCCCAAGCGACCGCAACGTGCTGCTTCCCTTTCAGCTTCCGGACGCAGTGGCCACCGCGTGGACCGGCGCGGCTTTGGAAGAGCAGCTCGCCTCGGAAACTGCGCTCACCCAGCCCGCCGGGACGCTGCCGACCCTCCCGGTTCTGCCCTAAGTGGCGAACTCGGAGGATGCTCTCCGATGTTCTGATTCCAAGTCGACCCGCCGCGGCCAGCTCTCCTGGGTGGTAGGGTGAACCCCTCCACGGTGGTGGTCTGTTTGCTACCGGACTCCGAAGGCCGGAGGCCCAATCCTGTGGAAAGAGGGGACCCTCGCGAAGGCATAGGATGTGCGTTCACCCCGTGATGATCTCTCGACGGGCATTTGTTTCCAGGAGCTCCCTCGCGATGACCGGGGTGGCGTTGGGGTGCAGCGAAGGCGCGGTTTCCGACCTTCCCCCCTCGCCGACCGACTCCGGTCGGCCGGACGCGGGTCCATCGGTCCAGCCCCCGGCACGTCTTGCCTGGGAACCGATCCCCCCGCTGCGGTTCGTGGTTGGAGTTCAGGTCAACCTCGACCTTCGGTCGTTCCTTCTCGATCCGACGGGCGGAGCCGCCTCGATTCGTCTCGACGGGACCCTCCCGGCCGGCCTTGCGTTCGAATCTGGAATGATCCGGGGAGCGGCAGCCGAAGAAGCTCCTCCAATGGACTTTCGAGCCACCGCCGATGACGGAAGGACTTCAGTCGAGAGTCAGCCGTTTACGCTCGAAGTCGAGCCGGCCTCTGGGGTCGTTTCGCTCGAGTTCGATCGCCGAACGCCGGAGCACATCGCGATGCACCTACCGCACGAGGTGTCGCTGCCGGAGGATGCGATGGCGACGGTTCGCTACCGGCCAGCGGGAGAGCGCGCATGGATCGACGCCCACCCGCTGCTTCGGATCCGCCCCGAGTTCGTGACGGGCGGCGCCCCACGGGAGGTGGTCGATGCGTTTGCCGGGACCATCTTCGACCTGACTCCCGGCGCTTCCTACGACGTCGAGATCATGATTTCGATCGCAGGGTCCGAGCCGGTGGTCCTTCAGAGCACGGTGACCACCCGGGCCTTGCCTTCGCAGAGTGGCGCTCCAACGATGAGCGTGTCGGCAAGCGATAACCTACAAGATGCACTCAACGCACTGGGCCCGGGCGACGTTCTCGAGCTTCAAAACGGAATCTATGATGTCGACGGCCTGAGGATCGAAGCCTCGGGCATGGAGGGGATGCCAGTCGTGATCCGCGGCGAGTCTCGCGAGGGCGTCGTCCTCCGCAACCGTAGTCGGGTGATCCAGATCCTGGAAAGCTCGCACCTCACGATCGAGAACCTGACGCTCGAAGGTTCGGGAGTCGACTCGGGGACCGATGCTTCGTCGCACGGGATCTCGTTCTGGAACGGCGGAGCGGAGCAGGAGGAGGTCACACTGCGAGGGCTCGATATCGTCGGCGTAGATCGAGGCGTCATCGCGTCCGGGGCCGTTCGAGGACTCCTGGTATATGACTGCGTCCTTCGTGGAAACAACACTTGGACCCAGGATCTCATCGAATCCAACGCGACGTGGAACGACGATGGCATCCGGATCCCCGGCGAGGGGAACTGTGCGTTCGACAACACCCTCAGCGGTTTTGGCGACGCTTGCGCGGTGACCAACGGAGAGTTTTCTGCGGCCGTGTACTTCTACCGAAATGCGATCGAGATGACCGGCGACGATGCGTGCGAAGGGGACTTCATGACCCGCAACTTCGGCTTCTATGACAACTACATCTCGAACTGCGGGACGTTTCTCTCCCTCGACCCGCTCTGGGGAGGGCCGCTCTATTGCTTTCGCAACGTGGTAATCAACACGATGCGAGGCCCATTCAAACTCAACAACGAGAACACCGGGTTCATGATTTACAACAACACGATCGTCCGAACCGATGGGCGTTCAGAGTGGGCGTGGGCTCAATCCAACAACGGTGCCCTTCGGAACTGGTCGTACCGAAACAACCTGATGGTTTACCTTGGCGACGGTCGCCTTCTCGCGCTCGAATCGAGCGGGAATGACCCTATCGACTTTACCCACAATGGATGGTCGGTCGATCGAGCGGTGTGGTGGACTCGAAGCGGAGGTTCCTTTCGGTCGCTCGAAGAGGCCCGCGCGGCGCTGCCCGAAACGACGCCGGTCTTCGGAACCGCGACGCGCCGCCACGACCGGGACATCTTCGTGGAGTCCAACCCATTCGATGCGCCGATTTCCCTCGGGCCTGACCATCTCACCGAGGTCACCGAGCGATTCGACTTCACGCTCCGGTCAGACTCCGTGGCCCACGGTGCCGGGACTCCCATTCCAAATGTCACCGATGGTTTTTCCGGCGAAGCACCGAGCATCGGCGCCCACATCCCGGGCCGTTCGTTCCCCGTCTTCGGAGCCAGGCGCTGAGTCTCTCCGGATCAAACCGGCGACGCTCCGAAGGAGCAACAAACCGGTTACGCCGGAACCGAGCCCGACGATCCCACCGATCGCCGGCTAGCCCGCATCGGTCACCCGTCGGCGTGTCTCGCGCCCGAGAGCACTGCATTCCCACGGCCTTCTCCCTCCAGCCGTCCTCGCGGTACGTCGAGTACAGCTGCGGCGTCTTCCAGTCCGAGGTCCGCGGGAATCCAGCACTTTCGAACGCGATCCATCCCCTCTGCTGACCGATGCGGGCTAGGTCCGCGACCCTCTGGGTCACCCCGGAAGGGTCGGTCGGGCTATCGGACCCGCTGGATCATCGTCACTCCCGTGGCACTTGCGGGTGCGACCCGCTCGCCTTCGCCCGGAGGCCCTTGCTTGAAAGCGCGACCCGGAGAGCAGAGGTCTCATCCCGCAGCAACGCCATCGTCGCTTTGTAGCCGTCCTCGAGAATCACTCGTCGCGCGGCGAAGTTCATCGGCGAATACATGAACATCACTCGGTCGTCGGCCGCGGGCTCGAGCAGCACCACGCGGGTGTTCGGGTGGCTCGCGCGAAACTCCGCAAGATGCCGAAGAAACCGCGCCTCGGCGCGCATCCGCCACGACTGGTTGTACACCCAGAGGAGCCCCTTATCGCGCACCCGCTTCCGCTTGCCGTGGCCGGTCGGCACGCTTCGGGCGGCGATATCCGCCGAAATGGGCACCATCGGATTGATCACCAAGATGAGGTCGCAACCCATCTCCTCCGCCAGATCCACGTGCCCGACTTCGCCAAGGCCCCCGTCGACGTAGTCGCGCTCCTGAACCCGCACCGGAGCAAACAACCCGGGGATCGCACTCGAAGCGATCACCGCACGGGGAATCGGAATGTGTTGGAGATCGCCCGCCCCAAACACCGCGCGGGCACCCGCATCGAGATCGTTCGCCACCAGCACGAGCTTCCGGTCGAGACGGCCGAAGGTGGTCGGAATGCTCCTTCGCCGAAGAAAATCCCCGAGAAAGCGCTCGTAGCCGTCAAGCTTGAAGATCCCGGCGGGAAGCGAATCGGTGAACCGCTCGAGCTCCTCCCACACGTCGAGGTTGAGCGGACGCGACGCCGCCGACGAGAGCAGGTGACGCGCGGCCCCAAAGGCCGATCTCCAAACGCGTCGCCATTCGCGCGAATCGATTCGAAGAAGATGATTTCGCTGGAGCGGAAAGAAGTCGTCGGCCGGGTCGAGAAGCGCCCGATAAAGCCGCGTCGCGTCCAACCCTCCCGCCAACGCAACGGCCACCGTCGAGCCCGACGAAGTACCGACGAACACCTCAAAGTCGCTCGACGAAAAGTCGGCGAGGTATTCCTCGAGGGCCGCGAGGCAGCCCACCTGATAAAGCGCCCCGGTGATCCCTCCGCCGGCGAGGCAGAGACCCATCTTTGACACCGGGGCCGAGAGCGTTCCTGCGTGGCTATTCATTGAGATCGGCCGAAAGACGAATGATCGCGGCAAGGGACACCACCGCCGCGAGGCTCGCCGCCGCGAGGAGCGGGAGCGGGAGATGGTACACGCGGTCGGCCACCACATTGAACCCATCGATCTCCACCACCTGCGGCGGCAGAAGAAGGGGAACGCTGTTGATCGCGGCGTGGGCCACGATCGCGGGGATCGTGGACCGGGTGCGGAGCGCGACGAATCCGAGAATAACTCCGCCGACCGCGGCGTATACGGAGGTCACCAGACTCAAGTGAATGAGCCCAAATACGACCGAGGTCAGGAGAAGGCCGATCGGAGCACCGTATCGAACGGCGAGGCGCGGCAGCAGGAGGCCTCGAAAGAGCAGTTCTTCGGCCACCGGGGCAACCACCACCAACGCGAAGATGAGGCTGAGCGCGTGACCGACCGAGGTGGGGCGAAGCATCCGTTGACGGGCGAGCTGCTCCTCGACCGGCATCGGCCAGATCTCGAACAGGTAGTTCCCGACTTCGGCAAGCGGAAACTGCAGGGAAACCCCAAGCATCATCGACCAAAAGATGAGTGAGAGGGGCACCGGACGAAGCCGGAGCGCCTCGCGGAGGCCCGAGTTGCTCGCGAAGAGCCGAAGACCGAAGGCCAGAGCGGCACCGAAGGCCACGAGCTGCACCATGCCGATGTTCAGGGGATCGACGCCCACCTGCTCCCGCGCCACCGCGCCATCGATCCCCTGGATCTCCGCTCGGACCGCGACCGTCGCCTGGAACAAGGTCAGCAGGCTGAGCTGGGCGAGACCTGGAACCAAGACGACGCTCCACCACGGCATCGGAGACTCATGGCTAAACTCGCTCGAAC
>JBCCZL010000692.1:0-4995 GCA_039187775.1 Myxococcota bacterium
CAGCGATGCATCGATGGTTGTCCTGATGCGTGAAGGAAATCGCACGGTACTCACGATGCAGGTGGATTATCGCGGGCCAACCGAAGATTTTGCGATGATCGTTCCCGTCCCCGAAGTCCTTGACGAGGACCAGGTGCGCACCTTGCCTCACGGGATCTTCTCGCGGCTCGACCGGGTGACTGCGCCCCGCCTCGCCGAGTATTGGGAGCAGAATCCCTGTCCGGAGGCGAACCCCGGTCGACGGGGAGTCCTGCGCCCCCGCGCGGGGGCCAGCGCCGCCGATCAAGCGTTCGCGCCGGAGGCCGAACCTGCGGTGGGTTTCGTCGAAGGGCCACCACCGGTGGTTGTCGAGCGTGAATTCTCGGTCGACGAATATGAAATCGTGGTGCTGAGCGCAAGCGATTCGACCGGGCTCCTCGACTGGCTCGACACGCACGACTACGCCCTTCCCCCCGACGCGGAGACCGTGCTTCGCCCCTACATCGCGCAAGGCACGAAGTTCTTCCTGGCGAAGGTGGATGCGTCGCGAGTTCGATTTCAGAACGGCGAAGCCCGTCTCTCGCCGCTCCAGTTCGATTTTGAATCGCCCCAGTTCGTGCTGCCGATTCGTCTTGGTCTCCTCAACAGCGGCGGAACCCAGGATCTCGTGGTGCATACCCTGACTCGGTGGGGCCGCACCGAGGCGGCGAACTACCAGAACGCCACCGTTCCCACCAACCTTCGGCTCGAGGAGGCGGCCCGGACCGACTTCGCGTCTTTCTACGCCGGGCTCATCGAACAGACGATCCACGCGGACCCTCGGACGGTGGTGACCGAGTTTGCGGGAGAGGTCGACGATCTCGACCGGATGGACGTCGACGATCTGCGGACCCTCGGCTCGGACCGGCTCGCCAGCCGGAATCCGCGTGGGTTTACCATGACGAGGCTCCACTACCGTTACACCAAGGACACGATCGGCGATGACATCGTATTTCGCCGAGCCCCGCCGATCGGGGGCGGCGACGAGCGCATCGCGCCCGACGGGTCCTTCGGGCTCCGTTCCGCCCAGCCGAGGCAGCGGAATAGCTTTCAGGCTCGCTTTGCCATTCTCCATCCGTTCGAGGGCGCCGCCCGGTGCCGAAACCCTCGATTCGGTCGGTGGGGCCATCGGCCGGGGACCGCCCGACCGCCGGTTTTGAGCGACGGGAGCGCCACGCCGATGCCCCGCGAGCGGCTTTCCAGTCTGGTCCATGGTGGTCTCGGCTCTCTTGCGGGGCAGAGTGGGAAGCCCCCGCAGGTTTCGGCCCCTGCCGCGGCGGTGCCCGCCGCCCCTACGCCAGTCACCGGAGCGGCGGCTCCGGGAGCCCCGGCCCCCGCGCCGACGAGTGGTGGACTCTGTTCGGTCAATCCGGGAGGTTCGCCGATCGGGCCGTGGCTTGCGGCGTTCGCGCTTCTCGGCTGCGCGCTTTTGTTCCGGCGCCGACGTTCGCCCGGTGCTCCTCGCGCACGACGGGAAGGACTTCGTCGCTAGCCCGCATCGGTCACCAGAGGTGATGGATCGCGTTCGAAAGTGCTGGATTCCCGCGGACCTCGGACTGGAAGACGCCACAGCGGTACTCGACGTACCGCGAGGACGGCTGGAGCGACAAGGCGGTGGAGAAGGCCCAGGGAAGGTGGCGCTTTCGGGCGCGAGACACGCCGACTGGTGAGCGATGCGGGCTAGAGGGAGTTGAGCGCGGACTGAAGCTGCGCCCTCTTCTCGGTAAGGCTCTCCATCCGCTCCCGCTCCTGAGTGACCACTTCCTTCGGAGCACGGTCGACGAAGTTTTTGTTGCCGAGCTTCTTTTCCACCGCCGCAAGGTCCTTTTCCGCCTTCTTGATGGCGCGCTCGAGTCGGTCGCGCTCCTTTTCAAGGTCGACGAGCCCTTCGAGATTCACGAGGACGCGCACTCCCTCGGCCATGCTGAGCGATGTGCGCGCGGGCACGTCATCGGTGACCGGGCCGATGCTGATCTCGGCGTTGATGAGCTTCGCCGTCGGACCCCCCTCGCGCTCGAGAAGGGCCTTCGTGTCGGGGCTGTCGGTCTCCAAGTGCACTGGAAGGATGGTCTTTCGCGGCAGGTTTTGCTCGGCGCGAATCGTCCGAGCGGCGACGATCACCGCCTGCACGACCGCCATCTCGCGCTCCGCGGCCGGGTCGGGTTTCCCATCTGCTTCGGTGGGGTAGGGCGCCAGCATCACCGTCGGGGTTGCCCCCTCCTGTCGGGGAAGGCGCTGCCAGATCTCTTCCGTGATGAACGGCATCATCGGGTGGAGCGCTCGAAGCGTCACGTCGAGGACATGCACGAGGGTCGCGCGCGTCTCCTTTTCGAGCGCAGGGTCTCCCGATGCGAGGAGCGGCTTGCTGATCTCGAGATACCAGTCGCAGAACTCGCCCCAAAGAAAGTGATAGAGCGCGAGCGCCGCGTCATCGAGCCGATACTCTTCGAGACCACGGTTTGCCGTCGTGACCACGTCGGAAAGGCGAGACATGATCCAGCGATTTGGCAGCGCCTCGACGGCAGGGCGTTCGCCGCCGGCCCTTGCTTCGGTCCCTTCGAGGTTCATCAGGGCAAAGCGGCTCGCGTTCCAAAGCTTGTTGGCGAAGTTTCGGTAGCCCTCGATCCGTTTGATACTCAACGCGATTCGCTTCTGCTGCGGTGAGTAGCTGAGCAGTGTCATTCGAAGCGCATCCGCCCCATATGCGGCAAAGCCTTCTGGGTAGACCTTTTTCAGCCGCTTGACGCCTGAGTCCTTGGCGCCGCCGACTTCCGCCTTTTTGACTAGTTCTTCGAGGGTCGCGCCGCGGATCACATCGAGCGGATCGATGACGTTGCCTCGGGTCTTCGACATCTTGTCGCCGCGCTCGTCGGTGACCATCCCGCTCAGGAGGACTCGCCGAAAGGGAACCTCCCCCATGAACTTCAGGCCCATCACGATCATTCGAGCAACCCAAAAGAACAGGATGTCGTAGCCGGTCTCCATGTCGTCGGTCGGATAGAACCGATCGAGCTCCAGGGTTTGCTCGGGCCAGCCGAGAGTAGAAAAGGGCCACAGCGCAGAGCTGAACCAGGTGTCGAGCACGTCCGGGTCGGGCCGCAGCTCGGTGTTGCCGCACGCCGTGCAAGCGCTCGGGTCCTCGCGAGCAACCGTGACTTCGCCACACGCGGTGCAGTGCCAGGCGGGAATCGGATGGCCCCACCAGAGCTGGCGCGAAATGCACCAGTCCTGAATGTTGCGCATCCAGTGGTAGTAGGTCTTGGTCCACTCCTCCGGGAGGATCTGAATCCGCCCGCCTTCAACCGCTGCGATCGCGGGGGCGGCGAGCGGTTCCATCTTCACGAACCACTGGGTGGAGATGATCGGCTCGACCACCGTGCCCGACCGCTGAGAGATCGGGAGGGTCATCATGTGCTTTTTGGATCCGCGAACCAGACCGGCCTCTTCAAGCGCGGATTTGACCGCCTTGCGCGCAGCGAACCGATCCATCCCGGCGAAGCGGCCCCCTTGCTGGTTCAGGGTGCCGTCGAGTTCGAGGATGTTGATCTCTTCGAGGCCATGACGCTTGCCGGTCGCGAAGTCATTGGGATCGTGGGCGGGGGTCACTTTGACGACGCCAGTCCCGAACTCGGGGTCGACAAGCTCTGCGTCGGTGATCACCGGAATGCGCCGGTCCACGAAGGGGTGCTTCACGAACTTTCCGTGGAGATGGGTGTAGCGTTCGTCGTCGGGATGAACCGCTACCGCGGTGTCTCCAAGCATCGTCTCCGGTCGAGTGGTCGACACCACGACCTCACCGCCGCCATCCTCCGCGGCGATCGGATACGCGAAGTCGAAGAGCTCGCCTTCGACATTCTCTTTGGTCTCGACTTCAAGGTCGCTAAGCACCGTCTGCGACTCGACATCCCAGTTCACGAGCCGCGTTCCGCGATAGATGAGGCCCTCGTCGTACAGCCGTACGAAACACTCGCGAACCGCTTGCGAGAGTCCCTCGTCCATCGTGAAGCGTTCGCGGGTCCAGTCGCAGGATGCCCCCATCACCCGAAGCTGCTCGAGGATGCGGCCCCCCTTCTCCTCTTTCCACTGCCAGACGCGCTTGAGGAATTCTTCACGGCCGAGCTCGTGTCGGCTGAGTCCTTCGCGCTTGAGCTGTCGCTCCACCACCATCTGCGTAGCGATCCCCGCATGGTCGGTGCCGGGGATCCACAGCGCGTTCCGTCCCTGCATCCGTTTGTGACGAATCAGAACGTCCTCGAAGGTGGTGCGGCAAGCGTGGCCCATGTGGAGTGAGCCGGTGACGTTGGGAGGAGGGATCGCGATGGTGTAGGGCACTCGGGTATCTTCCGGGGCCGCACCCGCGGTGAAGTATCCGGCCGACTCCCATACGCGGTACCAGCGGTCTTCGGTGCTCCGGGACTCGTAGGCGGGGGGCATTTCCGATGCGGTCATGTCGCTTTCCTCATCTGCATGGGGGTCTATCACAGCGCGCGGTTCACGCACGGGGCGCCAAGCCATCGCACGCGCGCGAAGAGCGCGTCCGCGCGGCGTGAGGTCGGAACCGACGCGCATCGGTCTCCAGGAGCCCGCCGACGGACATCCTCGGTCGACCTGGGCGGACTTACTCGGCGGTCAGGCGAGCGATTTCTTCGCGAATGATCGTTTCTGCGAGGTCGGGAACCACTTCCCATACGACCTGCTCGATCACGTCTCGGGATAGGGCCAGTACACCCTCGACCTGGGCCGAGGTAAGGCCGAGCTCCTTGAGCTTCCCTTCCATCGGCGAGCCAGCCGCCGTCGCGGCCGCCGCCGAGGACGACGCCGCGGGTGCCGCCGGTGGCCGGGGCGCGGCCGGACGGTTGGGCGTGGCCGTGCGAGTGGCCGGAGCCTCCGGACGCGCCGGTGGTTTTGCCGCCGGAGTGGGGCCTGTCGCGCTCGTTCGCGACGCGACTGGACGCGCCGGCACTTGCCGAGGCTTCG
>JBCCZL010000693.1:0-4985 GCA_039187775.1 Myxococcota bacterium
TGCCAAGCTCGGCCCGCGCGGCCAGCGGCCCCCCCTGCGTCCGGGCGCGCCGATAGAGGCGAAGCGCCTCGGACGGATTTCGAAGGCGGTCGAGCTGAAGCCCGGCCGCCGAAAGGCCCGCAATCTGCCCTGCCCGCGAGCCAGGCGCCCTCGCCACCACCGCTCGATAGGTCCGTTCCGCCTCGGCCCAGCGGCGCGCCCTCCGAAGCTCGTTCGCACGGCCGAGCAGATCTTCGACGCTCTCCCCCGACTCCGGATTCGGAGGCGCAGGGAACGCCGCTTGAGGGCGCGGGCTCGCTCGACGCGGAGCCGCCTCCGAAAGTTCCGGCGCAACTGCCGCGGGCTCGGCCTCGTCGGCTTCAAGACCCAAAAACGCTTCCTCCAACTGCTCCGCCCGAGCCTCGGGTTCCCGCGCGGCCTCGACCGCCACCCCGACCTCCGGGAGGGAGGCCTCGGGTTCGGGAACTCCGTCAGCCGCGAGAAACGAGTAGAGAAGTCCTCCTCCTACCACGAGGCCCAGCGCGGCTCCCCCTCCGAGGAACCAGCCACCCGCACCACCACCCGAGCTGGCTGGCGGGGTCGGAGGGGCCCACACGTCGAGGGCACCGGCGATGAGCGCGCTCGCTTCGCCGGGAGCAAGGGGCGGCGCCGGTCCAGGGTCGCCGTCGAGAGGAAAGTAGTGAGAGAAGAATTCGGGGTCGGTCATGATACGGACTCGTGGGGCGGAGGCAGCTGGCGGCGGAGTTTGGCCAGGGCAAGTCGCAATCGGCTCTTGGCGGTGTCGAAGGGGATCTCGAGGGCGGTGGCGACCTCGGGAATACTCATTCCAGCGATATGATGGAGAACCACCACTTCTCGCTGAGGCTCGGGAAGGGCATCGAGCAGCGCGGCGGCTTCCCGGCGCGCGGCGTAGCCCGCAGGGTCGCTCGGCGCAGTCGGCGGCGGAAGATCCTCGGCGGCACTTCGCAGGGCGGCCTCTTTGCCTCGCCGTCGACGCAGATAGCGGAGCGCTTCACGAACCGCGATTCGGTCCGCCCACACTCCGAGCGAGGCGTCGCCGCGGTAGGTGGGCAATCCCTTGAGGATCGCCACGAGGGCGAGCTGGACCATGTCGTCGAGGTCCGAATCGGCGCCAGACAGATACCGAATCAGGTTCCGGAGCCGAGGAAGCAGGGCTTCGAGGAGTTCTCCGGCGGCCGCTCGGTCCCCCGCCTGGGCCCGAAGGAGCTTTCCCTCGTCGACAGAACCCGCGGGAATCGCGGGACTTTTTTGAGTTCGTTGGCTGCGGGGGGCAGGAGTGGGCACGACTAGAGCTTAAAGAGGACGACCGATCGCATTTCGGGTCAACGGGACGGGCATCATTGAGTCTTTTGGCAGTGAGTCTTTCGGTCCCGACTCTTTCGGTACTGACTCTTTCGGTGCCGTCCACGTTGGCGGGAAGCCACCGGACGGCGCTCCTCGCTCACTGGCTCTCCACTCGAAGCTCGATCCCGACATACACCCCGAGCGGCCAGAGGGTCTTTTCGTCCTGGGTCTCGACGCCTCGCACGACCTCGAGGCGAACCGGTCGGGTCACTTCGACTCCGAGGATCGGGCCGATCGCCAGGGCGTCGACCAGGAACACCGCTCCCCGAACGTGGACTCCACCCACCGGCGCCGCCGATGTCTGGGCGCGGGACAGCACGAACGGAGCCTCCGTGGACACGCCGGTGCGCCGGAGAATCGAAACGCCAAGGGTCACGTCGACGTCGATCGCAATCCACCCGGCCAAAACGCGAATCCCGGCGAGCGCCGCCACGCCATAGCGGCTCGTTTCGACCACCGTATTGCCGATGTCGAGCTGACGGGGCACCCCGAACGAACCGGACAGGCCAAGGCGAATGCGGCCCAAACGAAGACCGAGGGTCGCGCCAATGCCCGCACTTGGGTCTGCGCCATCGAAATGCCCGAGGCCGAAGACCGACGCCCAGAAGGATGGTCCGGGCTCAGTGGCGGGCTCCACTTGGGGTACGGCCACGCCGATCTCGCCGCCCTCGCTCAGGGCCTCCAGGGTGGAACGCACCAAAAACGCCGCGGTCTCGAGCAATGTGGACTCTCGGAGCACCTCGCCCGGTGGCACCCGAACCTCTTCGACGAGCAAGCGACGGCGCTCGAGATCCGCCACCGACACGCGAATCGACGCTCCCCGTCGCTCAAACCAGATCGCCACCCGCGCGTCGACATCCAGCGCCAAGGGGTCCGTTGGCACTGGCCCGGTCCGGCGCTCAAGGTCCCAATCGAGATCCGCGGTCTGTCCCCGAAGCCGCCCTTCCAGTGCCGCATCGAGCGGACCGACCACCACGGCCTGCCCCCTGTCCTGAGCGCTCACGGTTCCGGCCAGCAGGGAGACCAGGCAGGCGCAGGCCCAGGCACGCATCGCGCGACGATACCACCTTCTGCCGAGTACGGCCTTCTGCCGAGTACGGCCTTCTGCCGAGTACGGCCTTCTGCCGGGACGGCCTTCTGCCGGGACGGCCTTCTGCCGAGGACGGCCTTCTGCCGAGGACGGCCTTCTGCTGCGGACGATTGAGGACGTGAGGCGGGAACGAGGTCGGACCCCTCGCTGAGCGCCCCTTCAGCGGCGCGTGAGTCCGTCGTTTGATCGGGTGTCGTCCCATCGATTCGGAGCCACGATGCACACACCGGAGCACGAGACCCCATGGAAGAGCGTCCGCGAGGACGAAGAGACCACTCAGGTCATCACGCTCGGCGGTGAGAGTATTCCAGACATTCCGAGGGACCGGTGCACGCTCATCATGGTGGAGGGCCACGCGCCGGGGAGCACGATTCCCGTGCACGGCGAAGGCGTAGTGATCGGCCGGGGCTCCGACGCCACCCTCCGGATCGACGACCGAGCCCTCTCCCGACGGCACGCGGCGGTCTATCAGAACAAGGGCCGGTGGTTCGTTCGGGACTTCGGAAGCACCAACGGCACCTGGATCGACTGCAATCGCGTGCGTTCGCCCTCCCCGCTTCGTGACGGGGCTCGAATCAAGCTCGGAAAGAACATCCTCTTTCGGGTCGCGCTCCAAAACGAGAGCGAGCAACAACAGTCGCTCGAGATGTACCAGTCGACGGTCACTGACCCGCTCACCCGGGTCTACAACCGACGCTACCTCGACGGCCGCCTCGAGGAGGAACTCGCCTACTCGCAGCGCCACGGCACGCCGCTGTCCCTGATCCTTCTTGATGTGGATCACTTCAAGCAGATCAACGACACCCTCGGTCATCCGGCGGGTGACGCGGTGCTTCGGGTCATGGGCGGCGCGGTCTCGCGCATGATTCGAACCGAAGATGTGGTGGCCCGCTACGGCGGCGAAGAATTTGCGGTCGTCGCGCGCGGCATCGACGCAGAAAATGCGGCGATCCTCGCCGAGCGCATCCGAAAGCTCGTGGAAGGACTCTCTATCCCCTGGGAGGGTCGCTCGATTCGAATCACGATCAGTCTCGGCGTGGCCACCTGCGACCGGCGGCAGGCGTATTCCACCACCGGCACGCTCGTCCAGGCCGCGGACCAGGCGCTCTATCGGGCGAAGGAGTCGGGGCGGAACCGCCTCTGTCGCGCGCACGGATAAGCTGAATTAGGCTACTCGGGTGCAGCTCGCCCCGGACATTCGTGCACTCTTCCCCCCGGGGGTTGCGGTCGAGGAAGCACGACCGAGCGAAGTGACCGATCCGATCTTTCCGGAGGAGGAAGAGGCGATCGTGCGCGCGGTAGAAAAGCGACGTCGCGAGTACATCGCCGGACGGGTGTGTGCCCATCGGGCGATGCGGACCCTCGGGCTCGAGCCGGTTCCGGTGGTTCGCGAGGAAGACCGATCCCCGCGCTGGCCTCCAAACCTGCGGGGCACGATCTCCCACTCCAGCGACTACGCGGTCGCGGTCGTCGGCCGCGCTTCCGACGTGGCGGGGCTCGGCATCGATGTCGAACCTCGGGAAGGCATTGGCCCCGACCTCTTTGAGCGGATCTGTACGACCCGCGAGCTCACGATGCTGGAGGCGCTCTCCGACTCGTCCCGTGGAATCGAGGCGCGGGTGATCTTTTCTGCAAAGGAGGCGTTCTACAAGTGCCAGTACGCCCAGAGCGGGCAGTACCTTGGCTTCCAGGATGTCGAGCTCACCCTTGGGGCGACCGAGTTCACCGCGACCCTCCTCCGACCCGCGGGGCCGTTTCCCACGGGACACGAGTTCTCTGGAGGAATCCTTCGCAGCGAAGCGATGATCGTGACCACGATGGCGCTGCTGCCCGCCGACGTGCCCGGCGAAGACAGCTAGCGCTCTCTGAGCGCTCTCTAGTCATCCGCTGAGGTGTGTCTATCCTCATCGACGTCTCCCGACACAGCCCCAGAGGAACCTCATGCAGATCGATATCGGAATTGACGAGAGCTCACGGAAAGAGATTGCGAAGGGCCTTGGCAAGGTCCTCGCGGACACCTCGACCCTGTACCTGATGACCCACAACTTCCACTGGAATGTCACTGGCCCGATGTTTCAGACGCTGCACCTGATGTTCGAGCAGCAGTACAACGAGCTTTGGACCGCGACCGACCTCGTAGCCGAACGCATTCGGTCCCTCGGCTTTCCGGCCCCCGCCACGTACCGAGAGTACGCCGAACTGACCTCGATCCAAGAGCCGACCGAGGTCCCGGCGGCCCACGACATGATCAAGGCCTTGGTGAAAGGCAACGAAGCGGTGGCGCGCACGGTCCGCGGCGTTTTCTCGTCGGTGCAGGATGCCCAGGATGAAGCCACCGCGGATCTCCTGACCCAACGGCTCCAGGTCCACGAGAAGACCGCGTGGATGCTTCGTAGCCTGCTCAGCTAGTACCCCCGCCCCGAAGTTCGTTCCGGGTTGTTGCCGGCCCTCGGGTCCGATCTCGGCAGCCCGGACCGCGATGCTCTCCTCGAATGGCCTTTGGGCCGTCCTTCGTCGCCAGGCCCACCAA
>JBCCZL010000694.1:0-4943 GCA_039187775.1 Myxococcota bacterium
CGAGTCTCGGACCGCGGCGAGCACCCCGCGCATTCGCTCTTCGAGCTGGCCCCGGAGTTTGGCGCCCGCCACCATCGCGCCCATGTCAAGGGCGATGATCCGTTTGTCGCGCAGCATGTTGGGGACGTCGCCGGCGGCGATGCGCGACGCCAGCGCCTGCACGATCGCGGTTTTGCCGATCCCGGCCTCGCCGACGAGGAGCGGGTTGTTTTCGCGGCGCCGCGCGAGCACCTGCATGATCCGACGGAGCTCGGCATCCCGTCCCACCGTTGGATCGAATCGGTCCTGCGCGGCCATTCGCGTGTAGTCCCGACCAAACGCCTCGAGCGGATCCCCTTCCGCTTGGCTGCCTCCGGAAGGGGATGCCTCTTTCTTCCGAGTGATGTCTTCCCCAGCAAGCGTGGCCCGCAGAATCGGTGCGCTCAGTCCGCAGCTCTGCATCACCGACTGGGTGGGCCGACTCGTCTCCTGAGCCAGCGCCAAGAGCAAGTGCTTCACCCCGACCGGAGAGCCCTTTTCGCGCGCCGCCTCGCCCTCGGCACGTCCGAGCAGCTCGAGGAGTCGCGGCGAAAGATAGGCCATGGAATCGCCGAGCGTCCGAAACCGACGCGCTTGGCTCTCCGCCTCGACGAGGACGTCGGTCGGATCAGCGCCGGCCCGGCGGATCGCCTCCTGGGCCACCTCGTCACGCTCGACGAGCACATAAAGCAGATGCAGCGGCTCGACTTCGGTGTGGTCCCGATCGTCTGCAAGGCTCTGGGCCCCGGCCACCATCTTTCGGGCATGAGGATCGTAGGCTTCGAGGCGGAGGGTAAGCGATCCCATCCCGGCTACTTTCGTTTCTTGTCGAACTCGAGGCGGAGCTCTTCGAGGACCCGATGGAGGAGACGCTCCTCCTCGCCGTCCAAGTTGCCTCTGGTCTTCTCGTCGAGCATCGCGAGGATGTCGATCGTCTGCTTGGCCATGGCAAGCTGGACCTCCGGCGTGCTCCCCACGGTCTCTCCCTTCACCACCCCAAGGTGATTGAGGGCGGACGTGCTCAGGGAAAGAACGAAAGTGTTGAAGTCGATCGGAGTATCGGTGCCGTCGGCCACGCTAGGCCTCGTTGCGAACGTCGGACGCGGGCTCGGCCGGCACCGCGGAGGGCACACCAGCGGCAGGCGCCGCAGCGGACGGCACCGCAGCGGACGGCACCGCAGCGGACGGCACCGCAGCGGACGGCACCGCAGCGGCGGCGGGGGCAGAGGCCTCGGGGGCAGGGGCCTCGGGAGCCTCGGCGTCGGCCTCCGGATCATCGATGACCACCGCCTCGGCATTCGGCTCGGCGTCGGCGAGCCCCTCAATGTGCTTCGCGTAGTCTTCCTTGGTGAGCAAGCCCTTGCGGATATTTCGCTCAACGATCCGCTTGTCGTACAGCATCTGCTTGCGGTCAGCCATGTGTCGCCTCTTTCTCGTCGCCGCTCGGCCCACGCCGACGGTTGGTTTGGGGGATGGCGCCGTTCTGTGGGGCCGCTAGAATCAGGCACCCTCCGGCTATCCGGGCGCAGTGTAGGACCGGGGGTTCGCCTGTCAATGCGGTGTGTTTTCGAGGGCCTAACGGCTAGACCACGATTCGAGCTCCTCGCTCTAGGGATCCTGCTGGTCGGCTGTGCACGGGAGGAACGATCCCCGGCGGCGACGCCCGAGGAAGCACCGGTGGAAGCGCCAACCACCCCCCCGGAAGAGCCCGCGCCTGCGAAAGCACCCGAGGGGACCACCATCCTGGCGTCGCCGGACCCCGCGTCCCACGAGCGCGTCGACCGCTGGATGGATGAAGCCGCGCGAAGCGCGGAGGAGCAGCGGGTCGCCCTCGGCCAGACCGTCTGCGAGGCCGCTCTTCAGAGCCTGTCGCTGCTGAACCTTCCCGATCTTCCGCCCGCCGAACAGTTCCTCCCGCGATGCCGGTCTCTCCCTGCCGCCGCCCAGCAGTGCCTGGTGGTGTCGTACTCGCTCAGCCACGGCGAGGAGTGCCGCACGGTCCGCGAATCGCTCTCTCCGGAGGAGCTTCGCGTGCTGACGACCATCGCGGAGACCGGCTGACATGCCGTCGCGGGTGCTCCCGTCGCTCGACCAGGTTCGCGATCTCGAGCTCCTGCTCAAGGCTCACCATCCGCTCATCCTCATCGAAACGGTGGAGGAAGATCGGGTCGCCACGCTCTTCGAATACGTCGCGGATCGGTTAAAGCTCGTGCTCTATACCTGGACCCCGCACCGGGGGCTGAACTCCGTGGTCGGCGGAGCACCGATCGCCGGAACCGAAGACCCCGCGCGGTGCCTCGCCTACATCGCCCAGTCCAACAACGAAGCCCTCTATCACCTTCGAGACTTTCTCCCCCTCCTCGACAAGGTCGACCTCGCCGCACAGCTCAAGGAGCTCTACCGGAGTCTCTTCGAACATCGGGGCGCGCTCATTCTGACCGGCGCCGACACGACCCTGCCCGCCGACCTCGAACCACTCTTTACTTCGGTGGATCTCGAGCCGCCGTCGCCGCACGCCTATTATCAGTTCGTCTCGGCGGTGCTCCGCGACCTCCGTACCCGCATCGACGTGTCCGTGGAGCTGACGAGCGAGGACGTCGCGGTGCTCCTGGGACATCTCCGAGGGCTCACCTTCTTTGAGGTCAAAAAGGTGATCAGCAAAGCGGTGATCGAGGATGGGCGGCTTACCCGGTCGGACCTCGCAGGCGTTCTCGAAGCGAAAAAGCGCGTGATTCAACGCTCGGGGGTGCTCGACTACTATCCGGCTGAGGACACCCTCGCGGACATCGCGGGCCTTCGCGAGCTCAAGGGGTGGCTTCGCAAGCGAAAGGCTGCGTTTCGCAACCCCGAGAAGGCGAAAGAGTTTGGCCTCTCGGCGCCGAAGGGGCTCCTCCTCCTCGGAGTGCAGGGCTGCGGCAAGAGCTTGTGCGCCAAGGCGGTCGCGAGCGAGTGGCAGCTTCCGCTGATTCGGCTCGACCCGTCGACGCTCTACAACAAGTACTATGGAGAAAGCGAAAAGAACCTTCGGCGCGCGATCGGCACCGCCGAGTCGATGGCCCCGATCGTTCTTTGGATCGATGAAATCGAAAAAGCCTTCGGCGGTCGGGAAGGCAGCGACTCGGGCCCATCGCAGCGTATCTTTGGCACCTTCCTCACCTGGCTCAACGACAAGCAGGAGAGTGTCTTCGTCATTGCCACCGCCAACGACATCTCGCAGCTTCCTCCCGAGCTCCTCCGGAAAGGTCGCTTCGATGAGATCTTCTTCGTCGATCTCCCAAGCGAAGATGTGCGCGTGGAAATCCTCCGGCTTCATCTGCGACGTCGTTCCCGCGACCCCGACGCGTTCGATCTTCCAACGCTTGCCCAACAGGCCGAAGGGTTCAGCGGCGCCGAGCTCGAGCAGGTTGTGATCTCCGCGCTCTACACCGCGTTTAGCGAAGGGCGCGATCTCGACGACGCCCTCCTCATCAGCGAGCTCAAGGCCACCCGCCCCCTCGCGGTGACCATGGCCGAGAAGATTCAAGAGCTCCGTGACTGGGCCAAGCACCGCGCCGTCCCCGCCGACCTTCCGAGCTAGCCCTCCAAGGAGGATGGGTTCCCCCTCCGGTTCCGCGAGCTTGGCTCGCGCGTCGCGTCTTCGACGCGCCGTCTGCCCAGTGCACACTCCGAAATCCTTCGGCTTTCGTCGAAGTTTCAGTTCAGCCTCGATCACTCCACCGATCGCACCAGCGCCCGCGCCACATCGGCGATCAGGTCTTCCTGCTCTCCCCGTCCAGCGCTCGACCCCACGATGAACACTGCCACGGCATAGCGAGCACCATCGGGCGCGGTGATGATTCCCATATCCGCCGCACCACCCAGACCCGCAATGGTGTGGGCGGTTCCGGTCTTATGGGCGATGGACCAACCCTCCAGCAAGCCCGCGCGAAGGCGGTTTCGCCCCGTCTCCGTCGCACGAAGTTCGGCGAGCATTCGTTCCGTACCCTCTTCGCCCAGGACTTCTCTCCGCGCCAAGTCTGAAAGAGCCCGGGCAACGGCGCTGGCGGTGGACTGGTTGCCGCCGGCGAGTCGTTCACGCATTCGCCGACGCAAGTCCCCCTGCGACATCGAAGCGGCTTCGTTTCGAACTTCGCCCGCCTGTTCGTGCAGCGTTGCTTCGTTTGCTCGGATGACGATCTCTTCAAGACCAAGTCGCGCCAGCGAATCGCGGACGGCGTTCGCGCCCCCAAGATGCGCAAGCAGCGCATCCGCCGACGGGTTGTCGCTCCATGCGATGCTCCACCGGACTAGCTCCTCGAGTGTGAAGTCCTGGCCCTCGCCTACGGCCTCGGCGATGGGCTGGTAGTCAAATGTCAGGTCGTCGGGCTGAATGCGGACGGTGTCCGTCCACCGCATGCGGCCGCGCTCGACCGCGTCGGCTACCGCGACGCCGATCCAAGCCTTGAAGGTGCTGTAGAGCGGCACCGGCACATCTCCCTCGACGGACGTTTCAACACCGGTCGCAAGTTCCAAGATGGTGATGGAGACTTGCCCGTCGATTCGTACCGCAACGGCCTCGAGTTCGGACTGCAGGGCGGGTGTGGCCGGAGCCCTCCTGGCCGTCTGCCGAGAGGCGCAGGAGGCAATTAGCGCGATCAGAAGAAACGAAGCCGTACGCATCGGGACGAAAACGCACGTGCCGGGGAGCGCTATTCCGGGACCCTCAGGCGTACGCTTTTCCGTTGAAGCCAACGGTGCGATTTCGTCCGCTCCACGAAAGTGCTCGAATAAAGAGAACCCGCGGCGCCGCGGGGGGGGCTAGGGCGCCGCGGGTTCGGAAAGCCGGAGACAACGAGGCGGAAGCGTGGGGGGCTCGTCCCGCGATCCGCTGCCTCCGCTTCACACTACTGCGAGTTCAATGCCAACGGTGAAAGGGATAAATCCCG
>JBCCZL010000695.1:0-4906 GCA_039187775.1 Myxococcota bacterium
CAAACCGCGTGTGAGCTGCCTCGACCCCCCGCATGAACCCCGGCACCAGCGCCGTGCGGCCGCTTGGCTCGCCGCTTGCGGGAATCGTGAGTGCTTCGGTTTCGTTGGCGAACGTCCCATACCCGGCGTGCAGGCTATGAATCTCCCCGGTTTCGGCATCGAAGGTCACAAGCCCGAGAATGCCGGCAAAGCTGTTCCACGAACCGGCGGACAGCACGATTTGCGCGAGCGCAATCGTGAGCGCTGCATCCATCGCGTTGCCGCCGTTCGACAACACTTCGAGTCCCGCCTGGGCCGCCGCTTCCCCACTCGTTACGAGAACGATCGGATGCGTGGCCCCTGGAGTAGACGCATCCACGGAGGAATCACGTCCGGTTGACCCATCCAAAGAAGGGCGCTCCAAAACAGGACGCTGCGCTTCATCGTTTGCGGCGTCGCCGGGACCCGGACTCGCTGAACATCCGGCGAAGCCTACGAAAAGTGCGGCCGTACGTGCGATGTGTTTGACCATAGTCGGAGCCTGGTCGAGGGCCCATCCTCCGGCCATCTCTCCTCGACGAACGACCCCGCATTTCGGTGAACGACCCCGGTCAGCGCCGCCGAGGCGCTCTGTGAATTGCCCCGGTGTCCGCACTTCGGTCGACGAGAAACCGCCATGCCGCGGCCACGCGGGAGACGTGCAGCAGGGCGGTGGGTGACGAGGTGCGTCGAAGGCGTGTGAAGCCGGGCATCACCCGATGGAAGTTCTCAGACCCATGAGGATTTCGCCCGTGTGGCCTGGTCCTCGCCGCTAGCGCGGCGGGTTCGTACGTCGAACGGGTTGCGCGGTCGTCTTTTTCCGGTCATGCCCTCGCACTCCGTCTCGAGCGCGCTCAACGCTCGAAACCTGCCTCGAACCTCGCAGAGAGAGCTATCGATGTTCCGACCGTTTTCCGCACTTTTGCCCAGTTTCTTCGTTCTTTGCCTGCTCGGCGCGGGATGCTCGCGAGTCGCGGCGGTCCAGATCCAAAACCCGGCGGTCGTCGGGCACGTGGAGCCAAACAAGGTGGTCCTCCCCTACGCTCGCGCGGAGCGAACCTACGCGATTCCTGCGGGCAGCCTGAACGATGAGGCTTCGCTCCTCACGTTCGAGCCCCAGAGCGTGTGCTTCAACGTGACGCTTCGAAATGTGTCGAGTGATGCGGCGCTATCGGATCTTCAGTCCTACGAGTACCTGCTCAAGGCGGACGACCAGGCCCTCGGCACCGCCGAGCTCAATCCGCAGCAGCAACAGGTCAATCAGTTTCAGGGCCAGGTGCCGGAAACCCATCAGACTGGCACGACCGAGTACTGCGCTTATCGCAATCCGGATAGTCAGCAGTGTGAGCGCTGGAACACCGAGCCGACCTACTCGACGGTCTATGTGCCGGGGATCATCACCGTGGTCACCGGGGGCGGCAATCTCTGCTTTGCGAACACCGGCGCGCTCGGCCCGCACACCCAGGTGGTGGAGCTCCAGATGCGGAACATTCGAGGCACAGGAAGTCGACGGAACTTTGTGTTTGAATGGCAGCTCGTCGGCAGCCAGGTCCCACCGCAGGGCTGACGCGCCGAACTGGCGAGTACGGCACCGCGGGCGCCGGTGCGCCGGCTGAGGTATCTACAGCCAGCAGAATACAGTCGCTGCTAGCCGAGCGGGTCTCGATAGATCGCGTCGACGCTGAGAGCGATGCCAAGCGATGGGAGCGCTGCGTTCTCGCCGACGCCATAGCTTCGGAGGATCCACTCTCCGCCCTGACCGCGGCGAAACACTTCGACGCGTGGCGCGTCCTGAGTCACGAGAACGTACTCCTTTAGGGAGGGGAGCTTTCGGTAGTGAGCAAACTTCTCGCCTCGGTCACTCGCTTCGGTGCCGGGAGAAAGCACTTCCACCACCACCTGCGGATCGGTGAGTGCGTTTCGGTCGTGCGTCGACGGGGTTGGTGCCTCGCAGAATACCGACGCATCGGCGTAGGTGGAGCGGTCGGTGGCATCGATGCGAAGCTTGAGTTCGGAACCGAACACCGCGCAGCGCTTGTTCGCGAGCGCAGCACGAAGCTCGGCCCCAACGGCGAGGCGGAGCCGGGCATGCTCCGGTGAGCCACCCGCCATCGCGAAGACCTGCCCGGCGACGTACTCGTAGCGAGCGTCCGACTCGGACTCCAGGTCGAGGTAGGCTTGGTAAGACATGTGCGCCGCCACTTCGGCCATGGCGCCAGTGTAGCTGACCTTTCGACGTGCCAAGCCGATGACGGCCCAAGACCGCGGGCGCTTTGTGGGTCTCATCTGCGGAGGGCACGTTTGGTGAAAAAGAAGGCGCTTCAGGTCCCTGGCTACGCTCGCTCCGTTTCGGAGCCCCGCGACTTGCAGGCTTCCGGTCGTGGGGCCGATGGATATCCGAGTCTCTGGGCACTCCGGCAGAGTGCCCAATGGCGGTCATTTCGACAGCGGGCGACCGCTGCGGCCGCATCCTTCGGCCTGCTTGCCGCCTCCGGCTGCGCGGATCCGATGTGCGAGGCCTCGTCGATGGACGAGCTCAAAGCGCATGGGCGCTACGCGATCGACGAGGCATTGGACGGGGAGCTCAGCCGTAGCGTGGATGAGCTCAAGACGGGGCTCGGCATTCATCCGCACCCCTACGGCGTGATGGTGGCCGGGGCGGTTGCCGCTCCAGCGCCGAGGCTCGTAGAAGAGCAAGAGCCCCAAGAGTTCGACTCCGAGTTGGACCTCGAAGAACCGACTTCCGACTAGTCCTTCACCCGCGTGACATTGATCGCCCTCGCGACGGATCCACCACCGTCCGCCGTACCGACCGCTTCACTGCCTCCTCGAAATACCTCGGGTATTCCTCGTCAGCTCGGCACGACGGCCGGCGGCGCCTCCACCCCGATCATCGACCAAGCTCATGCGGGTGAAGGACTAGGGAGAAACAAGACGCAGCGGTTACGCTTCCCAGACCTGTTGACGGAGTGCCTGGACCATGGTGCCGTGAACCCTCGCGTCCGGGATTCCCGTGATCCGATGCGCGTTCGTCGACAGCCGAACTGGATTCGACGACAGCGCTTCGATCGCATCCGCCTTCGCGCCGCCGATCTGTGCTCGTTCTTCTGCGGTGAGCTGAGGCTCCAGCCAGCCGGCAAGCGCCCAAGACAGCTCGGCGTGACGGCGTTCGTCCTCGGCGATCTCCCGCATCACGGTGCGAACGTCGGGGTCTTCCGCGGTGTGGCTCTGGTACTCCGCGACCAGTGCGCCGTAGGTTTCGCGAATGCACCCTTCCACCGCGTTTTCGAGGGTAATTTCGAACGGTGACCGAGCCGCGGTCGGGCCGATCGTGGGCGGTTTGGGGTGGGTCCCGTAGCGCTCGGCCAACTCCGTCATCAGCTTGGTGTGCCGAACTTCGTCACGCCGCGCGGCTTCCGCCGCCGCCAGAAGTGCCGAAGGCGCCTTGAGCGTCGTGAGCTCGTCGATCATCACATCGAACGCGGTCACCGCGCTCTCCTCGAGGGCGGCCACGCCGGCGAAGAACGCTCCGACGGTCTCCTCGAGGCAGGGATCGGCGACCAGTCCGGCGGGCCGTCGACCCACCGCGCAACCGAACCGCCAGTCCACTTGAACGAACCTCTCCGGTTCGCTCACGGTTCCGTCGGGAGAGACCAATACCTTGCCCTGGAAGATCGTCCGCTCGCATCCCGTGGGGGCGCAGATGTGTAACGCGGAAAACTCCCAACCATCTTCGTATTGGATGGGGTTGCCGACGCTGTAGTCGTGAAACCAGGCCAGCGCCGCTGCTTTTTCGGCGCTGTTGATGATGCCTCCGAGTCGATCGAAGATCTCCGGCACTGGCACCACTCGCGGCCCTCCGCCGTCATCGGCGATCGCACCATGCCATGCGACCCCTCGAACGAGATCCCGGCACGTCTGGTCGACGTCACACTGAAAGGAATTGGCCCCCACCCAATCGGTTTCGTACGGGCCTCCGAAGAGTCCGTCTCGAAGGGCGCGCTCGAAGACGTAGAAGTTCACGTCTTGCTCACGGCGGAGATGCACTGGGTCGATCAGCGTCGGGTTGGAGAACCTGGGGACGGGTTCGTCCGCGAATACTCTCTCATTGAGAGCGCACCGCTCCTCTGCGGTGAGGGGCGGGCCAAGCGGTTCGCTTTCGTTGTCCATCGTGCATGCCGTGGCGGACAGACCGATCGCCGCCGCTGTGGCGATCTTTCGAAGGCAAGGTCCAAGCTCCACCCTCAAGTTCCGGCGGATCAAAGACTTGAGCGACCTTCCACCCCCAGCTCCACCCGAATTCCCGTCAGACATTCCCTTCACCGCCATCGACCAAAACTATCATGGCAGATATTTAACGCAAGGCGGTTTCAAACGGAGTTTTGCTCGTGATGCGGGCTACCCGAAGCGGCGCTGGTTTCGGGCGCGGGCCTTTTGGCGTTCTTCTTCCCGATCTCGCGGCGGCGCCGTGGTGGTGAGGCCCTGAATCAGCGTCCGCGTCGAAGACGCGATCTGCTCGATGGCCTGGTCGAACGCCGCCTGATTGGCCTTTGACGGCTTCCGCGTGCCGCTTACTTTTCGGACGTATTGGAGCGCAGCGGCGTAGATTTCATCTTCGGTAGCCGGCGGCTCGAAGTTGAATAGGGGGCGAATGTTTCGGCACATCCATCGATGATGCGCAAGATCGCCGTCTCGAGCTACTCCCCCAACGGAGACGCTTTCTAGAGAGGCGAACCGCTAAATGTCGTAGCGGAAACCAAGACTTTCGTCGTCTGGGCGAGCGCCCCCGCAGCCTCGGAGCGAGGCGTGCTTGTGGCACGTGGAGCGAGAAGTGAGAGAGAAGTGGGCGAGAAGAGCCGGCCAGGCGGCGAAAGGCGTCGCGTTTCCG
>JBCCZL010000696.1:0-4882 GCA_039187775.1 Myxococcota bacterium
CCCGCGGCTGCAGCGTCGCGCCGTCCTTCGGACAGAAGGATATCTTCGGGTCGGTGTACTCCGTGTCGCACACCGGGCACACCTGAAGCTTGTCGGGAAGTGGAGTGGGGGCCGGGGCCGGCATCGGGGTGGGAGGCTCCATTGGCGCTGGCGCGATTGGTTCGGCCGGAGGGGGCGCCAGCGGTCGGCGACGCGAGCGCAAGATCAGGACGGCGATCCCGAGGAGGGCAAAGAGGACCACGCCCGCCCCCACAAAGAGCGGCCACTGTGGTCCGTTTGTAGCCGGAGTCTCCGAAGCGGTGACCCCGGAAGACGATCCGGCGATCGGGTCTCCCGGATCTTCTTCGACGATGCCGCCGCTCGCACGCCGCGCGATCAGGTCGGACAGGTCCACCGTGGCGACCACGACCTCGGCCTGCGCCCGCAGGCCGCTGCTGCTCACGACGACGACATAGTCGCCTTCGGCGGCGGCGGCAGAATCTTCGGTTCGAAATACTCCGCTCTGGAGCGTGGCCTGCCGGCCTTCGGGTCGACGAAGTTCCCACCGAATCGGCGCGTCGCGCACCGGGCATCCCGCCCGGTCGATCACTCCGGCGCGAAAGCGAAGCTCCTCCCCCGGTTCGAGGTTGGCTTCCGATGGGGCGAGACGCAATCGAGCCGGTGCGCCCGGAGAGCAGGCGGGCTGGGAGGGCTCGTTCGTCTCCGCGGGTGCAGCAGCCACCCGGCTGAAGCGCTGCGAACTGGTGATCGTTCCGACGCAGCGCGACTCGTTAAGCTGCCAGTCGTAGCGGCTTCGGTCCGTAAAGAGGAGAGTGTCCTCGCCTTGGGCGCGAAGGGTGTAGGTGCCGGTTTCGGTGCGCGGATCGGAAGGCGGGGTTCGGCAGGTCGACCGCCAGAGGCCCGCCTGATGCGATGAAGACACCCGTCGGACCGCTCGGTTCTCGCTCCAGCATCCATCGGTGCGGAGGGTGCGGCGTCCGTGGAGCACCAGGTGGTCACCCGCGCGGCTGATCCGAACGCGGCCGCCCGATCCACCGGTGGTGTTGCTGGGTCGAGGCCCGCAGTCGCCGCCCCAGCTCTCGATGGCCACCTGAATCCGTGTGGGGCCCGCGTTCCAGATGCCCTCGTAGCTGACCTCGTCCTGGGCGGCGGCGAGGTTGCCGGCGAGATGAAGCACCGCGAGGGTCGCGAGGGTTCGCGTGGCCGCGCCTGTGATCCGAATCTGTCGACGACCGTCCCGTGCGGATGCGCCGAGCCGAGTTCCCCTGCGTGCGGGTACGTGCGCGGAGTCTCTCAACACCCGCCAGACTATACCGCCGGGTCGTGGATGACACCGGACCATTGTGGTCCCGCCCGACCAGAAAAGCGTCGGGCTCCCGTTTTTGCTTTTAGAACGAGACCCCAAGCGACGGAGCACGACGAAAACTAAGTTCGTTCTGCGTAAGATCCGCGCCGAGCGCTTCGAGGTGGAACGACAAAGCCCCGCGGCGAAGCGGGGCTCTGGCATTGAGCTCGGAGCTGGTTAGGCCTTCGCTTTGGCGACGGCTTCGGTGAGGGCCGGCACCGCGTCAAACAGGTCCGCCACCAGGAAATAGTCGGCGACCTGCGCGATCGGCGCCTCCTTATCCTTGTTGATCGCTACGATGGTCTTGCTGCCCTTCATGCCGGCGAGGTGCTGAATCGCCCCGGAGATTCCGACCGCGATGTAGAGCTTGGGAGCGACCACCTTGCCGGTCTGGCCGACCTGAAGGTCGTTGGGCACATACCCCGCGTCGCAGGCCGCGCGCGAGGCACCCATCGCCGCGCCAAACGCGTCGACCAGGGGCTCGAGCACGGTCTCGAAATTTTCGGCGCTCTTCAGGGCCCGGCCGCCCGATACCACGATGTCCGCCTCGGTGAGGTCCGGTCGCTCGCTCTTTACGACATCGAGCGAAACGAACTCGATCTTGGCCGCCGCAGGGTCCTCCACGACGTCCACGCTTTCCGTGGAGCTTCCTCCACTCGCCGCTTCCACGCCGTCAAACTCGGAGAGCCGAACCGATACCATATGCACGTCGGTCTTGAGGACGCAGTCCGCGAGCACATTGCCGGCGTACATCGAACGACGATACTTCGGCGTGTCGCCATCGAGCTCGACGCCGATGATGTCGCTCGCGAAGCCTGCCTCGAGCTTCGCCGCCACCCGCGGGCTCAGGTCCTTGCCGTAGGCGCTCGCCGGTGCGACCACAATGCCGTGGCCCTTGCCCTTGGCGGTCTCCGCGACCGTGGCCGCATACCTTTCGGCAAGGTACGCGCCTTCGATCTCCGCGGTGAATACGGTGCGGGCTCCCACTCCGGTGAGGTCGGAGCTTGCGCTTTCGCTCCCCGCTCCGACCGCAAGAATGTCGAATGCTCCGCCTGTTCCCTCGGCAACTTTCTTGGCGAAGGAAACCGCGGCAAACGTCGACTTTCGAGGTTTGCCATCCACTAGTTCGGCGACAACGAGTACGTCAGTCATGGTGATGCCTCACAGAACCTTTGCTTCGGTCTTCAGTTTCTCGACGAGCTCGTCGACGTTTTCAACGAAATGCGTGCTTCCCGTTCGGGCGGGCGGCTTCGAAAAGTTCTCGTAGCTGCTGGTCGGGGCCGCGTCGATGCCGAGCGCGGAGAGCTCTTGCTCGTCGATCGGCTTCTTCTTTGCCTTCATAATTCCCTTGAGCGATGCGTAGCGGCCGCTGTCCGACTCGGGATAGGCATGGTCATCGGGCGTCACGCCGTTTTTGACCGACTCGGGGCCAAGGATCCGGTCGGTCACCGTGATCACCGCGGGACCCGTCAGTTTGGCCTTGAGCATCCCGCCGTCGGCTTCTCGGCCCACGGTGAACGTCTTTCCGCCGTCGTCGGTGACGATGTTCATCGAGCCGGTGCTCATCGGCCAACCGAGAAGCTCCGCGAGGATGGCGCCGACCGCGCCCGACTCGCCGTCCGCGGACTGCTTGCCCATCAGGACCATGTCCGGCTGCTCCTTGTCGACGACCGCCTTGAGGGCGCGAGCGACCACGTAGCTGTCGAGGCTCTCGTCGTCGGCCTTCACGAGGATGCCGCGGTCGGCGCCCATCGCAAGGAACTGCCGAATCGCCTGCGAGGCGTCGGACGGGCCAAGCGAGACGACAACGATCTCTCCTAGCGTTTCGCCGTTCGAGGCGTTTTCGTTAAGGCGAAGTGCGGTTTCGACAGCCCAGTCATCGAACGGATTGGGCTTCCACTCCAATCCTTCGGCGCTCAGGCTTGCGCCGTCGTCGGCGACTTTCACCTTGTTCGCGTTATCGGGGTCGCTGACCCGCTTGCAGGGGACCAGGATCTTCACGGTGCCTCCATCGATGCTGTGGCGTCTTTTCGCTAACTAATTGAGTTGGTCGCTAGCAGCGTTCCTCGTTCCCAGAGTTGCTCGCTGCGTGATTTGTCCGCTGACTTAGGGATGCTGACGCAGTGTGTCAAGAAATGCCTGCCGGCCGGAGAACCCCCTCCAAAAAAACGGTCGCATACTGCTGGGCCGCCTTGCGGAGGTTGTGCGGCTGGTCGTGGGTCAGGGCCCAGGTGAGGGCGATGCCGTCGAGTCCTCCGTAGAGGGCGCGGGCGAGAATCTTGGGGTTGAGGTCGTGTCGGACCACGCCCTGCGCCTGCCCCTCGGCGAAGACGCTCGCGATGACCTCGAGGTACTCGGTGAAGAGCGGCTGTGCGTACTGCTTGAGGAGGCGAGAAGATTGGCGAAGGTTGACCGTCACGACCTCGGCAAGGTCTCGCTGGTCTTCTAGAAGGCCGAGCTGAACCTCGACGATCCGACGAATCTGACCTTCGACGGAGCCGATCTTGCCGATCTCGGTGCGGAGGAACTCGATCAGCTTTCCGATGCGATCTTCGAAAATGCTAATGAGCACCGCATCTTTGTTCTTAAAGTAGAGGTAGATCGTCCCGTCGGCGACCTCGGCGGCTTTTGCGATTTCACTGACCCGCGTTGCGTAGAAGCCCTTCCGGGCAAACACCTCGATCGCGGCGCGGAGGATTCGTTCCCGTTTGTCGCCCCGGCCTTCTCGCCGAGACCGCTTCTTTGTCGCTGCGCCTTCACTGGCCATGGGTTGGTTCACCAGCAAATGAATGAGCATTCATTCGCTGAAGGCGACGTAGCAGGCGGAATGCTCGACGTCAACGGGGCCGAGCGATCACAAAGCGAGCCGGCGAGTGGATAAGTCTTTGATAAACCGCGGGATCGAGGGCCCGGTCGGCGGACCGAAAGAGCGCCTCTTCCGGTGGAAGACGCAAGCTGGGAGCGCCTCTCGGATCGTCCGGGATCTGCGCGAGCGCCGTCTCGACGAGCTGGGGAAGCGCATCGAATCGATCTTCGGGCGCGCGGATTCCCACCGCGGCATACGCCGCTCCGGGAAACGCCCCGCCGGTCCATCCGGTCACCTGGAGCTCAGGGACCGCGTCGAGCGCCCCGGCGAGCGCGCGAGCCGCTTCCCGCCCGGTTTCCGGTGGGGCATCGGAAGCCTCCGCGAGCCACGCAATGACCGCGATGGGCGCGTCGTCTCTCGGCAGGGTCTCGGCGACGATTTCACCAGGCGGCGCGGTGCCAAGGGCGGGGGGCGCCGCGTCCTCACTCGCCGGGGTGCTCGGCAGTCGGCCCTCGATGAAGCGCCGCGCATCCTCCTCCGATGTGGGCGCGACGACCCGGATGCGTAGGTTGCGCTCCGCGCTTGCCTGTCGAAGGACCGCGTCGCGGGGCACTCTCCGCACGCTGCTGGGGCTGCCCTCGGGCGAAACCAGGCCGGGGGCGAGCGGGGCGAGGGCCTCCGCTGCGAAGGGAGCCACGTCTTGATGCAGGCGCGCGAGAAGCCTGCCGCGG
>JBCCZL010000697.1:0-4869 GCA_039187775.1 Myxococcota bacterium
ACGCGGGGCTCCTCACCCATCCGCAGGTGATGCGGCACTTTCATTCGAACCTCGCGTTTCGGCGGGTCCGTTGGGTGCAGGAGACGTTTGCGTGTTCTGAGTTCCCGGCGGAGATCGGCGAGCCGCAAGATGTCGGCGGCGAGAACGCCTACACGTCTCCGTGGCCCTTCGAGAGTATCTCCGGCGAACAAAACGGGGGGCGCGTCGACTTTCTCGATACGGAATCAACGATCTGCGCCAACTGCCACGGCACGATGAACCACATCGGCCCACTCTTCGCGAACTTCGATGCGAACGGGACTTGGTCCGGGGACATCGCGGTGGAGCTTCCGAGTATGGAGACGGCGGTCTACGGTGACTATCTGCCCGAGTCCGAGACGACGGCGTGGCGCGTCGATGCCCCGGCGGCGGATCTCCCCGCGCTTGGAAGAGTGCTCGCTGCGGATCCCGAGATCGATCGATGCAGCGTGGCCCGGCTCTGGAACTGGGCGTTCGGCAAAGGCGACATCATCGGCCAGAAGGCGCGGGTGCCCGAGGCGGTGATCGCCGAACTGATCGCCGAATACCGAAACGATGGCCACCGCATGCGGCCGCTTCTTCGACGCATTTTCACCCATGATGACTTCGTGAGGTTTTAACATGAGGACCCTTGCGCTACTCCTCGCTCTCACGGGCTGCACCGACACCCTCGATTCGAGTCGGACCGGCGAAGAGGACACTCCCGTAGGAGCCGACCCGACGCCCGTCGCCGACCCTGCCGGACCCACCGGGGCGACCGGCGGCGAAGACAACACCTTCGATCACCCGGAAGCGATCGGCGGAGAGTCCGTCACCGCTCAGGAGGCACTCCAGCGGATCAACGACGAAGGGCCCCCCGGTTACACCGCGCGGGTGCACGGCTGTCGAAAGATCCCTTACCGAACCCTCGGCCGCGTTCTCTCCTCTCGCGGCGTGGATTTGCAAAACGAGACGCAACTGAGCGCCGGCCGAATGTACCGGGAGTCGGACCAGGCGCTCGGCGCGGGCAACTACGGTGCCAGGATCGCAGAGACCGCAGAAGGCACGGTGGCGAGCGCGTCGCGCATGTTCGACATCTTTGTTCAGGCGGCGCCCGAGATCATCGCTGCGGTCGAGAATCTGGAAGCGTGTCGCTTTGGGGGAAGCTCGGCGCAGCTCTTTGATCCCGATGGGAGCTGTCGTGAAGATGGCCTCACGTGCCTCATGGGCGAACCCGCCACGCCGGACCACGTCTCCGTGTGCAGTGACATGGTGACCCGCGCCGCCTCGATCGAAGAGGGCCAGGCCATTGCGGTCGCCACCATTCTTTCCGCCTCCAACACCTGCGAGTGAACCGATGATTGTGAAGAAGAAAGAACTCTCAGTGCGGAACGGCGGCACGAAGGATGAGAAGCGACGGGTCGGTCGCCGGGCCCTCATCAAGTGGTCGGTGGCCGCCGGGGCGGCGCTCGGGCTTCCGCAGTGGAAGGTCTTCGAAGTGCTCGAAGGATCGTCCGGTAAGGCGCTCGCCCAGGAGGCATCGTGCCTCGAGACCAATCGCTCGGTGCACATCATCGGCGGGACCGGCGGGTTTGCCTGGTTCAACCTCCTCTGGCCGCACAACGATGTGGCCGCGGCCATGGACCCCTCGATGTCGTGGCACGCGATCGGTGAAGAGACCATGGCGGACAGTCATCGGCCGCTGACCCTTGGCCCCGAGTCGCCGTGGGCCGACCGGTCGGGCACCCGACAGGTGACCTGCATGATGGCGGGGCAGAACGAGACCCACACCAACCGGCCGTCCTCCAACAATCAGGTCGCGATGAACGTCGATCTCTTTGCGACCTGCGCTTCGATGCAGGCGGCGAACCCGACGCTCGTGCCGGTGATCGCAGTGGACGACGCACCCTACCGAGATGCCCCGGGGGCCCCGCGGGTGGCGCGCGTGGGGCGGGCTCGCGACATCGTCGCCCTGTTTAATAGTGCCGCCTCGCGGGCCGGGGGCCTCCTCAGCACGCCGGCCCATGCCGACCTCTTCTCGACCCGCTATAGCACCTTTCTTTCCCTCCGCGCGGCGGCCGGATCGCCGACCTATCGGCGCGGGTTCGACACCGGGAACGACGCGGCGAGCTACCTCGGTCGAAACCTCTCGGACCGGCTTGCGCCGACCGACGAGGACTTCCTCCGCTACGGCGTGACCGCGGTCTCCCGCGACGTCAATCGTGAGCTTGCTGCGCTCCTGATCACAACCGCAAAGGCGTTTTCGATGGGTCTCACGAGCTCGGTGGTGATCCCGGCGTTTCGCGACGACCCCCACGGGGCATTTAATGACATGGGTCGTCTCCGCGGTACCGTGGGCACTCTTGGCCGAAGTCTCGACGCCTTTCTCGAGGATCTCGGACAGTTCGAGGAGCCGTCGTGCAGTGGCGACACCCTCGCTGACAACACGGTGATCTCGATTCACGGCGACACGCCGAAGACTCCGCTCAACCGGCAGAACTGGCCGGATGGGACGCCGGAAAACTCCAACTGGATCTACGTGTTGGGAGCTGGGCTATTGAAGTCCGGCTGGTTCGGCGGCGTCGACCGGGACGGTACGGTCCGCGGTTGGAACCCCGAAACGGGCGAGGACGCGGATGTTTCGGCGGCCACCACCGCGAACGCCGCGAGCGCCGCGGTCGCCTATGCGGTCGCCCGCGGCGACCTCCGAAAGCTCGGCGACTTCTTCCGTGGAACGCTGCGCGGCGTCGCCGCAAGCGAAACCATCTAACCCGCGCAAAACGGGGACGCCCGGTGGGGGCGCCCCTGCGCAAAGGGTTGCTCAGCTCGTGCGGCTCAGCGGTAGCACATCCGGTTTCGGACCGGATCCGAGCGGTGCGCCTCGAGGGTAGACCGATTGCAGCTGCGATAGATCGCGGACTTGAGGCTCCGGATCTCTTCGTTCGTTAGCGCCATCGCGTCAAAGACGAGCGGGAAGTCGCCGTCGCCGTTCACCTGGCTCAGGAGCTCGGGGTGCGCGTCTGCCCGACCGGTCTCGAAGATGCGGTTGAAGTTCTGGCGGTAGGTCTCGACGAGGTCGCCGTAGGCATCGCCGTCAAACACCATGACGTTCTCGAGCGTCTCGAACTCGGCGTTGAAGGAGATGTTGTAGCTCCCGGTGTAGAGGTCCCCGTCGATGATGAGGTACTTGTGGTGCATCTGCGGAAGCGAGTAGTGCCAGCTGTACGAGTAGTATTTGAGCCGGACGTCGATCCCCGCCTCGTCCATGAAGTAGGAGTAGTGCACCCTCTTTAGTCCGCACTCCCACTCCCAGCGCTCGTTCCGGCCTTCGTTCATCGCGCGGGTCGCACACTCGTTACGGGCGGCGATGTCGTCCGCGGAGTTCTCGGGCCGGACGTACTCCTGACCGTCGAGGTAGATGCGAATTTCGATGTCGGGGTCGGCCGCCCGCTTCGCGGCGAGGGCATCGGCGAGCCACCGGTTCTTGAAGTGACCCGACGCGATGAGGATCTCGTCCTCGGCGTTGGCGATCGCGTCGAGGAGCGCGAGCTCGACCACTCCGCGGGTGCCGAGGCCATCGAAGTTGGTGGAGAACGTGTTGCCCCAGCGGCTGTTCACGTAGGTCCGGAAGTTATCCGAGGTGAAGAGCACGTCGAGGCCCGGGTCGTCGAAGGTCTCGAGGTCCGCGTCGGTGATCTCGATGCTCTCGAAGTACTCGAGGCCCTCGTTGGCCACGAGGTCACGCGAGTTCGTCCACATGTGGTTGAACTCCTGCTGGAAGCGGAGGGCGAGCTCAGGATTGTTGTCGAAGAAGACGGTGTTCTCGTCGTACACGGTGCCTGCACCGCTCGACCAGTTGCCGCTGCCGGAGACGATCCGGGTGGTGAGGGCCTGGTCGAGGCTCTCCCGCGGGCCGTCCACGATGGCGAACTTATGATGCATGATGACGTTGATGTACCGAACGTCGACGCCGATTGCCTCGAGGCCGGCGCTGCTCGTGCCATCGGGGTTCGACGCGTGGCTGCGGGCGCTCTCGAAGACCATTCGCACGGAGACGCCGCGGTCGATCGCCCGCTCGAGGGCGGTCTGAATCGGCGCATAGCGGAAGCTGTACATTGCGATGTCGATGGAGTTCTCGGCGCTGTCGAGGAGCCGAATCACGCGGGCGAGGTGGCTCTGATCGACCGGCTGGGGCGAGAACACGACGCTCGGAGCGTCGCCGGTGGGGCCGCCGCACTGACCGGACACGGCGGAGTGGAGCCGCTGCATCGTGACCGGGCCCACGTACGGAACCGCGTCGACCTCTTCGAGGGACGAGAAGGGCCGCGCCTCGATGAGGTTGTTTGCCGCGCGGGAGCTCACGCCGAAGCCGCGGAGGGCCTCGGTGTCGGTCGACGAATCGTTGAGCCAGCCGAGGATGCGGTCCTCCTGGCAGCTTCCGCCGCCGTTGTCGGCGGCGGTGCAGCGGTCGCTGATCGCAGCGACGAGCTGGCTCATCGCGACCGGGCCGACCCAGCTGACCGCGTCGACTTCCTGGATATCGTCGAAGAGATCGTCGTCGCCGGTCCCGAACTCGCCGTCTACGCCGTTTCGGCGGGTCATCAAGTTGCGCGCGGCGCGGGAGTGGATTCCCTGCTCGCGCCATCCGTCGGTGCTGGTGGTGGCCTGGTTGAGCATCGCGACCTCTTCGCCGAGCTCGCAGCCGGAGTAGTCCGACCCGTCGGCCTTGCCCGCCGCGATCGCATCGTCAAACTCTCCGTCCGGCGACGCATCGGTGTCGACGGCGCAGCCCCCGACCGCGACGAAGAGCATGAGAAACATTGTGATCATCCGACGCATGGCGAGCCTCCTCAAACGGTCCAGTCGGGCGGG
>JBCCZL010000698.1:0-4865 GCA_039187775.1 Myxococcota bacterium
CGGGGACGGGGTAACCGACAACAAATGGGGACGAGGTAACTTCTTTCCCCACCACGGTTCATAACTACCTGAAATCACGGGTTCGATATCGAGCGAAGCAACGAAGACGGGGTAACCGACAACAAATGGGGACGAACTTCTTTCCCCACCACGGTTCATAGCTACTTGAAATCACGGGTTCGATATCGATCGAGGACAAGGCAACGTGTTTCCTGACCACGGTTCGCAACTGCGCGAAATCAGGAAGTCCAGCCCGATACCGACGCACGTACCGCCTAGTTTCAAGGACTTACGGAACGTGGTGAGGAAAGAAGTTACCTCGTCCCCATTTGTTGCTTCGTCCCCCGCCTAGTTTCAAGGACTTACGGAACGTGGTGAGGAAAGAAGTTACCTCGTCCCCATTTGTTGCTTTTGGGAGTTTGGGTCCGCGGTGTTGTCCTTGCGGGCGAGCGCTAGCATCGGCGTATGGCGCAGGACTTGGCGGACGGTGAGTCGACTGAGATGAAGGGCTCGGGGTCGGCGGTTTATACGTTGAAGAATACGGGAGGCGTCTACTCTTGCTCCTGTCCGGCGTGGCGCAATCAGTCGGTCCCGATCGAGCGACGCACCTGCAAGCATCTTCGCCGGCTGCGCGGCGATGACTTGGAGACCGAGCGGGTGGGCAACGCGCTCCCCAAGGTCCCGGCAACCAAGGCCGACGGTCCTCCGCTCCTCCTGGCGCACAAGTGGGAACCGGACGTCGAGCTCGCGGGCTGGTGGATGAGCGAGAAGCTCGACGGGGTACGCGCGTACTGGGATGGCAAGCAGTTTCTGTCGCGCCTTGGCAACCGCTTCTATGCGCCGGACTGGTTCGTCGAAGGATTCCCATCGACGCCCCTCGACGGCGAATTATTTGGTGGCCGCGGCAAGTTTCAACGCACGGTGGGGACGGTGAAGCGTCAAGACCGATCCAACGCGTGGAAGGAAATCCGGTTCGTCGTGTTCGATGCTCCAGCTCACGGCGGCGTATTCGAGGACCGGCTGAAGCACGTGGCAACCCTCGTGAGCGATGAAGGCGTACCCTACGCCGAGCCTCATCCCCATGTTCCCTGCCGAGATGAGGATCATCTCCGCGAGGAGCTCCGGCGAGTGGAAGAGCTGGGAGGCGAAGGACTGATGCTCCGTCGCCCGGGCTCCAAGTATGAAGCGGGCCGAAGCTCCACCCTTCTGAAAGTAAAGACCTTTCACGATGCCGAGGCGATCGTGGTGGGGCAGGTTCCTGGGGCCGGTAAACATAAGGGCCGGCTCGGAGCGCTCCTCGTCGAGATGCCGGACGGCACACGCTTTAGCGTGGGCAGCGGCTATAAAGACGCGGAGCGAGAAGATCCACCGCCGATCGGCAGCATCATCACCTATCGATACCAGGAGCTCACGAACGCCGGGGTTCCCCGATTCCCGACCTTCCTTCGAGTGCGCCCGGATGCGGAATGGAACGGAGAGCCGATCGCAACCCCCATCGCGCCCAAAGCAGAACCCGCCGCCAAACCGCCTGCTTCCTTGAGCGAACCCGTCGGCCCAATTGTGGACAACGCCGTACGGCTGGTGCGTCGCGATGGAGCGACCCATCACTTCTGGGAGATCGAGGTGGAGGCGGCCAGCTACACCATCCGGACGGGCGCGATCACCGAAGTGAAAGGCACGTTAGAGTCCGAAGCGCGGATGGCCGATGAAGTGGCTCGCTGGATCGCCGAAAAGCGAGCCGCCGGGTTTACGGGTCCCACTGCGGTACCCGCCCGAGAGCCCGCGTCCGCGAAATCACGGGAGTCGGAGGCCAGCAAGGTTCCCCCGGCCGAGAACAGCGAGCCCACCCAGGAATCAAACACCCGCTACTTCGAGTTGGTCGACGACAAGTCGCAGAAGTTCTGGGAGCTCACCCAGAACGGCACCACGCTCACCGTGCGCTACGGTCGCATTGGCGCCAAGGGAGCGATTCGACCCAAGAGCTTCATCACCGAAGAAGAAGCGGGGGTCGAAGCGGCCCGCCTCATCGGACAAAAAACCAGCAAGGGCTACAAGGAAAAGCCCTCGCCTCAAGGGACTAACGACGGTTGATGAACTCGGGCCCGGGGTCCCGGGCCCAGCCGCCGAGGCGCCATTCGAAGTGAAGGTGCGGGTTTTCGGGAAAGCCAGTGTTGCCCACCTCGGCAATGATCTGGCCTCGCTCCACGAGCTCGCCCGCCGCAACCAACGTCCGACTGCAGTGCGCGTAGAACGTCGACGAATCGTCTCGATGCAGGATCGTGACCGCATTGCCGTAGCCGGTGAGGCCATTGTCGCTGTAGACCACCAAGCCACCGCGCGCCGCGTGGATCGGCATTCCCTCGTCACCGCCGATGTCGACGCCGTTGTGCCGACGGTGTCGGATCTCGCCCTGCCGGACCCGGCCAAACCCCCGGCCCATCCGCCCACCCGGAAGCGGCCAATCGAGCTTGGGGTTTCGATCCCCTTCGGCCACCACTTCGAGCCACTCGGGGAACGCGCCGCCGTGGCGAAGCTGAAGCGCGCTTGCCCGATGTCCGAGGGCAAGGCGCTGCGCCCGCACCGCGGCTTCACCCGACGGCTCGGCGACCCGCCGTTCGCCAGAACAGTGCGCACGGTAGCCGCCGCGGGTATGACAGCGCTCCGGCAGGACTCGAAGGAGGCGTGGCGACTGAATGAGAAGTTCGTCAGCCTCCGCCGAGACCCAACGCCGCGGTACGCGGGAAAACAGGTCCACGATCGGTTCGATCGTCGCCTCGGTTGATCCTCCCGCCGTCC
This sequence comes from Myxococcota bacterium, assembly GCA_039187775.1. Taxonomy (GTDB): domain Bacteria; phylum Myxococcota_A; class Polyangia; order Polyangiales; family JBCCZL01; genus JBCCZL01. The sequence continues at coordinate 2,797 of JBCCZL010000698.1, forward strand.
GATCGTCACCCACCGAAGGCTGAGGCGCCAGGAGGAGAGCCCCCAAGACGGATGCCAACGCGATCGCTCGCCGAGTCATGTTCCGAAGCTACACCAGCCGGCGGCAACGCAAAAATTCCCGCCAGGAAGACCGGTGATCACTTCCGATTGCCGACAATCTGGGCGATCTGCGCTTCCGAGAGTCCCGCCTCCCGGAGCACGACCTCGGTGTGCTCGCCCTGGGTGGGGGCCGGCGCTGCCGCCGCGGTGGGCGCCACGGGGGTGCGCGGCGTCGAGGGGTCCGCGCCGACAAACACCTTGCGGGCCACGTGCTGCGGATCGGTGCGCACCTCACTCGGGGTGAGCACGGGCTCCAGGCAGCAGTCGTTTGCCTCGCTAAACGCCACCCAGTGGGCCAGATCTTCGCCGGCGAAGACCCCGCGAAGTCGCGCTTTCCATTCCGCTTGGTGCGGGCCCGGCATGAGCGCCATCGGATCCGGATCGATGCCTACCCCCGCGCAAAACGCGCCCCAGAACTTTGGTTCGAGCGCGGCGAGCGCCACCGCGCGGCCATCGCGCGTCGCGTAGGTTCCGTAGGGCGCGATTCCGCCGGCGAGCGGGTCCTGGCCCCGCGGAAACGAAAAGCCGCTCACGTGGTTCATGAGCCCGAACACCGCGAAGCTCAGCGCGCCCTCGCACATCGAAACGTCCACCATCCGGCCCTCGCCGGTTCGGTGCCGAGCCTCGAGCGCAGCAAGAATGCCGATCACTGCGTAAAGGCCGCCGCCGCCGATATCCGCGATCTGGACCGGTGGCACCTGAGGCACATCGTCCTCCGGTCCGCTCAGGCCAAGCACCCCCGCCCGGGCCAAGTAGTTTAAGTCATGACCGGCCCGGTCCCGGAGCGGTCCATCTTGGCCGTAGCCGGAGATCGCGCAGTACACGAGTCGAGGATTGCGCGCCCGGAGCGCCTCGTAGCCGAGTCCCAGCCTAGCCATGACGCCCGGCCGAAAGCTCTCGACCAGGACATCGTAGGACTCGGTGAGCTGGAGGAACGCCTCGCGTCCGGGTCCGGACTTGAGGTCGAGAACGACGCTTCGCTTTCCTCGATTGAGCGCCACGAATGGCGCGCTCATCTCGGTGCCCGGAGGCATCCGGCGGAGGTAGTCGCCGCCCCGGGGATCCTCGACCTTGTCGACCTGAGCGCCAAGGTCCGAGAGCACCATCGTGGCAAACGGACCCGGCAGAAGCCGAGACAGATCGAGGACTCGAATCCCCGCGAGGGGAGATTCCATCGCGAGACTCAGCCGAGAATGGTCTGAAGCTTGGTGGCGAGCATCGGGTTGCCCGACACCTTGAGCTTGCCCTGGAAGTAGAGCTGCATGGCGGCCTGGGCATTTTCGCTGATCGTTGACCAGTCTTCATCGGTGAGCTCGAGGGTACAGTCGGCTTCGCCCACCTCGCCCTCCGAAACCCCGACTTCGTCCTTCAGGTTCACCGTCCAGGTGCCGCCGTTATCGCCGGAGATCTTGAAAAGGAAAATCGCCCCCACCGCCTTGGAGGTGTCCGGGTTGGCCGCGATCTTGGCGGGAATGTTGGTCTCGAAATCGGTCTTTGCGTCAGCCATTGGTGTGTTTCCTTCTCGCCGCCAACTGAATGGCGATTCAGTCACGCAGGTAGCATCCGACCGCGGCAGGTGTCAACCGATGCCGACGGCGGGCCCGCACCCACGAGAACCACGTGGAAGAAACCAAAGGAATCCGGAACACTTCCCGCGACCGATCCCCCAGAATCAATCTGCGAGAGACCAAACTCCTCCGCCACCAAAGTACTCATGCGAAAGCGAATCATGCGGGTTCTTCAGAACCCCCGTTTCATGAAAATGCTGTCCGACGAGCGGGTCGCGCCCCACCTCATGCGAATTCTCCGCACCCAGGGCGAAATCCAGGTGCGGATCGACCGGGCGACCGAGGCGCTGGCGAAGTCGATGAACTTTGCCACCCCAGGGGAGGTCCGGGAGCTCAAGCGCGCGCTTCGGACCCTGGAGCGCCGCATCGAGCGTGAAGAGCAGGCCCGTTAGCGCATTCCGC
>JBCCZL010000699.1:0-4846 GCA_039187775.1 Myxococcota bacterium
CGTTACCGAAGAGGTGATCAGCGCCACATTGCCGCCGATGCTGAACGGTTCCAAGAATGGGGCAATACGACCAAGCCCAACTCGAAGCTCGATCTCGCCGCCGATGTTTCGAGCCGATTCGGCGTTGATAAACTGTGCGTCGTAGTTGACCGGGTTGAGGATCTGGAGCTCGATCGGATCGATAAACTCTTTGAAGAATACGGACACTGCGATGATCTCGCCCTCGCCAAAGAACCACTCCCAACGCACATCGGCGTTGTGGATAAGTGTTCGATTGAGATCCGGGTTTCCCTGAACGTTTCGGTCGCGCTGGAAATCGTAGTACTGGTACGGAGCGAGCTCGCGGATTTGAGGCCGAGCAACGGTCATCCCGTACGCGGCGCGAATCATCATCGTCTCGGTCAGCGCAACCTTGAGTGCCACCCCAGGCAGCACATCGAGGTCGGTTCGATCGGTGCGATTTTCTTCCAGCTCTTCTGGATCCTGTTCCTCACGGGCGAACGGACTCCGCGACTCCACCGCCTGGTCAAAGACTTCCAGCCGTGCGCCACCGCTGAACGAGAGGGGACCCGCGATGGGGGTCTCGAGCATCGCAAATGCGGAATAGGTGCTCTGGCGAGATTCGTAGCTGTCATCCGCGCGCGAAAACTCGCGAAGCCGCACCAGGGTGCCGATGCCTTCGTCCCCGAGGATCTCCTCCACCGGCCGCTGATACTGGGTTTGGTCTGGGTTCGTCGGATCTTGGAGAAACCGAAACCGTCGATTGATCAGCGTCCGTCCCGACGTGCTGACCGCGCCCCCGATCGATCCCCAGCCCTCCGTCCAGAGAGGGAAGCGGAGGTTCAGATTGCCACCGAAGTCGGTCTGGTCGAGGTCGGAGAAGAACCGCTCGCCCGAATTCGACTTTTCGAGCCATCGAATCGCCGCGCCCTGCGACCCGTAGGTGACGGAGCGGCGGTCGGGCTCGTCGCGCTGTCCAAACGCCGCAAACCCCGTCCACCGGAGTCGAAGCTTGCTCCCGAACAGGTTCTGATGGTCGCCGAGGAGCTGGGTGAATCCGAGCGTGCGCGCCACGTACTGAAGCTGCCAGCGGTCGGCGCGGGCTCCGGCGTCGAGCTCGGCGTCGGTGCCGGTCTGGCGCTCGGTCTGGTCTTCCATGGTCCGGTTGAACATGCCAAGCCAGGTGAAGAGATGGTCGGTTCCGAGCTCGAGGCTGGCCGTCGCAAGACCGCCCACCTGGACTTCGTCGGTGCCTCGTTCAACTTCGTAGTCGTTGAACACCTGAAGCGATCCGTCGGGAGCCACCCGGGGACGGGGCCGGCTGAGCCCGATCTGGCGCGTCGCGTCGTAGCTGTACCCGGCCGCCACCAAATAGCCGAAGCGGCCGTCCTCTTCATCATCGCCAAGCGAGATGCTGTCTCCGACGGTAATGTCGATGCCGATGCCGGGGAGCCCGGTCGTCTCCTCAAACTGCCAAGTGTCGCCAAACGAGCGGGCGACGGGGTTGACCGACTCGAACGTTTGAAACCCACCGTTGCGGGTGACGGTGACTCGCTCATCGGGAACCTCGTCGGGAAGCGCGCGAGTGCCATCGTCGAATCCGAGGAAGTCGAGGCCCCCGCCGTCGTAGTTGAGCCGGTCACGAAACGTCGTTTGCGTGTTGGCTCGCGCCGTGAGGCCAACCTCGAGCGTGAACTCGGTGGGGAAATCGACGGTGTCGATCTGGAGCAGCCCCCCCGCCCAGTTTGCGGGGAGGTTCGGGAGGAACGCCTTCGACACAGTGAGGCTTTCGACCACGCTGGTCGGAAAAAGGTCGAGATCGACGCCGGGACGGTCGGGGTCGGTGCTCGGAACCGGCACGCCGTTCAGGAGCACTCGGGTGTAGCGGCCGCCGAGGCCGCGCACCACGAGCTGACTGTTCGATACGTTCACGCCGACCACCCGCGAAGCCGCGCTTCCCGCGTCGCTCGAGCCCTGCTGCGACATCTGCTCGGCGCCCACGCCTTCGCCGATCCCTGACGACTCGCGGCGGAGCTGATCCTGAGCGGCGGCGGTGGCGGTGTTCGCGCGATAGAGAATCTCGATCTCTTCGACGATCTCTTCTTCGACTTCGATCGGATCGAGCGTCAGGTCGATCTCCGTGAATCGGGCACGACGCACGCGGACCCGGTCGATGCGGGCGCCGTGAAACAAGTCGTAGTAGGACCGCACCGTGTAGGCGCCGGGCGGGAGATAAACCCGATAGACCCCGCCGGTTTCGGTGAGTGTGGTTCGCGTCTCGCCTCGGCCCTGGATGAGTACCGGCGCCATCTCCAGGCCCTGGCCGCTCGCGGAATCGAGGATGTGGCCGTGAATGCCAGTTTGGAGATCGGCTCCCGCCTCGAGCTCCCGCTGCTGAAACGGTGAGGATTCCTCCCCGGCCCCCGCCCGCGTCTCGGCCTCTTCCTCCCCTTCGGTAGCTTCCCCTTCGGTGGCTTCCCCTTCGGTGGCTTCCCCTTCGGTGGCTTCCCCTTCGCTAGCTTCCCCCTCGCTAGCTTCCCCTTCGCTAGCTTCCCCTTCAACCGCCTCGTCTTCGGTCTCTCGCGCTTCGTCTTCGGGCTCTTCTTCCGGATCGTAGTAAGGAACCTCGACTTCAATAATGTCCTGACCCACCGCGGTGGCCGGCCACAGCCATAGCACGAGGGCAAGGACCCGCGTCACTGGAGCCTCTTGGTCATCACCGCGATATGAGCGGCCCCTCCGCCGCGAGCCATGTCCATGACCTGAACGGCCCGGGCAAAGGGCGCGTTGTCGTCGGCGTCAAAGTAGATGCGCCGTTCGCCACGAGCGACGAGCATCCGCCGAAGTCGGGGCGCAAACGCGTCGTCAGGGTAGACGTCGCGGTTGATCTGAATCTGCCCCTGCGCGTTGACAGTGACGACGATCGGCGGCTCTGCATCGGGATCTGGAGGCGGGGCTGGTTCATCCTCGTCAGGCTTCTCGGGGACATGAAGCCAGAAGTGTTTGTCCATCGTCGGCGCGATGACCATGAAGATGATGAGCAGCACCAACACCACGTCCACGAGCGGGGTGACGTTCATCTCCGGTCGGGCTTTCTTCTTCTTGCCCCCACCGGTGTCGAGATCCATGCCCATGGGCTAGTTCTCCCCGCTTCGCGCGAGCGCGGACTCGTCGATGACGCTTCGCGCCGCGGAAGGCTCCTCTTCGCCCGAGTCTCGTCGTCGCTCGTTGACGCGCAGCTGCACTCCGGGAAAACCGACGTTCTGCACGACCCCGTACAGATCACGGACGTCGCCGTAGCGCGCTCGCTCGTCACCGCGAAGCACCAGTTTGCGATCCGGCTCGCGGCGGCTTGCCCGGCGAAGATGCTCTTCGACGTCCTCCCGCTGAATCGCGAGACCCTCGAACATCAGCATTCCATCACCGGTCAGCGTAAGGATGAAGGGCTCAAACTCACTTTCTCGCTCCGGATCCACGTTGAAGATTCCCGGCATCTCGAGATTGAGGCCCTCTTCCATCGCGGGGATCACGATCATGAAGATGATCAGAAGCACCAGCACGACGTCGACCAACGGAGTCACGTTCATCACTGGTTTGGGCCGACTCCGACCCTTTCGTCCGAGCTTGGCCATGGACCGGGCTCAGGCCACGCTCACCATGGATGTCGACGCCGACGTCGCCGGAGCCTCGTCGTCTTCCGCGGGGAGCTGCCCTCCCTCGAGCTGATCCACCAGTTCGCTTCCCGCGTTGGCCAGACCCGCTTCGTATTTGTCGATGCGCGAGTTCAGCCAGTTGAAAAGCAGCACCGCTGGAATCGCGACCATCAGACCGTAGCCGGTGACGATGAGCGCTTCGCCGATCGCCGCGCCGATCGTGCCCATTCCTCCCGAACCTTCCTCGGCGATCAACGTGAACGCGTTGAGGATGCCGAGCACGGTTCCAAGAAGTCCGATGAACGGAGCCGTCGACCCGGTCGACGCAAGAATGTTCATCCCGCGGTGAAGGCTCGAGCTCAGGTTCTCGCCCTTTCGCTCGAGCGCTCGGCGCACGAAGTCGGCAGCCTTCTCGGAATCGTGGCCCTGCGCCTTGCGCTTTTCGAATACCTCGACCCCGGTCCCGATGAGGCTCGCAAGATGGCTGCCGTCATGCTTCTTCGCGATCCGCCGGGCCGCGCTGTAGTCTCCGCTCGCCAGCATCGGGCCAGCCTCGGCGGCGAACTTGCGGCTTTTCGCATTCGATAGCGCGAGAAGCAGCACGCGGTCGATGACCACGGCAATGCAGCCAAGGGCCTGAAGCGTGAGGATGAGGACCACCCCTCGCACCAGGTTGTTCATGTGAGACCAGAGCTCAATCAGATCCATATCCATCGGAGAACCTCAGAGATTTCGGGGGCGAAACGTGTAGCGAAGACGAAACGGGTAAGGGACCGGCGTCCCATCGGGAAGCTGCGCCGGTTCGTAGATTTGCTCGCGGACGCAGCTCAGAATCGACTCGTCCGGCACGAGGGGATGACCTTCGAGAATCGTCGCATCGAGGACCCGCCCGTCCGCGCCGATGAGGAGGCGGACGTCGATGCGAATCGTTTCCGCCTGGTCTTGCAACGCCTCGGGGCGGCGCGGCTGCGCGCACCCGGAGATCTGCGTCGGCCGACTGACGGTCTCCCGCTCTTGCCGCGGGGATGGCTCCGGTCGGGGGGGTGGCGGCGGCGGAGGGGGAGGGGGCGGCGGCACCCCCCCGACCGGAGCCATCCCCGCGGCAAGAGCGGGAGACCGTCAGTCGGCCGACGCAGATCTCCGGGTGCGCGCAGCCGCGCCGCCCCGAGGCGTTGCAAGACCAGGCGGAAACG
>JBCCZL010000700.1:0-4841 GCA_039187775.1 Myxococcota bacterium
CACGATCATCAGCTCCACCGCTCCGGGATTTCGCATTCAGATGTGGGGAACCCCGGTCACCGTCGAGGTAGCCAACCCCAAGACCGCGGAAGCCCACATCGTACGCGTGGAGCTCGGCGAGCCGGTCGAAGGAGCGCGCGTCGATGGATCCCTCGAATGGGCGGAGGCCGCGATCACCGCCGATGGTCGGCTCGCCGAGCTCCACGCGTACGATGTGGGCTTCCGCGGTCTTGGGGTTGGCTACCTCGACGGTGACCGGGGTTCCCCACATCTGAATGCGAAATCCCGGAGCGGTGGAGCTGATGATCGTGATGTCGTAGCAGTCGTGGCCGCCCGTATCGCCGCAGGCATAGGGGTTCGGTCGCTCCTCTTCCTGAGGGAACTCGGTCGTCGGGTCGCAGATCGCGTGATGCCCGACCCGCTGAAGGCCTTCCTCTTCGGCGGGAGGCCAGGTGACGGTGATGGGATCCGGGCTCGCGAGCATCCGGGGGCCGCTTCGGCCGGGGAGGATCGGCTCATCGAGCTTTTCGGGAACGAGCAGCCAGAACGAAAAGGTGTCGGGCCCGCCTTGCGTTCGGAGCCCGATGCGGCCGTCCGTGGTGGTGCGAAGCCCGGGGATGTACGGTCGGGTCCACTCGTTTTGGTCGTTGACCATCGCGGTGTCGCGAAGGATTACGGGCGTCTGTGGGTGCGGGTTGTAGTGGATTTGGGCCGGCGACTCCGAACAGCCTGCGAGGAGTACGGCGGTCACCCACCATCCTGTGCACTTCCTTCCGACCCTCATCGTCCCTCCCGCCAACCCCAAGAGACCAAGCCACAGGTTACACCAGATTTCCGGCGTGGGTCACGCGAGGGTCCGTTCGTTGCGTTAGTCGATGCGGGTGGGGACCCCCGCGAAGCTGATCGAAAACTCTCCCACCGGGGTCCCTTCGAAGGCTCCGGTTTCGAGCCAACCGAAGATCGGCGCATGAAAGCGCTCCACTTGAGTCTCGTAAGGGAAGACGTGCCCGGCCCCATCGAACACCATGCGCACCTTGTCGGTGCTTCCAATGGCGTCGAAGAGCGCGACGTGGGCGATGTCCGGCGTGAGCGGATCGCACGCCCCCGTCACGAGGAGCGTAGGCGCGGTGAGCGCCTGGTACGTCGAGAACGCATAGCCCCAGGTGGTTTGGCCGGGAGACCTTGTAAAGCCTGGGCCCCAGCCGGATCCGATCGGATCGCTCCGCAGCGACTCTGCACACACCTCCATCATGATCTCGGGAACCGTCTGGTCCGGACGGCACCCCCCGCTGGTGATTCGATCGACGAACTCTTCGCAGGTATTGGTGACCATCGGCGGGCCAGTTGCCGGAACGTCAGCGGGTGGATCCGCGGACGAAAGGCGACCCGAGCCGCTTATGCCGGTGGCCACCACCCGGTGGATGAGCTCGGGATGAAGGGACGCGAAATGAAGTACCCGGAGGCCGCCCTGAGAAAGTCCGATAAGGGAGACCGTGTCCACGCCACGGAGTCGGCGAAGATAGGCGAGGGCGGCCAGAAGGTCGTCGACGTCGGTGTCCGTCGTGGTGAGGTGCTGGGTGTGACGCGGGCCCGCGCAGGCCGGGACCAAGGACCGATGCCACCACGGAACATTGCACGGGTCGTCCATCGGTGGCGGCCGAGTCGACCGGCCATAGCCCGTGAGATCGATCGAGAATGCGTCGAACCCCGCGCGCGCCGCCGCGTCGAGAAACGAATACCCTTCAATGTCCGGATCCCACAGCGGCTCGCCGGCGCCGGTGGCCCCGTGAACAAACAGCACGACCTGACCCTCTTGAGCTGGTTGACCTGCACGAAGCCAGGGCGGTTCGCGTTCCCGAAGAAACAGCGTCCAGAGCTCGCCTTCGTAGCCCGGAGCCGCTGTTTCGTGCCGCAGGAAATGGTCGACGCGGTTCGGGCCGATGCGCACCGTCGTGGCATCGCCATCGCCCGGCGGATCCGCATCCACCATCGCATCGGGTATCGCGGCATCCGGGGCCGACGCATCCACCACCGCGTCTGGCCTCGCGTCCGGGCCCACGGCATTCCGGCGCGCATCCTCAACCCCTGAGTCCAGCAGGCCGGTGGCGTCGTCCGCTGTCGTCCCGCATGCCGGAACAAGCCACCACGACGATGCGAGCAAGAGCGAGGCGCCCCTCCGGATTCGGGCCCTCATCGGAGCATTGCCGAAAGACATTCGCATAGTGGATGCAATCGCGGAACCATGGTTATCCGTCGTCGAGAACACACGAAACCGGTGAGCATGATTCCCATCGCGATCGTAGGGATCGCGCCACGGCAGCGTACTGCGATCAGTTCGATCCCATCGCTCCAGGAGGCGCCGGGCCGTCGAACAGCGGAGTAGCGAATGCGTTAGTTTGCGGCCGCCTGTCCGGACATGAGCTTGTGCAGCCGGTCCCAGTCGGGAGAGTCGTTCTTGGGAAGGTACTTTCGGTATTCATCGGGAAGGGATCTGAGGATGTTCCGCAAGTGGTGCTTTTTGAGCGGGCCGAGCAACTTGGCAAGTTTTGCGATGTCCACCGTTCCGGTAGCGGGGTCCCGATTCGACGCGTTCTTGAGGAGATTCGGCAGCATCTTCCGACCGACCGCTTCGTCGTGTTGGAGTAACCACTTCCGGGCCTGCGCGCGAGCATAGGCGCGCGCGTTCGCAGGAAGGCCCTGGATGAAATACTCCGTTTCGATGAGTGCGTCGCGGTAGACGTTGTGCAGATTGTTGATCGCAGCTCGATCTTTCTTCAGCCGCGACTGATAGTCGTAGGTTACGGCCCAGTGTTCGGAGTGGCGGCCGCCCCCGGCGAAGAGAATGGTGGGATAGTCCTTCGCGTCGTAGCCGCCCAGGCTTCGAAGTGGGCTCGACTGCGCGGGGTGCTGCGACTCGAGCACAGAGCGCATGCCCGCAGGCCGGCTCCCATGCCGGGGGATCACATCGAACTGTTTCCCGATGAGGCGACTTCCGTGATAAATCGCGATGAGCCCGTCGAGTCCAACCCGCGCGCTGATATCGGGGTCCTGCGTGTTGATGTATGCGTACGGGGAAAGGTCTGGACGGGTAAGATTGTTTCGTCCGTGTTTGTCGTTTCGCTCGAAGTGTCGCCACCCGCGTCGCTTCGCCAGAACATCAAGGAAGGCGGTGCCCTGAAGGCCGACGCGCGGCAACAGGGTTCCGAACCGATGGAGCGCACCAACCCCGTCCAGGAGGAACTTGCGCAACCGGTCTTGGGGGAAGTCTCGGACGTAGGAACCGATGTAGTTCGTCGGATGGAGACGGAGCGTTTCGAGCTCGAGCACCTCTTTCTCGAGCTTGCGGGCCAAATCCTGGATTTCCCGGGCCGTCGCTCCGCCTGGCTCCGTCGACTTGCCGTGAAACGTCGAGTGCAGGGACTTCGCGATCTCCATCCGAAGCTCCCCGATCCGCCGGAGTCGTGACTGCATGTCTTTGACGAAGTCGTCGGCGACGCCATTGAGGGAGTTGTCGAGAACGCCCTGAAGTGTGCGAAGGACGAGCTGTTCGTCGAAGCCCTCGATATCTATGATCTCTTTGAGCTTCGCGCCGCCCTTTTTCTTAAGCTCATCCCAGCGGATGTTGAGCCCCACCCGCCCATCGTTTCGGAGCGCGATCTTCACGGCTCCTCGTCGAGCAACCCGGTCAACGATTCGCGGGCCGTCGCGGTGCTCATGAGCTGAAATTCTTCGAGCATCATCGGGAGAAGTTTCTCTAGAAGCGCTCCGACGATTTGGTCGGTGGCCGCCTCCGTCAGGAGGCCGACGACGATCTCGCGAGTCATCACATGCTCCGCGATGTCGTCGAGGGATCGCTGGAACTGACGACTACGACCGAGCAGGGTGGACTTCAACGACGCGCCCCGCTTGGCCCCCGTGGCCAGACCGCGCACGAGACGGAGCGCCTTGCCGGCGATGGGGAGGGCCGCGAAGATCGACGAGAGCTTGAGCGCGAAGAGCTCGGCTTCCACCTCGGCCCGGCTGGTCACGAGTTCCGGGTCGAGGAGCGCGCTAAACCGCTGTTTGGCCGCCTGGTAGTTCGAGTAGCTGAGCGCGAGGTCTGCCGCTTCATTCAGCGCGAGAAGCGACACCCCGAGGGGAGGGCAGATGATGCAGAGGATCGCGATGGCGGCGCTGAACCCCAACGTGGCGAATGCGAGCGCCCGCTCTTTCCCATCCTGCACCGACGCGGCCCGTTTGATCGCATCCGCGAGGAACGGTTCGGCGCCGCCGATCTCACTCTGAAGCAGCGATCGCGCGATCTCGCCGATCCCTGAGTAGCGAAGCACCCCGGAAGAATCTCGCCCGGGACGGCCCAGCTTGAATGCGTAGGCGACATCCTCGACGGCTTCCTTTTGCTCCGCCGCGTTCGCGCGGAGCATGTCGGCAAGTTTCACCTTCAGGAGGCCAGGAATCCGCCCCGGCTGCTCCTCAAACTCGTCCAAGAGGTCGTCGTCGAGGGCGAACTGCTTCACGACCGGGTCGAAGCTTTCGGCGAGCTGTCGTCGAAGCTTCATCGCCCGGTCGATGTCTTCCTTTCGCCACGCAAGCCCTTCGTTATCGACGAAGACGAACTCCGGTTCGCCCGGGGGCCCAGGGTCGATACGATGCACCTGCCCCGTGGATGGTCCGGTGTTGGCGGAGCTCTCCGGGAGAGCGCTTCGCGCGCCGGCGATCGGGTCAAGGCTTGCGGCGAGCGCGCTCACCGCGAGCCGCCACTGGTCGGGGTGCCTGAGCGTGTTCGAGATCGGATCGGATCCTTGACCCGTGACTGCCCGAATCATCGAAGCCGTTGGCTCGAG
>JBCCZL010000701.1:0-4826 GCA_039187775.1 Myxococcota bacterium
CTGCACATTGAGCGCTCCGCCAAAGAACCCTTCGATCCGTCCCTCTTCCGCCATCGTAAGCTGGACCTTCGCATCGTAGAGATTGAAGTCAAACGCCACCGACTGAATGTCGAGGCCCAGCGAGAGCAGGAACGGTTCGGTCAAAAGCGCGCCGTTCTCCAGCCTCGCGTTCGGTGCTCGGCTCGTTCCCGCATCAGGGTTCACGCCGAAGGTCTGAAACGGGAGCAACGCGCCGTCGGTACCAAGGAGCGGCTGGCCCACGCCGCGCTGCACCGAAAGGCCCACGCAGCTGTCATTTTCGGGGTCGGACAGCCCTTCCATGGCAAAAATGAAGATCAGCTGTCCATCGTTGACCGACGCCTGGGTGGTCGCGTTAAACACGTCACCGACCGAGTTTTCGACTTCGCTCACCACCACCGCAAGCTGGTTATCGATCCCCGGGGTTCCCTCCGGCGACGTCAAATCGGCCTGAAAACAGCTCGCCGCGTCGTTGAAGTCCGAGGTGCGACCATCGAGATCGAAGCCCTTCGCGACGTTGTTCTCCACGACCTCGAAGAAGAGCCGGTCCACGACCCAGTACTGCGTGTCGCCCGTGCAGTCGTCGCCGTCCGCCGACGTGTCGTTGGAACAGGCAGCGAGCCCCAGGAGCGCCACCAGGAAGCACCGCGCACTCATAGCTCGATCGCTCCTAGGCCGTCGGTCACTTCGACCCGCCCCTGCCCGAAGCTCGCTGCCGGAACCCCCATCGCCCGGATCAGGGACAGCGACACCTTCGCCGCGTTTTCGCCGCTGGGCGAGCGATAGTGAATGCCCTGGCGAAGTGCGCCGCAGCAGCTTCCCGCAATCACCATTGGATAGTCCTCGAGGGAATGGGACTTTCCAAAAGACACGTCCGTGGTCCCGAGCACCGCGCAGTTATCGAGAAGCGATCCGTCACCCTCGGGGACCGAGCGAAGCGTCTCCACAAACTGAGTGAAGCGCTCGATGATCGAGATCACGATGCTATTGACCTGCGGTTGGTCGCCTGGCTCGTCATGGGTGAGGTTGTGGTGGCCCGCCGTCGCATCACCAAACAGGATGTTGTTGACCGGCCGCGTGAACATCATGCTGAACACTCGGGTTTGATCGCAGGCCAGCGCCATCGCGACGAGGCCGCTCATCGTATCGCTGATCGCTTGAAGCTGAGGCCGACCGTCGATGTCGGGATAGTCGGCGAGCGGCATCTCCGGGCGCATGCATGCCGCGAGGTTCGGCGGGTCCTCTTCAAGCCGCGCAAGGCGCCGCTCGAGCTCCCGGATCCCCGTCAGGTGCGCGTCGAGTCGCTCCCGGTCCGACGCTCCCAGCTGGGTCCGAAGTGTCGCCGACTGATCGGTCACCGCATCGAGCACGCTCCGTCGGAGTCGGATTCGTGGATCGATGATCGGGTCGTCCCCTGGCGCACGGAACTCGGGACCGAAGAGGCGCTCGAAGAGCGCATGGGGATTGCTCTCCGGAGGATTGATGCTGTCCGGTCCGTTGTGGGAGAACCCCGTCTCGAGGCGCTGCACGCCAACCTCAAGTGATCGAAAGCGGGTCTCGCCGCCGACGGACTCGGCGATGATCTGATCGATCGACGGTCCGGCCCAGGTGTAGTCATCCCCACCGCGAAGAACCAGCTCGGCGCCGCCGAGAAACCCGCTCGGTCCGGAGTGGTGAGGGACCGCGTTCTGCACCGGGACGGCCATGCCGCTCACCACCGTGATCTCATCCTTCACTGGAAGAAGCGGCATGAGCTGCTCGCTCAGTGACCATTCTGCGCCCGTGCCGGTTCCGGCGGGGTTCCATCGATCTGGAACCACCCCGTTGCCCCAGAACCACCAGCCGAAGCGGCGCGGAAGCGCGCTCCCATCGGCGTATGCGGTGCCGCTCTCGTTAAAGAACACATCGAGGGGCGGAAGGGCGATCGAAACCGCCGCTCCACCGGCAACGCCTCGCAACATCGTCCGCCGAGAAAGCAGCGGTCGCTTGACGCGGCGCCGGTGGTTCGACCGGTTCGGCCCCTTGTTCCTAGGTGTCCCCGTCATTGTTCCACCTCCCCCGCACTTCGAAATCCTGGCGTCATGACCAAATCCAAAAGGAGCGCCCGGATCCGTCGACCTCGGGCCTCGAACGCTTCGGTGAGATAATCGACCTGAACCTCTTCCGGGTCCCGACGGCTCTGCGCATAGCGGACGACGTTCGAAACCAGGCAGCGGATGTAGTCGGGATGGTCCGCGATTGCTTCGCCGAGTTCGATCGCATCGGCGAACGCGGTGCCGTCGAGTTCCCCGCTCGGATCGATCACCGCATCGAGTTCGGTGTCCCGATAACGCCCGACCGCGTCAAAGTTCTCGAGGCCAAGCCCGATGGGATCGAGAAAGTTGTGGCAGGTCGCGCAGGACGGGTTTTCGCGATGGGTTTGCAGACGCTCTCGAAGCGTCCGCGCGTCGGCCGATGCCTCGGGCAGGGAGGTATCGACATCTCCGGGTGGGGCCGGAACCTGACCACAGAGCAGACTCTCGCGGATGAACTTGCCGCGGAGCGTGGCCGACGAGGCCACCGGATGCGAATGAAGGTTCAGCACGCTGGCGTGACCGAGGAGCCCCCGTCGCGGCGAAGACTCGGGATAGAACACCTCACCGAACCCTTCCGGAGAACGCGCCGGAAGCATATAGAGCGCCGCGAGCTCTCGGTTGACCCAGGTGCGCTCGAGGCTCATGAGCTCTCGATAGTCGCGATCCCCTTCAAGCACGAAGTACTCCATCACTCGAAGCGTTTCTTCACGGGCGAAGGGACCGAGATCGGAGCTCGCGTAGGTAAACACGGTGGGGTCCTTCACCACGTCGTCGAGACCATCGAGTCGATAGAGCTGGGAAAAGAACGCCCGGACTCCCGCGGCGGCGCGCGGCGAGGCGAGCAGGCGCTCGGCCTGCGCGCGAAGGCCCTCGTCGCTGTCGAGGGTTCCCGCCGCGGCGGCATCGAGGAGCTCGTCATCCGGTACCGAGTCCCAGAGCAAAAAGCTCAACTTCGAAGCGAGCGCGTACCCGCCGAATCGACCGGCGTCGGGAAGCTCCGCCCGAAAGAGGAAGTGCGGCGACTGCAGGATCGCGGCGAGAGCAAACTCGAGGCCCGAATAAAAATCGTTCAGGGTTTCGCCCGCCTCGCCGGCGATCGCCACCAGCTGGGTCGTCTCTTCTGCGGTCACGTCCCGCCGAAATGCTCGCCGGCCCACCTGCTGGACGACGGTCGTCGCGCAGCCGTCATCCCGGGCTCCGGCGGGAGCGCAGGAGACGAGCGCGCCTCGGTTCTCTTCGCTCAGTGCCTGCGCCGCGACCGAGTAGGCCGCCGCCTCATACTGCTCGACTCCGCGGGCGGAGACCGAAGTCTGCGCTGCGCCGATCGCCACGAAGCCGTCGATCGATACGTCGGGCTCGAGGGCGGGAGGCGGCACGACATTCTCGCCGAGGATGTCCTGCACCGCACGTCGATACTGGCTCTGGGTGAGCCGAGGCACCGCGGCGGCGGGATAGGCGTACTCGGGGGCCGGTCCGAGCTCCACCGGGCCGGGCATCAAATCAGGATCGGATTCGACATCTTCGGAGCAGCCGACGACGACGCTCGCCGCCACGAGGATAAGCACCGCTCGAGTCATCGCGCTTTTACCTGAACCGTCGCGAGCTCGGATACCGGCGTGCTCCCATCGAGGATCGACGCGCCCGTGCGATCGTCGAGAAGATGCAGCTGGCCGAATGCCAGCGCATACGCGTTGATGATCGTCCATCCTTCTTCGTCCCCTATCTCCGTGCACGCGCCGACGCTGAAGAGCGTGTGGCAGGCGGTGGCAATCTCTACCCAGGTGTAGTCGACCCCCTCGATTTCTTCGAAGAGTCCCGCCGCACCCACATCGTCGAGTCCTCCGGTGAGCGAGAGCACCGGTACTCCAACCGCGCGATATCCGTCCTCGCCGTACCATTCCTTGGCAAATCGTCCGGCCATCACGATTCCTGCCGCGATCCGGGAGTCGCCGGTCGCGGCAGCAAACGCGTCGCGGTCGGCTTGGGAGCACATTCCTGACGGCACATCCCCCGCGTCACAGCGGTCGCCGATTCGGGCAAGGTCGTAGGTTGCGCCCATGAGCGACCAGCTCGTCAACACGCCAAAGCTATGGCCGCTCAGCAACACCCGATCGGTTCGCACATGGCCGGCGAGGGGATCGGAGGCATCGAGGTCGTCAAGGGCATCGAGAGTCGCGCTGATGTCCCAAGGACGGAGATAATAGAGTTCGGTCGGAATCGGATTCGGGGTGTCCCCGAGGGTGTGCCCGACGTGATCTGGCGCGATCGACACCCACCCGTGCGACGCGAAATGGCGCATCACGTCGTGGCTCGCCGCGGCGAAGCCCTGACTCCCGTGCGAGTGCACGTGAACCGGAAACCCATCCGTCGGCGGCGTCGCGAGTTCCACATCGGCCAAGGTGTGGGGATCGGGAAAGAGCCCGACGTAGGTCACCGGCATTCCACGGTCGGCCGAACTCGGATACCAAACGTCGATCTTCAACGTCCGCGACATCCCGTCGGGCCTCTCGTAGGTGTAGTCGAAGGTCCGGTAGCCGACGCGAAAGGGCCCCGTTCCTGGGGGCGGTTCCGGCGGAAGAGGCAGCAGGACGTCGGAGCCGTCGACCATCGCATCGGACGAGCCCGCATCGGGCGGGTTCGCGTCGGCGTTCGTGACGTCGTCACCGCAGGCGACCAGGATTGCGGAAACCCACAAACCCGCGGTCACGAGGAGAGCAGAGCGGAAAAGATCTC
>JBCCZL010000702.1:0-4819 GCA_039187775.1 Myxococcota bacterium
GAACAGTCGCTCCGCATCCGTCGAAGCCACGCGCCGGAGCCAAAAAGGAGCGCCCTGCATCTCCGCCACCACTCGCGAAGCGCCCATCCCATCGATCAGAGAGGCGGCCGCCGTCGCCAGCCGCTCGGCAGCACCTGCGGAGAGCGCCCTTTCGATCGCCGAACCGATGTCCTCCGAGGCAAACGCGACCTCGGCGGCCAATGCCGGCTGGAGGCTCTCGCCGACGCGTCGCTGGTTCTCGGCGAGAACCACCGCGACCATTGCGCGGCCGAGGTAGCAGAGCTCCCAGCAGGTCGACCCGGAGCCGCCGATCACAAGGTCGGCGCGCCGAAACTCGGCGCTCATGTCGGCCACCGATCGGAGGAGAGTTCCACCCCTGGGAAGTGTGGGCTCTGCATGACGGTAGCCCGGACCCAGAATCACACGAAGTTCCCCATCGAAGCCCGTCCCGTTCAGAGCGGCAAGAACGTCGGTTGTCGCGTTGTCAGGGTCGCTCGCGCCCATCGACACCACCACCGTCGTGACCGGCCCGGACACGGGGGCGGGGCGACCGGCCAATAGACGGAACTCACTTCGGAGCAGCGCGAATCGGCTACCGAGGAGCAGCTTTGATTCGACGCCCTTGTACAGTTCCTCGCTGGCGTACGGGTTGGTGTTGAGCACGATGTTCGACGAGTAGTCCCGGTAGTCTCGATTGTCGTCGACCGACAGAATGCCCAGCTCAGGACTGCACTCACGAAGCGTGGCGTGAAACGATGGGGAGAAGCGATACCCATCGAGGATCACCCAACTTGCACCGCACTCCCGGGCGACGTCGGCGGTGACGCCTCCATTCTCGTCGCCCGCGGGATCGATGCAGTGGACCCGGATGCCCTCGTCCAATAGGCGCTCCTCAAAACCCTTCGCCTCCGGTGGAATGAGGTAGTCCACAGTTCCGCCCCGAAGACGCCATTCTTGGGCGAGGGCCAAGGAACGCATGATATGCCCACCCCCGACGCTCGGGCCGCCGTCGGCACGAATGACAAGCGCGGGCTCCACGTCGAGGCTCACGTGGGTTCGAAGGACGGATCGATGTGCTCTTTCACAAGCGTCCGCAAGTCATCGACAGAGAGCCACTCGAGGTTGTTGTCGCTCGCGTATCGCGCTTGATCGGTCGGTCGACCGGTCTTTTCCTGGGCATACGCGGCCTCGTCCCACATCGACATGCTGGGGAGGATGACGAAGTGGTTTTCCATTTCAAAGCACCGAGAGGCATCGGTGGTGGTGATCATCTCTTCGTGCAACTTTTCGCCGGGTCGGATGCCGATCACTTTGTGACTGCAGCTCGGAGCAACCGCGGTGGCGACATCCGTGATCTTGTAGGACGGAATCTTAGGGACGTAGATTTCGC
Organism: Myxococcota bacterium; assembly: GCA_039187775.1. Lineage (GTDB taxonomy): Bacteria > Myxococcota_A > Polyangia > Polyangiales > JBCCZL01 > JBCCZL01. The sequence continues at coordinate 1,391 of JBCCZL010000702.1, forward strand.
CGCCCCACATATCGTGAAGAGCAAACAGAACGAAATGCACGCCCTCGTCGAGCGTGATGCTGAACCGGGTCATCCGGTCGTCAGTGATCGGAATCGTTCCCTTTTCACGGAGCCGAAGGAACGCGGGAATGACGCTGCCGCGGCTCCCCAACACGTTGCCATAGCGCACAACCGAAAGCTTGAGGTTGCGCTTGCCCTTGAAGTGATTCGCCGCGACGAAGAGCTTGTCGGAGCATAGCTTCGTGGCACCGTAGAGGTTGATCGGGGCGGCCGCTTTGTCCGTGCTCAGGGCGACCACGCGTTCGACGCCCCGGTCCAAGGCACAGTCGATGACGTTCTGCCCCCCCAAAACGTTCGTCTTGATGAACTCGAAGGGGTTGTACTCGGCGGCGGGCACTTGCTTGAGCGCGGCGGCGTGGATCACCACGTCGATGTCCTCGAAGGCACGGAGGAGTCGCTCCCGTTCGCGAATGTCTCCCAGAAAGAAGCGGACGCGGCGATCCTGAAACTCGGGCTCCTGCGCCATCTCGTACTGCTTCAACTCATCGCGCGAAAGCACGACCACCCGGCTGATCGGCGGGTCGAGAGCAAGGACCCGTCGAACGAACGCCTTGCCAAAGGAGCCGGTGCCTCCAGTGACGACGATCGCCTTACCGGCGAGATCGTGGTTCCACTTCAGTTTGGAAATTGCCAACGGGAGCTCCCTTTCGCGCGCAGTAATACCAGCCTTGGGTTGCCGTGCAATGCGGGACCATTCACCGGCCTACGGGCCTTGACCGGCTCCATCGGGTCCTTCACAACCCTTTCGATAGTCACCGCCAGAAAGCAGGTTCATGGCCGAGCACCCTTTCCTTCCCTACGGACGACAGACGATCGACGATTCCGACGCGGACACGCTTGCGAGCGCGATTCGGCACGACTTCCTCACGACGGGCCCGGGGGTCGCAGCGTTCGAGAGCGACCTCGTCGACGTGACGACCGCGCCCTACGCAGTGGCCGTGAGTTCCGGCACTGCCGCGCTCCACGCGGCGTACTTTGCCGCCGGCCTTGGCCCAGGGGACGAGCTGATCACGACGCCACTCACGTTTGCAGGGACCGCGAATGCGGCACGCTTCCTCGGGGCGGATGTGAGTTTCGTGGATGTTCGGAGCCACGATGGCAACATCGACCCTGAGGCGGTGGCTTCGGCGATCACCGACCGCACGAAGATCGTCTGCGCCGTAGATTACGCCGGGCATCCCTGCGACTACGCTGCGTTGGGCGCGATTTGCCGTGACGCCGGAGTGACCCTCATCGCGGATGCGGCACACTCGCTTGGCGCAACCCTCGGCGGAAGGCCGGTCGGAACGCTCGCCGACGCGTCCACCTTCAGTTTTCATCCTGTCAAGGTGGTGACCACCGGCGAAGGCGGTGCGGTGGTCACCTCAAACCAAGCGCTGGCGGAGCGGGCACGAAGTTTTCGCAACCACGGAATCAATCGCGACCCAGAGACCATGAGCCATTACGAAGGCCCTTGGTACTACGAGATTTCCGAGCTGGGACTCAACTATCGGGTCACCGACCTGCAGTGCGCGCTCGGCCGCAATCAGCTCGCGCGGCTCGGAGATTTTGTCGGGCGGCGCCGAGCGATCGCGGCTCGCTATCTTGCCGAGCTTGCCTGCGATGAGCTCATCTTGCCGACGATTGGTGCGGACGTGGAACCGGCGTGGCATCTCTTCGTGGTCCGGGTGACGAGGCCCGAGCTTCGTCGAAGGTTCTTCGAGAGGCTTCGAGAGCTCCGCCTCGGAGTCCAGGTGCACTACGTTCCGGTTCACTACCACCCCTACTACCGCAACATTCGAGACGAGGTCGGCAAGTTCCCGAAGGCGGAGGCGTACTACGGGGCGGCGGTGTCCCTTCCGATCTATCCGACAATGACCGATGCAGATGTCGGCTCGGTGGTCGGTCGAGTCAAGCAAGCCGTCGACGAAGTGCTCAGGAGCTAGCCGGAATGGCCCGGGTCGTCGCGTTCGTCCAGGCGCGAACGGGAAGCACGCGCTTGCCTGGAAAGATCTTCGCCGATCTTGCCGGGCGCGACATGCTCGAGCATGTGATGCGACGCGCAACTGCGGCTCGCGAAGTGGAAGAGGTTTGGGTCGCCACCACCGACCGGCCAGGCGACGACACCGTGGTGGAGCGCTGCCGCCAGGCCGGCTGGCCCTGCGCTCGAGGAAGTGAGCACGATGTGCTCGCACGTTTCTATCACGCGGCGGAAAGGGCGGCGGCGGATGTCGTCGTCCGCCTGACCTCCGACTGTCCACTCCTCGACCCCGAGGTGATCGACGCGGTGGTCGAAGCGCTTCACGGCGCAGACTACGCCACGAACACGCTTCCTCCGCGCACTTTTCCCCGGGGCCTTGACGTGGAGGCGTTCTCGTTCGCCGCCCTCGAGCGCGCTTTCCGAGAAGACAACGATCCTCGTACAAGAGAGCACGTCACCCCGTACCTATACCGCAACCCGGATCGATTTGCGCTTCGGGCAGTGACCCACTCGGAGGTGCTCGGCGACCTCCGATGGACGGTAGACACCGAGGAGGATCTGAACCTGCTTCGGCGCATGCTCGAGGGCATCGCCCCGGACGACTTCTCGTGGCACTCGGCCCTTGCGCTCTACCGAGCTCACCCCGAGTGGCACGCGATCAATCAGGCCATCGGCCAGAAAGAAGTCCCGGGTTGACGACGTGACGGCAAGATGAACGCTCCCTACAATCGGCGCACCAAACCGGGCATTGGTGCCACGCGGTGAGCACCGAGGTCTCGCTCGAGAGAGGACTCATGAATCGAACCATTCGGATTGGTGATCGCCACGTCGGCCCTGGCCATCCGACGTACGTGATCGCTGAGATGTCAGGCAACCACAACGGCGACAAAGACAAAGCCCTCGCTCTGGTTCGCGCGGCGGCGGACGCGGGCGCGGACGCCGTCAAGCTCCAGACCTACACCGCGGACACGATCACCCTCGACAGCGATAAGGAATACTTCCAGGTCAAGTCGGGCACGCTCTGGGATGGCCAGACTCTCCATAGCCTCTACCGCGAAGCGTTCACCCCCTGGGACTGGCAGCCGGAGCTCAAAGCACTCGCCGAGGAGCTCGGCATGCAGTGTTTTTCGAGCCCGTTTGACGCGACCGCGATCGACTTCCTCGAGACCATGAACGTTGCGGCCTATAAGATCGCGTCGTTCGAGCTCGTCGACCTCGGTCTGATTCGCAAAGCCGCGAGCACCGGGAAACCCCTCATCATGTCAACGGGAATGGCCACGCTCTCGGAGATTGGCGAGGCGGTGAACGTTGCTCGCGATGCTGGGTGCAAGAGCCTCGCGCTGCTCCGGACGAACAGCGCCTACCCAGCGCCGCCGGAGGAGATGCACCTTCGCACGATTCCCCATCTC
>JBCCZL010000703.1:0-4813 GCA_039187775.1 Myxococcota bacterium
GCGACCCGGCTCATCCTGCGGACCAACTTCGCGTCGCCGACGAGAATGTCTTTGCTTCCAGACCGCTCGAGCTCTGTGATCACGTGGCGGCTGAACGCTTCGACGGACCAGAGCTTGAGGCCCTCGACGTCGGGGTTGTTTTGATTCATCTGCGTGTCTACCGCGGGCGGATTCAGCTCGAGCACCCGCACGGGGCTTCCGCGCAGCTGATGTCGAAGTGATTGCGTCCAAGAGTGAAGACTGGCTTTGGTCGCGGAGTACACCGGAGCCGACGCCAACGGAATGTACGCCGAGGGCGAAGTGAGATTTAGAATCGTTGCCTCGGGTAGATTCTTCATGAGCGGCAGGAACGCGTGGGTCACCCGAAGCGTGCCCATGAGGTTGATATCCACCTCATCGAGCCAGAGATCGATCGAGTGTTCGGTCGCGTTGATGTCGAAGCGGCGGAAGATCGCCGCGTTGTTAAAGAGCACCTCGGGAACCCCGATGGATTGCGTAGCGAACTCCCTCAGGCGAACGACACTTTCGTAGTCGCGAACGTCGCAAACAAATGTGCCGATGTTCGGATGCTCTGCCCGGAGGGTGTCGAGCCGCTCCGGACTCCGCCCGCAGACCAGCACGGCGGCACCGCGCTCGGTCAGATCGATGGCCAGCTGCCGCCCGATGCCGGCACTTCCCCCGGTAATCAGCACTTTTCGGTTGGAAATCTCCATTCGCGCCTCACTTGACTTTCGTTGTGCAATCTAGATACTCAAGTAAGTTGCGAGATGCAATTTAATTGACTGCATCTGCGAAAGGCGTGCTGTTGGCTGATCCAACCTCCATCGTTCTCTACCACTCGCCGGGTAGCCGTTCGGGGCGGACCAAGATGCTCCTCGACCTGCTCGAGCTCGACTATCAGACGGTCATCGTCGACATCTCGAAGAACGAGAACAAGGACCCGAGCTACCTCGCGATCAATCCATACGGAGTGGTTCCGACCCTCGTGCACAACGACCGCGTGGTGTTCGAATCCGCTGCGCAAATGATGTACCTCGCCGACCTGTACTCGGAGCGTGGTCTCGCCCCCGCGCTCGACGATCCTTGTCGAGCGACGTATGTGGAGCTGTTCGTACTGAGCCCGTCAGAGATGGAGCGTCAGGTGATGGGTGCGTGGCGCAATCCGGACGACCCGACTTCGGAAAAGACGATTCATGGCGTCCTCGATCTTTGGGAACATCGGCTCGTCGGACCGTGCTTCCTCGGGGAGCGGATGAGCGCCCTCGACGTGTTTCTGCATTGGGGGCTACGCTTCTTCAGCGATGAACACCTCAAGGGCCATGAACGCATCGTCGGCTACCGAGATCACATGAATGAGCGCATCGATTGGAGTGGCTACTGAGCCATGCCCGCCGAGCCCGGCTCGCGGCGCTCCACGTGTCCGATCAACCATGCGGTCGAGATTCTCGGCGATCGATGGACGATGCTCGTGGTCCGCGACATGGTGTTTCACCACAAAGCAAGCTTTTCCGAGCTTCGGGCGATGCCCGAAGGCATTGCGACCAATGTTCTCTCCAATCGACTCGCGCGGTTGGAGGCGGCGAACGTCATTACCAAGGGCTCAGACCCGGAAGACGGGCGCAGAAACATCTACGAGCTCACTGACCACGGGCGCGGCCTCATCCCGATCCTTCTCGACCTTATGGTTTGGAGCCGAACTCACACCGACGACGTGGACGTCTCGATGGACGTGGTCCGCAAGATTCGACAGGACCGTGACGCGGCGGTCGCAGAGATCGAGCGCCGGCTGACGTTCAGCCGTGCGGACGCTGGAGGAGGCCGCGAAACGAACTCCTAATAGCGGACGCGGTTAGCGCTGCCCACAGGACCTCGACCGACGTGTTGGATTGACCGAGGGGTTCGCGAGCCTCTTCGGTTCGTCCGTGGCACGGATCGATGCGAAAGAACCCGGGAAAAGAGCTGATTGTCTTGGGGGTGTTGAGTGTTGATCACGCGACGAAGAAAGCGTTCATTGCGCGTCGTCGGGCAGGCTGCCCTGGACGATGTACTGGTGGGGGAGGGTCTCGGAGAGGGTCGAGGTGACAAGCCCGGCTTCCTCCAGCTCGCCGGTCACCGTGGTGGGCGCCAACCGCATTTCGACAGGCGGTCCAAAGTCGGTGCTCATCGTGAAGTCGACAATGATGATCCTCCCACCTGGCTTCAGGGCGGTGCGGAGGCGTGCGGCGTACGCGGTGCGTTGACGGATGTGATGCCACGTATTGACCACCAAAACCCGGTCCACGGACTGCGGAGCGAGGCCTGGATCGTCGGGGCGAACCGACCGCGCTTCGACGTTTGACAGGTTTTCGCGTTCCACCCGTTGCTGCATGTGCGACACCATGTTCGGTTCGGTGTCGAGACCGAGGACGCGACCGCCCGGGCCTACGGCCTCCGAAAGCCAGCGGAGGAAGTATCCGGTTCCTGCTCCGAGGTCGACGGCCGTCATGGAGGAGGCGAGCTCCATCCGCCCGATGACCTCCCCAGGCTTTTGCCAAGCGTCGCGTTCCGGGTCATCGAACATTCGGGCAAACGCATCGGCATCGCTGAAGTCTTCGTTCGATCCTCTCGGGTCGGACCGATCGGCATGCTCAGCCGGGCTCGTGGTCGGCGTGTCGGTTGTCGTGTGGGAGCCGCCACACCCCACACAACCGACGAGGATCGCGCAGCCAAGCACGCTGTGAAGCCTCATCCCGGGCTTGCTCCCGCGGATTACTCGAGGCCGAGGCCGCGACGGGCTGCCAGTTTTTCGGGTCCGGCGTCGCATGCTTCAGAACGCATTCAGGCCGACGAGCAGGCCGTAGACAAAGGCGGGGAGGGCGCCGAAGAACCCAACGGCCCACGCGATGCTTCGAACATGCGTGATGCCCGCGGCATAGAAGATGAAGTGAAGAACCCGCGCTGCCACAAAAACGAGTGCAGCATTTCTGGTCCACGGATTCGAGACTTCCACGATCGAAGCAAGCACCACCAGGGTGCCAAAGAGGGCGAGGCCCTCGACGTGGTTTCGAACCACCCGTGTCAGACGCCCAAGGGTTGCCGACTGATCGCTGGTAGAAGAGTCACGATTTGAAAGCGCGTACTTCGTTCCGGCGATTCGGTCCAACGCGACCATCTGAACCAGAAGAGATGCCCACAGAGTCGCGAAGACGCCGAGAAGTGCCCAGAGTTCGACCGTCATCGGACGTCACCTCTCGCCATCCGTCCATTCGTGTTCGACGGGGGAACGCGCAGCGCTCTGCGGATGGTTGGCGCGGTTGCGTCAACGCTCATCCCGGATTGTGACCGCTTTTCAGCGGTGGGACGGTTCCGAAACTCGATCGGCATCACCGTCGATTCGTTCGTGCGCGGCTTCGCTTCGGTTGGGTTCTGCACCATCTCTGCATCTCTAAGCCCGCGCTCCCGGAAATGCACCCGAGATTGTTGCGGCTGCCGGTCGCATATCTTCGAGCGGCCGGATCGACGGTTGGGTGCTCGGCGTCGACGCGAGACGGACCGCGGGCAGCGGTCGGTCACCCCGTCGCCATTCGGGCCGGGAAGCTCGTCGGAATGAACGACATCAAGGTTGGGCAGACGAGACGATTCCAGAGGGCCGGCATTCGACCCGGAGGCGGGTGGACCCCACGTCGTGCTTCCCGGGCGCGACGAGATCCCGGCGTGGCTGCACCGACCGGTGAGGCGCGAAGCGGCTCTGGAGGGCCGGCGCCAGCGGGACCGAGGGCAGGACCGCTCGCCCGGTCCGCGGAACCACTCAGCGCGAAAGACCCTGAGCTAGGGAAGCCGAAGTGCGTTTCTTCCGTTGGTTAGGACACGGAGGAGAACCCGATGCAACGTTTCACCCCATGCAGCGCTTCACCCGCGGCCACGACTGCGGCCACCAGGTCGACCCAACGGGAGCCGCAGTGATGGACGAGACGCCACGTGGCGAAGGTGGAAGGCTTGAAGAGCCGGTCGAGCCGGACACGACCGGGCCCTCGGAGGTGAACTCGCTGGCCGCGGTACCGTCACCCAACGATGCGCTTGTGGCGCGAGCCCCCGAGGAGGCCTCTGCCGCGACCCGAAGAGACGTCCCGGTGTTGAACCTGGGCGCACACTCGAGCTATGGGCCAACGCCAACGTTTGCGGCATCGGCTTCGCCTGCGCCGGTGCGCACCAAGGCGCCGAGCCTGCCCGGGGAGTTCGCGCCGCTCGAGCGACGAGGGCCGGCCGCGCTCCTGGCGGCGGTGCTTCGAACGCCGGCCAACGTGGCGCACGAGGTTCGCCATCGCCCCAAGGTGATCCTTCAGCTCGTGGGAATCGTCGTCGTCAGCATGCTGATCACGGGATTCGTGGTTGGAAGCTTCTCCGGCGGCGGGCAGTTCCTTGCGGTACCGGTCAAGCTTGCCGGTGGACTCGTATTTGCCGCAGCGATCTGCTTTCCGAGTCTCTACATTTTGAGCGCGCTCTCCGGAGCGAAGCACAACTATCGGGATGTGGCCGGCGCGCTGTTCCTCGGGCTCTCCGTGACCTCGGTGTTGCTGGTCGGATTTGCGCCGATCGCCTGGGTATTTTCGCAATCCACGTCGTCACCGGGTTTCATGGGCTTCATCTATCTCGGGTTCTACCTTCTGAGCGCCGCGTTCGGTCTTTCGGTCATGGTGCGAGCGCTTCGGCTTTCGGGAGAACGGCCCTTTCCTGCGGCGGTCCTCTGGAGCCTTGTGTTTCTCGTGGTCACGTTCCAGCTGACGACCACCCTTCGGCCCCTTCTCGGCGATTACGACGGGGTCGCGCTGCTCGA
>JBCCZL010000704.1:0-4810 GCA_039187775.1 Myxococcota bacterium
GTCGAAGACGGTGGGCATGTGGCGATGGTGATGGAGCTGGTCGAAGGCCCGACGCTCCGTGAAAGGCTTGCCACGGTGGGGGCCTTTCCGGTGGACCACGCGGCGGATCTCATACGGCAGCTCGCCGACGGTTTGGCGGCAGTGCACGAAATCGGAATCATTCACCGCGACCTCAAGCCGGAGAACATTCTGATCGATGCGAGCGAAGGGGTGGAACGGCTCAAGATTGCCGACTTCGGGCTCGCGATGGTGCCCGGCGCGCATCGCCTGACCCAGCATGGCGCCGCCCTTGGCACTCCTGAGTACATGGCGCCCGAACGGTTTTCATCGCGCGACCCGCGGCCAACCGACGATGTCTATGCCATCGGCGTTCTCTTCTACGAGCTCATCGTCGGGGCACCTCCATTTACCGGGGAGGATCCGATGGCGGTGATGGCTCAGATCATTCGCCGCGACGGAGCGGACATTGGGTGCGCTGACGCCGGTCCCTTCGAGGATCTGATCACGTCCTGTCTCGCGTGCGAGCCGGGCCATCGACCCAAGGACGCAGGGGAGGTGCTTCAGCTCCTCGACGCCCGGGGCGCGGCTCCGGCCGCCTCGAGCGATGACGACACGGAAGCCGTGGTGGTCCTCGGGGGACTTCCCGTCCAAGAACTCCTGGAGCTGCTTCCCCCCTTCGCCGAACCCGGGCAAATCCTCGAAGGCGATGTGGTCAGCTGCATCCAAGCACCGGAGGCGGCGTTCCGCTGGCTTCGGCGGTGCGCCGAGGAGGACCCACGGATTCGGGGGGCCATGGATGCGGGGTCTATCGTGGGCTCTGGCGTGGGCATCTTTGCCGGGGCGCCGGTGGGGCGCGCGACGCGTCTGGCCCGGCTCGCGCGAGCCGGCGACATCCTGGTGGGTCCGGGCGGCCGCCGGGCGATTGGGCTTGGCCTTCGCGCCGGGCTCGAGCTGGTGGGGAGCGTTCGTCTGGTCGGAAGCCGAGATACGCTGGTCCATCGGCTTCGGGTGGCTTCACCTCACCTCTCCCACCCGAAAGAGGTCGGCGAAGATGGCATGCTCACCTGCGAGTGTGGCGCCCGGGTTCCTGCACCGGCGGAGGAGTCCGCCCCAGTGCGAGTTCGCTGCGACAACTGTGGACGCGTTCTTACTGCGCGCGTCGTATGCGAGCCAGGTTCAGAAAAAACCGGCGGCGAGCTGTCTCCGGCGAAACCAGATCGGCCCGTCGACGTACTCAGGCTGGATGTCGAGGAAGACAAGCTCCTGTCGGACCTGACCAACAGCTGAGGCAAGCATGGACCCCCAAAATCCCACCGGCGCTCCGGCGCAGGATATCGCGAGCGTGCAGAGCAAGTACGGGCAGCGAATCAAAGCCCGTCTCGCGCAGGATAAGATCGATCTTCCCGCGGCTCGGGACGGCATGCTCGACTGTTACGTCGCCACCTATTTCAGCGGATTGAAGCAAGGCATCGGGGGTTACCTGGGCATCAATGCGCGAGAAGAACAGGTCGCTCAGATCGCGGAAACGCTGTTTCGAAAACGGCTCCGACAGCACGGAGCCACCTTCGAGCAACCCACCGTGGATGCGCTCGACCGAGTCAAAGAAGAGGTCGATAAGGAGCTTCATTTTGCCGAGCTTCCGGCGGAGCTTCGCGGCATTCACGACCAGGTCTGCAGCCTCATGCTGGCGAAGGCCGAGGGCCAGCTGGCACACGAGGGCGACAAGTCGGTGGTCGGAAGAACGCCAAGCGGTGCGCCGGTGTCGACGGTGAGCGCGGGTGCCGAAACCGGGGCTCCACCTCCGGCGAGCGCGGCCCCGGTCAAGCACACTCCGCGACCTGTGGTGATCTCTCGGCCAACGCCGATGGGGCCGGTGCCGGCAAGCCTCGCACCCACCGAGTCGGTGCCTGCCGTTCCCACGGTCGAGTCGGGGCTTCGGGATGCGGTCGTGGCGTGTCTTTCGGAGGCGACCCACGCCGCGCGAAATGGCGCGTCGGTCGAGGAGCTCCGACAGCACATTGGCAAGCTCGAGCGCCTGGTCGAAGTCCTTGCCGAGATGGGCTGACCGCAGAGACTCGATCGCTTCAACCGCAGAGATGTGGAGGGACCGCGCGAATCGTGGAAGAGGGTTCGGATCTCGACATACTCCTCCGGCAAACCTTGCTCTACCATCTCGGGAGATGGTGCTGGGGCTCGCAGGGCTAATGATGGTGGCGATTGGCTGCGGCGGCTCTCGGTCCCGCCCGCCACCGTCGCTCTTCGAAGATGTCCATCTCGTTTCCGGGATCGCCGCGGAAAACGGTGACGGCACGTTTAACGCGGTGATCGAGATTCCCGCTGGGACCACCGCGAAGTACCAGGTCGATCACGAGTCGGGCCTCCTGTTTTGGGAAGAGCGCGACGGGGAGCTTCGGCGAGTAGACTACCTTGGCTACCCAGGCAACTACGGAATGATTCCTCGGACGCTTCAGCCTCGAAGCGACGATCCTTCGGTGGAGGGTGGCGACGGAGACCCGCTGGATGTGCTGGTGTTGGGGGACCCGGTGGAGCGCGGCGATGTGCTCCGGATCCAGGTGCTTGGGTTGCTGCGGCTCCTCGATGAAGGAGAGCGCGACGACAAGGTGCTGGCGGTGCGCCTCGACGACCCAGAGCGGCTGTTTCGTGAGGTGGCAAACCTCGAGGAATTGGATGCTCGCTATCCCAACCTCCGGCAGATCATCGAGCTCTGGTTTGTAAGCTATGACCCCGGGAGCGGGTCGGAAGCGCAGGGTTGGCTCGATCGCGACGAGGCGCTGGAAGTCCTTGCGGAAGCGGTCGCGGCGTATGAGACGCACCGCGCAGAAGGCTCGGCGAACGCTCTGCGCCCCGCCTCCCCGCCGTCGGGCGAAGCAGCCGAAGGAACCGCAGTGCAGGACACGCGTTCTTCCGACGAACCTACGGATCCACCTACATCGGAGTAGTGCGGGTTCTGCCTCCGGCCGAGTTCCGGACGTGTGACAAGTTTACTCGCGAAGTCTTCGTAGTCGCGTCGTGCGGCCCGATTTGGTACGCCATGGAGGCATGGATCCTGGGGTTGCGCTGGAGGCTCTCCTGTCGCTCACGGAGCGGCTCACTGAAGAGCTTCCGCTCGAGGAGGCGCTGCGGGCGGTGACCGACGCAGGACTTGTTCTCCTTCCGGCGAATCACACGTCGGTGCGGATCCTCGACGACACCCGAAGCGAGCTTCTTTGCGGGGCGCGTTCGGGAGAGGGGGAGTCGCACGACCCGCTCGCGTTTCGCCGTGGTCAAGGCGTGGCTGGCTGGGTCGTCGAGCATGAACGCGTCGCGATGGTCAACGACGTGTCGACCGATCCTCGCTTCGAGGCGCGGCCCGAGCAGGGCTTTGTCGTCGGATCGATTCTCGGGATACCGCTTTGGTCCGCCGGTCAGGTGGTGGGTGTGCTGTCCGCCTCGAGCGGGGAGCAGGGAGCATTCGACGATCAGGCCGTGTTGCTTGCGCGCCTTCTCGCCAACTGTGCGTCGCCGGCGTTTGAAAAGGCCCGTCTCGAACGTCTCGCGGTCACCGACCCGAACACGCAGGCGTTTAATCGACGTTATCTCTTTCCTCGGATCGAGCACGAGATCGCTCGGTCGCGAAACCACGAACGGGTGTTTAGCCTGGCGGTGATGGATCTCGATCATTTCAAGCGGGTCAACGACCGATATGGTCATCCCGTTGGTGACCGGGTGCTCGCCGAGTTCGCCGATCGAGTGCGACATACGACCCGGGACTCCGATGAGCTCGTCCGCTGGGGAGGGGAAGAGTTCGTGCTCATCATGCCGGGCACCGACTCGGAGCGAGCGCATCGGATTGCTGAGCGGATTCGTGCCGAGGTGGCGGCGAGTCCGTTTGCCGTGGCGAGCCGCGAGATCGCCCAGACCGTGTCGATCGGTTTGGCCACCTGGCACCGGGACGAAGCCCCAGAGCGGCTTGTCGAACGGGCCGACGCAGCGATGTACGCGGCGAAGTCTGCCGGTCGAAATCAGGTGAAGTTGGCCTGACGCTATCTCGGGTTCGACAGTCGATGTTCGACGTTCGGCTTAGCGAAGAGTCTCGATCACCAACCCGACGCGAACGAGCTCTTCCGGAATCGGATCGATGCGCACGGGGAGCATTCGATCGTAGGCGTCGCGAGGAATGAAGTAGATCGCGCGAGCTTCGCCGCTGCGAAACAGGTCGTCTCGCCAAGTCTCGAGGAGCGAACGGGCCTCCCGCGCGGAGAGGCCGCGCGCCTGGAGCTCTGCGTCGAGCCGGGCGCGGAGCATCGTCATGTCGCCCTCGCCGGCAAGCTGTGCGGTTCCCGCGTGGGGCGATAACTCGCTCTCCGTGTAGCGTCCACTTTGAACGAGCCAGACCATGCGCTCCGATGACGTCGCCGTGATCACCGCGCCTCCTCCCTGGCGGCTGATGATCATCGAGCGCTCGAATTGCACGGGACCATCGTAGAAAAGAAAGCGCTCTCGGGATCCGTCGTGGCTTGTAAAGGTGTGGCCACCGACCGCTCGGAGGTCGGCCCAGAAGTGCTGAGGGGAGACGGGAGCGAGCGTTCCGGACCCCGCCGCGAGTTCGCCCTCGAAACGGAGGGTCCCGTAACCCGGGCCCTGATGGGACTGACCCACGGACGCGTTCGGATAGTAAAGCCAAGGCTCGCCCTGAAGGAACGAGACCTCGACGCGCACGTCGAGGGGCTGGCGCGAGTACATGAACATCACCGGCTTGCGTGCCACCGCTGGCGGATGAGGCGGTGACACTGGATTCGGCGGAGGCCGA
>JBCCZL010000705.1:0-4806 GCA_039187775.1 Myxococcota bacterium
CCGCTACGGAGTCCAATCGAACCGACACGCAGGACATGCGGAACGGGTTGCCGGAAGGCCTTGCTCAGCGCAGATGGAACGGCACGCGATCGAGAGACTGGTGTTGACCCGGGTGTACGGCCGGCTGCCTAGAAACCGCCGATGACTGAAGGGTGGCGCCGGATGCGCGGAACGGACGAGAAAGTGTGAACCCTCGAGCGCACGTTCCTCCGCCGCGGAAAGTTGAGTGAGGGTATAGGCGTCGACGGCAACGATTTCCCGACCGGAAGGCGACACCCGACTCCAGGTTCCGTCGGGAGCGACATCGATGTACTCCTGATCCGCGAGGATCGCCTCCGCCTCCGACGCGGCTTGGCCGCCGAAGGCGAGAAACACTCGCGGATGGTACTCCGCGGCAACCGTCCTTAGGATGGCTCGAGTGAAAGGCTCCCACCCTTCGCCGCGATGAGAATTCGCGTCACCGGCCCGCACCGTCAGCACAGTGTTCAGCATCAACATGCCCTGCTCGGCCCATCCGCTCAGATTCCCGTGCCGCGGGGGATTCTGTCGGAGGTCGGATTTGATCTCCTCATACATCGTTTGAAGGGACGCGGGCACTTCCACGCCATCGTTGACCGAAAAACAGAGCCCGTTCGCGTGTCCTGGAGTTGGATACGGATCCTGGCCGATGAGGACGATTCGAGTCATCGCCGGCGTCACCTTCTCGAGTGCGGCAAACACGTCGGAGCGCTGGGGAAGCACACTCTCGGACCCCAGGCGCTCGCGCTCACCCACGAGAAACGTATCCAATGCGAGGAACGAATCCGTCTCGATCACGTCGGCGACGGACTCGCGCCAATCCGGCGGAATCAAGCACCCGAGCTCGCTCGACGCACTGCAAGAGACCCGCTGCATCGTCAATGACGAATCGAGGACCAGCTCGTCACTGCCCACCGACGTGACGCGATATCGGCGCTCGCGACCCTGTGCGTAGAGCACTAGCTCACCGTCGATGAGCGCGTAACTGCCCGACTCGCTTTCGATGCACGAGCTGCATTCGCCGGTCGCGTGGGTTGCGGTGTAATCGCCTCGAGCCGAGTAGAGCGACAACGCGATGAGCCCTCGTTCCCCCTCCGGCCGCACTCGCCGGTAGTGTCCGACCGGCTCGAGAGCGTCGCAAAGCCGCTTCACATCGCAGGCGTAGTCGCGGAGCCGCGTACACGCCCGGTGACCCACCCAAGGTACGTCGTCGAGATCGCCAAGGGTCGAAAACGGGCGCTGCGCAACAATGCCCTCGGCCGCCCGACGATCGAGGTTCCCCCGCTGTGAGTCATCAAGTTCCGCCGCGTCTACGCGAGGGTCGTTCACCAGCGAGAGAATCGCGAGGGCCGCGGGTGACCCGGGCTCTGGGCACCCAACCGCGTCGGCTTTGCCGGTTGCCCAAAACCGATCTTCGTCCACCGGTGGGTCCGACCCGACCGCGTTGGCGCAACCCGTAACCACCAGCAACCAGAGAATCCCTCGCATCGTGCTTCCACTTCCCCTTGTCGCCAACTTCGCCAGGACTCTGCCGCCGCCGCTGAGGTGCTGAAGTGTGCACTTTATACGACACATCCAATGCAAGTGCGCTTTGTCGAATCGGACACCGACCGAGCCGGACACGCGCCCGACGTGGGGCTCCCTAGATTCAGAACCCGAACGGGTGCGCTTGATCGCCACTGGCGCCGTGGAGCCTCGCATTAAACGAAAACACGACCCGATCTCGTTTGCCGTCGTAGGGGAGCGCTCGGTGAGGGAGCCAGCTTGGAAACACGAGAAGCATTCCTTCTTCCGGTGCCACATCGACATGCGCCTTCTGAAGGTACGCGTTGCCGAGATCCATCGCGGCTCCACCGAGCCGGTCGAAGTGGGGGCCGTAGAGCCGCGTCACGCCGTTTTCCGGGCCGAGCGTGGGATGCGCAGTTCGAATCTCTTCGCGATCGACCTCGAGGTAGTAGACACCGCTCCAAGAGCAGTTGCCGTGAGTGTGAATGTCGTGACCGCCCTGCGCGTTGCTCACTTGAAACCAGGCGCCGGCAAACCCGACGCGAAGTCGGTCCTGCGCCAACCCCGGCCACACCGCCGCGTTGGCCTGATGCGCCACGTCGAATACCGCATCCGAGATGAACGCGAAGAGCTTCTTCAGCGCGGCTCGGCTGTAGCGTTGGAGCAGGTCGTCGGTGGACGCGTAGCGGGAGGCGCCCACCGCATCGGTTCGCGCGAGTTCGGTATCGACGACGGCGCGGAGCTTGTCGCGCCACCGCTCGTGGTCGGGAAATCGGCGGAGAAGAATGCACGTGGACCAGAGACTCGCGATGTCATCCGACCCTGCGGTTTTGGTCTCAAGGGTCGTCAAACTCAAGCTCCACCGCGCCGCCACCGCCGATCTCGAAGTTCGTTTCCGCCACGAGTTCGCGGGGGCCGCCGCGGCAGTCCTCTTCGGTGCACGCGGTGGCAATGGCGCGGAGGACAACCGGCTGTTCCGGAACGCGCTTTCGGATGACGCATTGGTCCGGGCAGTTTGACCCGCGGGCCGAGAGCTGCCGAGTTTCGACATAGCGCCCATCCCAGCTCCCCGTCCAGCGAGCCCCGGGCTCGAGCACCCGTCCCGCCACCGTCGAACAGCTACCGACCTCCGGACACGGGTCGTCGCCCTGCGTCTCAGTACAGGAGTAGGCTTGACCGGCCGCGATCCGAAGCGGGTTGCCCTCCGCGTCCGTGACGACGACTGGATCAAACCCGCAGCTCACCTGATTGCGAACCGTGAGCGTCTCGGTCGATCGGTTTATGACCACGATCTCGATCGCGGGCTGCGGCGGATCGTCGTCGACGGGCGGCCGCCCCGAACAGGCCGCGACAAGAAGCACCAATCCGAACTCCGATCGCACGACCGCGAGTCTATCACCCTCGAGCGCGGCAGAAGCGCGGTCTTCGAGGGCGGCTATTTGATGATGACGAACGTCTGCGGATTGATCGCGATGAGTTCGCCACTGCCGGTCCAGAGTTCGCGGCGTTCGATCACGAACCCGTCGGCGGCATGATCCACCCAGGAGCGAAAGTAGATCGGGTCCGCGGGGTCGAGCGCCCGGGCTTTGCTTGTCAGCTGGAGCGTGAACGCCACCGTCCCCATGGGTCGTGGCCCGGGCACGATCGAAAACCACGCGGGCCAGTAGGAGTCGGCGAGGGCGGCGACCGCCGGCACGTCGATCGCGCTAAGCGGCGTCTTGAACTGCACCCAGCCTTCGATCCGCGCCGTTTTGGCTCCCACGAAGGGCAGCCCCTCGAACGGGCGAAAATCAAAGTTCGACGCAAATGGAGGACCAATCCCTGGCGGGACTTCGACCTTCGGCGCGTCCTTCCATGGGCGAATCGACGGGGGGTCGACGGCCACGGTGAGGTCGACCTCTCGAGCGGCCGCCACGATCGCGCTGGTCTGCGCCTTGACCTGACCTGCGTGCTGGATCGTCGCCCGATAGTTGCTCAGGCTGCTCCCCCGCCGTATCCGCTCGACCTCGATCTCGAGCGGACCCGCCGGCACCGGTTCGGGGATCTCGCCGGAGAGCGAACGAATCGTTCGGTCGGGGTCCGCCTCCGCTTCGATCGCGCGGGCGAGAAGCGCAAACACGAGGCCCCCATAGATCCCTCGTCCCTGCTCCCAGCCGGGGGGCACGTGAGCCTGGTACCGTCCCGGCGCCTCGCGCTTGACTGTGCTAACCGCGGCAAACGATGCATCCATGGTCCGAACTCTGGAGCCTGTCGAACCCTCGTCAAAGGGTGCAGTTCGAGCCTGCAGCTTCGCAGGCCAGAAATTCTAGCGTTGCCACTCCGTCGGCTATGCTCGCCCGATGTGGCCGCTCCTCACCGCCCTGATGCTCTCTTTGACGGCCTGCGGGAGCGGGGATCCGGCGGTGTCGGAAAAGGTAACGACCGCCACCGAACCCCTTCCGCCCGAACCGGCCCGGGACCTTCAATGCCGGCAGCGGCGCGACCGTCCGCTCCTCGCAATGTTCATCGAACCTGGGCCCGGAGAGCAGTACCAAGAACGAGTCACCGTGTTTTGCAACGGCGAAGTCGAGCTCGAGGCTCCGATGCCGTTCCACCCGCGGCTCCGCTCGCGCCCCGGGGACCACCGAACCGAGCTCAGCGCGGAAGAGCTGGAGGCCGCTCAGGCCCTCGCCCTTCGGTTTGTCGCCGAACCTTCGCCGAACGCGCCGCCGCGCCGAACCCGAACCGCGATTCAGATCTACACCGCACCCGAATCGCCGAGCCAACCCCTCGTCGTGCACGCATCGCGAGACGACGAAGCGCTCACCCTCTACCGGCGGCTTCTTCTCCGCGCTCTCGAACGTGAGGGCTAGCAGCATCCTCGCAGGATCGGGGACGACCGTCAGGCGGTCGCTTCTTCGATTGCGGCGACAAGCGCCGCGTCGTTTGGCGCGGTCGGTGGCTCGAAGCGCGCGAGCACCTCGCCATCCTTGCCGATCAGGAACTTGCCAAAAGTCCACTTGATGTCGCCCGGTCCCTCCGGCTTCGCATCGACTGAGGTCAGCCATGCATACAGCGGATGCCGATTCGGACCATTCACGTCGACCTTCGAGAACATCGGAAAGGACACCGAGAAGTTGGTGGTGCAGAAGTTCTTGATCTCCTCTTCCGTGCCGGGTTCCTGTGGGTCCGCCGCGTTCCGTCAAACATTGTCTCGAAGCCAAGCAAAGGTTTTTCGCAATAGGCCGGCGGTCTCCAAACTCTTCGCATGCCGGGCGAAACCAACCCCGTTCGCATCCGGCG
>JBCCZL010000706.1:0-4804 GCA_039187775.1 Myxococcota bacterium
GACTTCAGGGTGACGGACGACACGATCAGCAACTGGGAGAGCGGGAAGACCGAGCCCACGCTGACGCTGGCGAAGATCCTGGGCGACGTGCTCGGAATCACGCTGGACGAGCTGACGACCTCACCAGAGAAATAGCTGCGCATGCTCCGGCGAGCGCAGCTCGCGGAGGATAGCGTGGCAAAGTCGAGTTACTTCAACCGTTCCGGGTTTGAGGCTGGGATGAAGCGCCTTGGCCTCGACCCGATCTCAGTCGCTGCAAAGTGCGGCTACAAGAGCCTGCAGCCGGTCAGGCATTGGATCACCGAAGGGAGCGAGCCGAGCCTTTCGCAGTACCGCATCCTGCGGGATCTCGGCTTTGAGGAGTCCGAGCTCGTCCTGGATGAGCCCCAGCAGCTCGCGGTGGCGTGATGTCCAGCTGGCGCGAGGAGATCATCACCGTCGAGGAGATGGCTGAGCATCTCGGCATCAAGCCTCGGACGGTCCAAGAGAACTGCCAGAAGGGGGTCCTCCCGGGCGTGCGGCGCTTCGGGAAGTGGGTCATCCCCCGCCGCCTGTGGATCCAGCAGCTCGAGGATGAGGCGCTCGAGCGGCAGCGAAAGATCGAAGACCTACGCCGTCACGAGTTGCGGCCGTGATCGACCATCCGCTGCATCGCCTCGAACTTGGCGTCCTCGCCCGCGTGGACGTACTTCATCGTCGTGGTGATGTTCTTGTGGCCGAGGATCTCGGCCGCGATGTTGATCGAGACGTGTCCGGAGTTCACGAGCTTCGAAGCGAATGCGTGCCGCAGGGCGTGCATGGAGGTGCCCGCAAACCCGAGCTTCTTCATGCGCGTGGTCATCAGCCGGCAGAACTTGTCGTGCCCGAAGGACCAGGGCGATTCGGGGAAGCCGGGCCGGTCGATGGTGTCGAGCGACAAGAGCTCCCGCGCGGCCTCGAGGCCGCCGCGGGTGACGCCGTCGCTTTCCATAAGGGGGATCGTGCGGCCCTCCGAGGTCTTCGTGTGGGCGCCGAGAACGAGTCGCGGCCGGCCGCTCATCCGAAAGTCCCGGCGGCGAAGCCCTGCGCACTCGGAGAGACGCAGCCCGCACTCGTAGCAGAGCTCGGCGAAGAGCTTCAGCTCCAGCCGCACGTCCGGCTCCAAGCCTTCGTCGGCTTCAAGGGCATCCAGGCGCTTGCGAACGTCCTCCGGCGACAGCCACTCATGCACGGGCTTCTGCGGCTTCTTCATCTTCAGCCCGCGGAAGGGGTTGTTCTGGATGTCGCCGTTCAAGACGGCCCAGCTGAACACTCCGGACATGGTCGACCGGATCCGCTGCAGCGTGGTCGGCTTGGGGTACCTCGGTCGGGCGGGCTTCTCGCCGCGGCCCTGCTCCTCCTTCTTGCGCCTGCGCTTGGTCTTGGTCTTCTTCTTGAGCTTGCGGTTGATCGGGGTCCGGGCCATGTGCTCGATGAAGCCCATGGCGTCGGCGTGGGTGATGTCTCGGACGGGCTTGCGCCTGAAGAACTCGGAGGCCGCTTCGCAGTGGCGCTTGTAGCTCCGCTTGGTGGCCTCGGAGAGATGGCTCTCGATCAGGCTCCGATTCCGCTCGAGCCAATCCGGGAAGACCTCTCGGCCGCCCCCTACGGAGGGCTCGTAGAGTTTATGCCTCGCCTCCTCCAGGTCGAGCCAGTTTCGCGCGGTCTTCTCCGCATCTCTGCCCCGAAACGTACGAGTCTTTTCGATGCCGTCGCGGCGCCAGCGCGCGAAGACGGACCCGTTCTCCCTGACCTTGACCGTGCCGAACCTCCGGCGATGCTCGTCCTTCCCCATGGGGTCGAAGGGTACCACAAGGGTATCGCCCGTTTTGGTGGGTCGGAGGGGGCAAGAGAAAACCCGCTCGTGGAGCGGGTTTTCGTGGTACCCCCCGCAGGACTCGAACCTGCAACCAACAGATTAAGAACCAGTCCAGAAGGGGATTTGCGCACCGCTGCGAGACGCGCGCAGCCGCGTCAACACCGCAGAACAGCGTCTAGGGGCCGAAACTCGACCGACTACGCAATTGCGCCAATTACGGTCATCGGCGCTCTGAGCGCGTGTCGGTACCCCGGGCGGGGGTATCACGGGGGTAGCGCGGATCAGGCGCGCGCGGTGTGCCGCGAGGCCGTGTCGAGGATCGCATGAATCGCTCTGAGAGAGTGGTCCAGATCCTCCGCAGTGTCGCTGGTCCGACAGACGACGTAGCCGAGCCCCCGTTCGAGCAGCGGCCGTACGTCGCCGCGCTGATGCGCACGTGCGAATTCTGCGGCGCCTCGTTCCTCGCGAACCCCCACCTGGTCCACCGCCGGTGCCCTCAGCGCTACTGCTCGGCTCGCTGCCGGATCAAGCGCTACCGCAGCTCAGCGAAGCACCGCGCCACGAACGCGGCCTACATGCGCCGCCGGCGAGCCGGGAGTGAGTCGTGATCGTGCTGGCGCTCGCTCTCTACCTCGCCGCCGCCGTCGGGCTCGGGTGCCTGCTTTATCGACTGGCTACGAGGGACTGGGAATGAACCCGTACTACGAGAAGGACGGGATCACGATCTACCACGGGGACGCCCTGGCTGTCATGTCGGCGCTGCCTGGCGATTCGGTAGGCGTCGTGGCAACCGATCCCCCGTACTCAAGTGGTGCGCGAAACTCGGCGGCGCTGCGCGCGAGAAAGGGGATGACCCGAACGACCAAAGACGAAGACGGCCGATGGTTCGGGACGGACAACCTGAGTTCCCACGGGTTCGCAATGCTCGTACGCATGTTCGGCGTCGAGGCGTACCGCGTCACGAAGCGGGACGGGCACCTGCTCAGCTTCATCGACTGGCGGCAGTGGCCGGTTCTTGCGGGCGCTATCGAGTCGTCCGGATGGTCGCTGCGCTCGTGCCTTGTGTGGGACAAGGTGCATTACGGGATGGGCAACGGGTTTCGCCAACAGTGCGAGTTCGTTTTCCACGCGAGCAAGGGAACCGGCGACAACTTCCTGCGACACGACCTAGGCACCGTGTTTCGCGAGAGTCGCGGACGCACGACAGAACACCCTACCGAGAAGCCGAGAAGCGCACTCACCGACATGATTTCGGCGCTTCCTGGCGACGTGATCCTCGACCCCTTCATGGGCAGCGGCACCACGCTCCGCGCCGCAAAGGACTTGGGCCGCAAGGCCATCGGAATCGAAATCGAAGAGCGCTACTGCGAGATCGCCGCGAAGCGTCTTGCGCAGCAGGTGTTCGACATGGAGCCCGGGGCATGAGCGCACTCAGCTCAATCGAGTGGACCGACGCGACCTGGAATCCGGTCACGGGCTGCACCAAGGTCTCGGCCGGCTGCAAGAACTGCTACGCGGAGGGCGTGGCAAAGCGCTTCTGGGGTGACCGGAAGTTCGGCGACGTGGTCTGCCACGACGACCGCCTAGACCAGCCGTTGCGGTGGCGCAAGCCGCGGCGGGTGTTCGTG
Organism: Myxococcota bacterium; assembly: GCA_039187775.1. GTDB lineage: Bacteria > Myxococcota_A > Polyangia > Polyangiales > JBCCZL01 > JBCCZL01. The sequence goes on from JBCCZL010000706.1 coordinate 3,466, forward strand.
AACTCGATGAGCGACCTGTTCCACGAGGACGTGCCGGACGAGTTCATCGACATCGTCTTCGGCGTCATGGGTAACGCTCCGGAGCACACGTTCCAGATCCTGACCAAGCGCCCGGGTCGCATGCGCGAGTGGTTCAAGCGAGTCGAATCGATGCCGCGCTCGCCGCGCATGCACACAGGCTACGCCGCCTGCTGCTCCGAGGCCGGGCTCCGCATGCCGATTGCCCCAATGCAAAACTGGCCGTACCCCAACGTCTGGCTCGGCGTGAGCGTGGAGAACAACGAGCAGATGGACCGCGTCTGCGACCTCGCCGAGACGCCGGCGGCAGTTCGCTTCGTTTCGATGGAGCCTCTCCTCGAGCACGTGGACATGAACATTGGCCCGCACGGTGACTTCCGCAGCTGGAAGTGCTCGGAGTGCGGCAGCCGGAACGTCGATCCCGAGGTGTTCCATTTCCCGGACGACATGGCAACGTGGCTCTGCGACGACTGCGGGAGCCACGGCCAGCCTGGCGAGGACGCACCCTCTACCAGCCTGATCGACTGGGTCATCGTCGGCGGCGAGAGCGGACCCGGCGCGCGGCCGTGCGAGGTCAAGTGGATTCGCTCCATCATCGAGCAGTGCCGCTCGGCCGGGGTTGCCTGCTTCGTCAAGCAGCTCGGCGCCGATGTCCGAACGCACGCATGGCATTGCGGGAGCAGTTTCGTCCCCGGCCACGTACCGCCGCGCATCAAGCTCAAGTCCCGCAAGGGCTCCGACCCCACCGAGTGGCCGGAAGACCTGCGGGTGAGGGAGTTCCCCGGTGCGTAGGCGCTCCCTCCCTCCCGCCCAGCGCGCGCGCATCTTCGAGCGCGACGAACGCCGCTGCACGAAGTGTGGAACGACGAAGGGCAACCTCGAGATCCACCACGTGAAAGAGGTTGTCTACGGCGGCACCGACGACGACTCGAACCTCGTGCTCATCTGCAAGGAGTGCCACGCCAAGGAGACCGCGTTGTTGGCGAAGGCGCGCCGCATCCAGCGAAAGATGCGCCCCGACGTCGAGGGCCCTCAGCACATGCCCCACGCCGGCCCCGCCCCCAAGAAGAAGAAGATCCCGTCTCGGGGTTTCCCGGACGGGTTCAAGCGAACGATTCCCAGTCGCCCCTTACGGAAGAAGGAGTAGCCCCATGACCGTTTCGAGTGAGCTGACCGTCAAGGACCGCGTGATTCGAATCATCGAGGCCGACTACGAGGGTGTCGATGTGAAGCCGGAGTCGGATCTCCGCCGTGATCTCGGCATGGACTCGTTCGACCACATCGAGTTCCTGATGGAGCTGGAAGACGAGTTCGAGATGGA
>JBCCZL010000707.1:0-4787 GCA_039187775.1 Myxococcota bacterium
CAAAAGGCCCGTGGGTGGATCCAGCTTCGCGACGGTGCCGGTCGCGCCCGCGAGCCGACGAGGAATACCCGAGTTATTTTGAGGAGGCAGGCCGAAGGCCGGTCGCGGGTGCGAGCGGTGCCCGCGCTGGAGGCGCGTGCGGAGTTTTGCAGCAGCCTGCTCGGGCCGGGATTGCCTCATCGCAACCGCTAGGGGTTGGACGTCTGCACATCGAGGGTAAAGGTTCCCTCGTTCCCGCTCGCGTAACCATCGACGACGAGAAAGTACGTGCCTCGGTCGAGCGTGGTTTCAATGAACGCGTGGCGATTGTCGTTGTGGTCGTCGTTGCACGCGAGTTCGGTGCTTGCATCGGTGCAGTCCCGGCGGAGATGAATCGACGAGTCGTAGTCGCTCGACAGACTGGCCCGGACGATCTGCCGGCGCGCGAGTCGGAGCCGGTAGACGATGTCGTTGCTCGAGGCGCCACCGGCGCAGGTCGCCTGGAACCGGTCGCTCCCGCCGACGGTCGTGCCATTGATCACCTGCCCAGGCCGAATCAGCGGCGCGGACCGGCAGCTCCGTTCGAGCGCCACCAGGTCGTCGACCTGAAGATCGAGCCGAAGTTCGCCGAACGCGTCGGGTCGCTGACCGTCGAGCACCAGGAAATAGCGCCCGGGGTTCAGCACCTGGTCGATCCCGGGAACCCCGCCGGGCGGAGCGGCGGGACCGCGAGGCGCCGTTCCAGCGTTTACGCCGATGCACTGCACCTCGGTATTCTGGTCTCCGCAGGTCGACTGGAGATACATCACCCCCGCAAACTCCGAAGCCTGGGCCACCGCCCGAACCCGCGAGCGGTTTCGGAGGTCGAGCGCGTACACGACATCGCCGCCGCCGCGGCCTCCGCAGCTCCCCGCCAAGTCGTCCCGCGCGTCGAAGGTATCCGCGACGAGCTCCTGGTTCGGGGTCGCAGTCTCCGGCGAACCGCATACGTCGCCCGCGGTTCCGCCTCCGGAATCTGCGGTCGCCTCGGCGGTGATCGAGTAGTTGCCGGCAGAACCACTTTGAAACCCGTCGGAGAACACATAGTAGCGGCCCGGCGCCAGGATCGTCGTCACCGACGAATGCTGAGGGTCGCGGTAGTCGTCGTTGCACACGACTTCCGAAGTCGGGTCGTCGCAGGTCGAGCGAATGTAGAGCGCGCCGTCGTGATCGCTTTGCTGGCGGATCCGGACGCGAGAGCGGGAGCTCACTTCCATGCGGTAGACCTGGTCCGGAGAGCGGGCTCCTTCGGCGCAGGTTGCTTGAAAATAGTTCGCGCGGCCCGCGGTGCTGCCCGTCGCCGCCTGTCCAAGGGTCAGTTCGGTGGCGTCACGGCAGATTTCGGCGACCGGAGCGAGCGGGGTCAGCGACGCAATGAGATCGTATTCCCCCGCTTCGGTCCCGTAACCGTCGACCACCAGATAATAGGTTCCCGGCTCGAGGGTGGTGTCTATCTGAGACCGCGAGGTATCGGGATTGTCGTCGTTGCACGCGACCTCGGTCCCCGGTTGGCCACACTGGCGCTGAAGATAAAGCGCCCCGTCGTAGCCCGAGCGCAGCACCGCGGAGAGCTGGGCCCGCTGAGCGACTTCAAGGGTGTACACCCGCTCTGGCGCTTCTCCTTCGAGGCACCGCCCCGTCATCGACGCCGAACCACCCACCGTGCTTCCGCTGACCGCGGCGCCGGCTTCGAGAGCGAGTGGGTTGCTGCAGGATCCTTCGAGACCTCCGGCCACTGCGGAGCTTCGCCCCCCTGCACCGACCTGGCCGCTCCAAGAGCTCACCGTGTAGCTGCCCTGGCCCTCACCCATGGTGATGATCACCAAATACTCGGCGTCCCGCTCGGGGCACGCTTGGGCCGCGGCTTGCCGGTCCATCGTGGTGTCGCGTGCGATCTCTTCTCCGCCCCCGTCGGTCACACGAACATCGATGTTGTCGACGCTGGTGGAGCCGAGGGCGACGAACGTGTAACAGGTCCCCGCCCGAAGGCGCATGGGAATGGTCGCGTCGGCTCCCTCTGGAAGCGAGCCTTCGCTGATCGCCCCCGTCTGCGCGAGTCCCGTCGCGCTCAGCGCATTATGGACCGCCACGAAGCGCGGCTCGAGGCTTCCGCTTCCCGAACCACAGGCGAGTCCAAAGACCGCGAGGAGTGAGGCGGACGGCGCCGCCCATCGACCGAGAACATTCATAAGAGACCTTGGAAAGCGGAGATTCGGAGAACCTTGGAACCCTTCTGGAGAGGGCTCCCAAAAAGAGAGCCGAAGGGATTCGCGAACAGAGATAGGGTGAAGTGCACCGGAAACGACTCAAAATCGGTAGGCGCGAGTCCGCTCCCACCAAAAAGGCCGCTCTATCGGGAATTGGTACCGGATCACAGGAGTTTGCGAAACACGTAAAAGAACTGCTCAAGCAGCCGATCGGTGAGCGGCCGAAAGCGAAACGTCCGCAGCTCGAGTTTCGCCGACTCTGCGATGTCGGCCTCAAAGCGTTCCTTCATCACCGCCCCGAGCGCCTCGTCTTCGACGGCGACATTGACCTCGAGATTAAACCGCCACGATCGATGGTCGAGGTTGTAGGTCCCCACCGTGCACCAGCAGCCGTCGATGACCGCCGACTTCGCATGGAGAATCGTGCGCTGCCACTCGTAGAGCTCCACGCCCCGGCGAAGGAGCCCTTCGTAGCGGGCCCGACCGGCAAACCACACCGCTCGGACGTCACCCTCTCCCGGAACGAGGACCCGAACCACCACCCCTCGGTCGACCGCGTCGTAGAGCGCTCGCCGAATCTCCCGGTCGGGAATGAAGTAGCTGTTGGCGATGTAGATGAACTCCCGGGCACGACGCATCTGCTCGAGGTAGGCGCGGCGCACCGACCGACGCTCGCCCGAGTAGAAGTTCGCGAGGACCCGGACCCTCGACGCGCCCCGCTCGGGCGTGGGGGCCGGAATGAAGGTGGTCCCGCTCCGATGGTCCCGAAGCTCGGCCCAGGTGCGAAGGAATACGTCACGGAGCTGCGTCACCGCGGGTCCTTCGATCCGAATCATGTCGTCGCGCCAGCCATCGCCCCCCTCTTCGACGGGGGCCCACGCGTCCCCGAGATTGACGCCGCCCGTCACGCCGACGCGATTGTCGACCACAAGGATCTTGCGATGGTCGCGACGGTTGACGACCCCGAGATTGAAGCGTTTGCGAAACGGGGAAATCGGGTTGTACTCGATCACCTGGCAGCCCGCCGCGCGAAGATCATCGAACATCGTGTCGTCCGACTCCCAGCTTCCGATCGCGTCGTAGATGATCTTCACCGCGACGCCTGCCTCCGCCTGCGACATCAACGCAGAAGCAAACCGTCGACCGGTTGCGTCGGAGCCAAACCAGTACATCTCCAGGCAGATTTCGCGTTCCGCCGAGGAAACCGCCTCGAGCATCGCGGGGAACGCCTCTCTCCCGTCCTTGAGAAGCGTGACCAAGTTTCCGCTCACGCTGAGGGGCGCGGTGAAGGCTTGCTCTCGATTCCGGGGAATGAGGCGCATGGTGCGTCGCTAGCGTTCGTCTTCCTCCCGGGCGCGTTCCATCCCGGCCCGTTCATTGAGGCGCGAGAGCACGCCAAGGGCAATCAGAAAGAAGGAACCAATGACCACGATGGCAATCCGGTGTCCCATTCCCGGGTCATCTTCGGGCGCGGCGTTCTCGGCGACGATCCCGTAGATCGCGGGGCCGAGAACGGCGGAAGCTTTGCCCGAGAGGGCGAGGAAACCCATGAATTCTCCCACCCGTTTTCGAGGAGCAAGCCGCGCCATCAACGCGCGGCTGCTCGACTGGGTAGCGCCGATCACCACCGCCGCAAGTGCGGCGACGCCCCAGAACGCGCCCTTGGTCTGGGTGAGGGCCGCCCCGATGACCACGAACACCCACAGCACCAGGGTGATCATCAGTGCGCGCTTTCCGCCGATTCGGTCGAGGAGAAAGCCGAAGAGCATCGCCCCCGGCGCAGCGATCACGTTAAGGACGAGAAAGAGGACAATGTTGTCCCCGGGCGTGAACTGGAGGACCTCCTTGGTGAACACTCCGACGAACTCGATCACGGTCGTGATCGCATCGTTGTAGAGGAAATACGCGATCAGAAAGATCACCACATAGCGAAACGTTTTGATCGCCTTGAGCGTGCCGATGAGCTGGCGGATCGACGCCAGCACGTACCCCTCTTCGGGACGGTCACCGCCGCCCTTATCGCGCAGGAACACAAACGCCGGAATGCTGAACACCGCGTACCACACGGCTACCACGTAGTAGATGTTGGACGCTGCCCCTCGTTCCGCCGCGGTGTATTCGCTGGGCACGAGGGGAAGACACACCACGAGCGCGAGCAGTCCTCCGATGTAGCCGAGAGCCCATCCGTATCCCGAGAGGCGCCCGAGCTGTTCGGGGGGGGCGAGCTCCGGAAGGAACGCGTTGTAGAACACGTAGGCCCCCTCGAAGGCGAAATTGGCGACGATGTAGAGCAGAAACGCGGTTAGGCCTGCGCCCGGGGGCACCAACCCGAGCGCCGCCGTCGCGATCACCCCGAGGATCACGTAGGCCAGGAGAAGAGGCCGTTTCTTACCGGAGCGGTCGGCGACGGCTCCGGTGATCGGCGCGGTGAGGGTCACGCAGATCATAGAGATCGAGATCGCGAGGCCCCACGCCGTGGTTTTGCCGATATTGGCCCCAAAGAGGTCGAGTCCGCCATCGCCCACGAGCACATTCGAAAAGTAAGGGCCGCCGAACGCGGTC
>JBCCZL010000708.1:0-4782 GCA_039187775.1 Myxococcota bacterium
CATCGCCACCTCCTCGGAGCCAAGGGATCACGTCAGGAGGCAGTAGGCGAGGCCGAAATCCTAAGCGATCGAAATCACTTAACTATCCGGATCTCGCTTCTAACCGATCGTCGCTCTAGAAAGCGCGGCGGATAGATCCTGAGCAACCGGGTCACCGAGTCGGACTTCCCCTGACCCCCTCGTGAACGCGCTCTGACGTTGAGGAACCCCAATGATCTCATGGTCCACAGGCTCTCTCGCTCCGTTCAGGTTCCTGTGGGGCAAACGACGTCTTTCGCTCTTGATTGATGTTGGCTCGGTAAGTGACGAATCGTCAATTTTCTAATTGACGAATCGTCATTGTCGGTCACAGTCCTGAGGTGAGACGGCGATTGGCACCCGCGGAGCGGAAACAGGAGCTTTTGACCTTTGGTCGGGCGTTCTTTGCGGATCATCCGGTCGATGCGGGCTCGATGGATGAGCTGGCGGCCGGGGCCGGGGTGAGCAAAGGCCTGATCTACAAGTACTTTGGCTGTCGGAGGGGCTTTTACGTGGCGACCGTCGAGGCGATCGCGAGGGAGGTGTCGGCGCTCACCGAGCCTCGGGAAGATGGCCCCTTTGAGCTGGCGTTCCTTGAGGTGATGAGCCGGTACTTGGGTTGGGTGCGGGCGCACGCGGGTGACTATCGGGTGCTGGTGCAGGGGGGCCTTGGGGTCGATCCCGAGGTGAGCACGATTCTCGCTCGACTTCGGCGGGAGTTGGCGACACGCATTCTGTCCCGGCTCGGGGTGGTACCGGATTCGAAGACGAACCTCGCGACCTACGGTTGGGTGTGCTTTGCCGAGCACGCGTGTTTGGACTGGCTCGACCGGGACGACGTCACTGAAGGGGACATGCTCGGTGTCCTGACGGGCGCGCTTCAGGGTGCGCTTCGCGGGGCCGGGATGGAGGCTTCGGGCGCATGACAGGGATGGGTGAAACCGATGGGTGAAGAGGCACAGTTCTATAAGGCCCATACCGGCATGCTGGCGTGGCCCACGCTTGCGCTCCTTGTGGGCGTGGTCGTGCTCTGGGTCGGCTCTTGGGTCGGGGTGCTCACCGGGGCGATTGGCCTCGCCGTCGGAGCGGTCGGAACGACCATCGCAGCCTATCTGAGCTTCACGGTGATGCATGAGGCGGCGCACGGAAACATCCACGGGTCCCGGCGAGACCTTCGCGGAATCGGAACCGCGGCGGGCTGGCTCGCGAGCGCATTCTTACTCGCGCCGTTTCCTGCGTTTCGGGTGCTTCATCTTCGCCACCATTCGTTTACGAACGACGGGAGGCGCGACCCGGATTTCTTCGTCGCGGGGACTCCGCTCTTGGCCCCGCTTCGCTGTTTCCGAACGATTCCTCACTACTACGGCGAGTTTCTCTTCGGCGAGACCTCCCGATCGAATGCTGGGCGCCGTGAGCGTCGCTCCGTCATCCTAGGAATCCTCTTTCTCCTGGCGATCGGCGGGGGGCTCTCCGCGTTCGGGCTTTGGCGCGAGGTGCTCTTTCTCTGGGCGATTCCCGCCGTCGTCGCCGCGGCGATCTTGGCGTTCTTTTTTGACTATGTGCCTCACCATCCCCACGCCTCGCGAGAACGCTACCGGGATACGCGGGTGGTTCCCACGCGGCTCCTCGACCTTCCCCTCCTCGGACAGAATCTCCACCTGGTGCATCACCTTTGGCCTCGCGTTCCGTTCTACCGCTACCGGGCGGTGTTCGAGGCAAGCCGAGATCGTCTCGTCGACGCACAGGCGCCCGGCGTGAGCAAGGCTCCGACGCTGGTCACTTCGCCGGAAGTGAACCGCTAGATCGTTCACATTGGAGCTCTTCGCCGGGCGGTGGCCCACCGGATCGCCGGCCACTGCCGAACCGGCTCAGCGGGGCGAACCCATGGGCCGATCGTACGCGAATCCAACGACCAACGGGCCTCGAGTTGGGCCTTGCTCAACGCTCCAGCAATCCCCTATCAGGAGCGTACAACGCAGTTCGTTGATCGAAACCGACCTCGACGAGGCACCTACCGCACTCCCGTCAAGGGATACAGACAGGACGAGCAGGGTCTCTTCGGCATCACCGTGGACTGCGCCGGCGACGGCTGCGCCGCACCCGCGGTCGACCTCGCGGTCCAGTTCGCCGAGATCTCCTCCGAGGCGTACTACATCTCGGAGGGCGACGAGCTCCCGATCTTCGTCCAGGCCACCCCGGAAGACGCTGACAGCGAGCTCACCGTCGTGACTGTGGGCTCTCCTCGCGCATGGTCATCGGCGAGACCGCCGCCGGCGACTTCGCCGGCTTCATGGTTGGGGTGGTCTGGACCTGATTGCGGCTCGCCGTAGGTCACGATTCCGCCCCGGCCGCCGAGTGGCTCCGGCGGTTTTGTGTTGCCAGGTGTCGGAGAGCGAGACGAGCACGCAGCTGCCCGCGGGATGGCAAACCCTCGCGTCATGCGTCGTCATTCCGTAACCCGCTCTCGCTCGTTGGCGGCCCGCACCATCCGTTCCATCTCCTGAAACTGCGACGCGTCCAAGAACGTTCGAGCGCGCTCGAGGAGCTCTCCTCGTAGTCGGATCCGATCGTCGCTCTGCGCGTAGTGGAGGGCTTCGACTTCCTCCCGCTGTGCCTCGATCGCATCCCGGAGCGCTTGGCGTTGGCCCGCATCGAGATCGAGCCTTCGCTCCAGCGTAAACTGGAGCACGGCGGCACGACGGCCGGCCGGGTCTTTCCGAAGCACGTCGCCCGCCGTCCGAAGGTCGTAGGCCCGCATCAACAATGCGCCGGCGATCATTCCCACCAAAAGAAGGACGATCGCGAGCATCGCGGTGACCACTCGAGTTCGGATCACCACTCGCCTCCAAGGGCGGTTTCCGCAAGCGCATCGCCGGCATCGTTTTGGCTCCGAACCATGATCACGGCGGCGGCGGCGGCGAAGAGCACCGCAACCATCAGCGCCACCGAGAGCGTTTTGATTCGAATCCGCCAGCGCCAGCGTTCATCGCCGTGACGCACCGCCCGGTGGACCAGTTCTTCTATCGGGGAGCCCTCCACGGCCGGCTCCGACGCCAAGAAGTCGAGTCGGTCTCGGAGCCACGCGTCGCGGTCGCGGTCTCCGGTCACGCGGCCATCTTTCGTCTGTGCGGCGAAGCTCTCATGTTGCCCACCGCGTGCGGAGGGTGGCTCGCGCGCGCACCAGCCGTTGTTCGACCGAGCCAACCGAGGAGTTCATGGCATCGGCGATCTCGCGCGTAGTCAATCCTTCCACCTCCTTGAGGACGAGGGCGATCCGCTGCTTGGGAGGCAGTGTTTCGAGCGCTTGAAGGACTTCCGAGAGGGCGAGCGGGTCGGCGTTCTGCGCCGTCGATGGAGGCGCCGCCGCAAGTTCGCGGGCGCGCCGCCGGCGTTGGCTCCGCAGATGGTCGAGCGCAACCCGCGTCACGATCCGGCGCGCCCAAGCCATAAACTGCCCCTCCGCTCGATAGCGGCGTTCCCGGAGGGCGAGATAGATTCGGGTGAGCGATTCTTGGAGCACGTCCTCGGCATCGGCGCGCCCCACCGTGTGCTGGGCAAGGCGTCGAAGCGGCGCGACCACTGCGTCGACCAGTTCGCGAAACGCTTCGGCGTCTCCGTCGGCCGTGTTTTGGGCAAGTTGGTCGTGGTCGACTGACACAGTCCATACGCGTTCGGTACTGAAACGCCGCCAAAGGCGCCCATCCTACGGCGAATGCGAAGGAACCGGCTAGCCTACCCTCGAAGCCTCGAGTCCTAGACGTCGATGGGCGAGTTCGAACACGTCGATCCACGAAGCCCGGAGCCTCAGAGTTCGGCATCGATCGAAAACCTGCGCTCGAGAGCTCGGACCACCGCGACAGTTTCTCCATCTCGGCATCTTCCTTCCACTGGCGGGCGTCGCCAGGAGGAGACGAACATGAAGAGACTGGTTTTTGTATGGGTGTTGTCGATCGGAATCCTCGGTGGGGTGACTACTGCGTCGGCGCAGGACAGCGGCCCGCGGGTTCGCTTCGGGTTTTCCTTCGAAGGAGGCGGAGTCGTTGGCGCAGGCGGGGGCGGCGTGGGAGGCTTGGGCCTTCGCATCGGCGTTCAGGCCAACGATGTCCTGGCGATCTATTACCAGAACCGGATGTCCCTCGGCGCATTCGTTGGCGAGTCCCAGGGCGAAGAGACCGCGGGTGGAATGCTCGCGGATTTCAATACCGTGATGTTCGAGCTGACGCTCGGAGATCATTTTCAAATCGGCGCCGGGCCATCGCTCGACTTCGGTTCATTTGCGTTTTGCGATGAAGAAACGTGCGAGGGGGTGGCCGGCACGTTTTTTGGTCTGGATACCCGGGTGGCACTGGTCTTTGGACGGGGGCCGGGGAGTCGCGGAGGCTTTGCGATCAGCGCTCACGTTCATCCCATGTTTCTCGGGGATGTTACGGCGGTAACCGTCACCGGCGGTCTTGGTGGGGAGTGGTACTGAGCCCGCTGGTTTAGCGGCAGCGATCGAATAGCGCCTGGAGCTTGGCGCGGTCTTCGGGAGATACCGGGCTGAGCTTCCAGCACTCGACGTGGAAGTCGGGGATGCTCATATGGAACTCCCCGGCGCACCATCCGAAGTCATGGTTCGGCATGGTTGTGTGATGCCTGGAGGTACCCATGGATCCGTAAGGTGAAAGTCCTGAAGCGGTAATAGATCGAAGCCGCATAGCTTGGGTGGCGCCCACTGGGGAAATCCCACGGGCGAAGCCCACCGACAAAGCCCCCGTTTAGTGG
>JBCCZL010000709.1:0-4768 GCA_039187775.1 Myxococcota bacterium
AGATCGAGGCTGGGGTCACCGCCGATGAGGCCGAGGTTGCGCCCAGCCTCGATCTCCGCCGCCTCGGTCTCCACCGCCGACGACTCGGCTTCCGCCGCGTCGCTTGCATCGCGTGCGGTCGCCGATGCATCGGCCTCGGCGCCAGCCAGCTCGCCAACCTCGGCTTCAGCGCTCTCCGCCGCGGTGCTCTCCGCTTCAGCGGTCTCCGCCGCGGTGCTCTCCGCTTCGGCGCTCTCCGCTTCGGCGCTCTCCGCTTCCGACTCGGCGGCTTCCGCAGCACCGCTCGCTTCTAGAATCTGCTCCTCGACCTCGTCGTCTTCGACGATGTCATCGTTGACGGCGACCTGAGCGCCCGCGACGGCGACATTTCCCTTGGGGCGAAACTGGATCACGTTGCTTTGGCCGGCCGCATCCGTTTCCGCGTCCGCCGCTTCCGTTCCCTCGGCCTGAACCGCCTCCATCTCTTGGTTGCGGGTCCGCTTTGTCCGCCTCCGTCGCTTGCCCTTTCTCGCCATGCCGTTGTCTCCGTCGTCTGGGGATTTGTCGGGGATCGCCCCGCCCCCTGCCGCTCGCTGCGCAGGGAGATCTAGTCTTTCTACGCCTCCACCGCCAGCGGCGGAGGACTCGATCCGTGGGTTGGGAAGGCTCGACATCGGCTCCAACGTCAGACTGCCCGAAGGGGTTGTTCCTCCGCCGGTTCCCGCGCCGCTTCCTGTTCCGCGCCCTCCGTCTCCCGCCCCCGCCGATGCTCCGGAGGCTATCCTCGCTCCTGCACGGCCCATTCCAGCAAGCTCCGCCTTGGGCTCGATGGACGAGGGTCCCGGAGAACCAGTGCCAACACCGTCCGATGTTGAGCCACTCTGAGACGTGCCAGTCCCACTTTCGAGGTCGCGCGGGACCGGCGCATCGCCGGGTACCACCCCCGCCGCGAGGGCCGCCGCCGCCGCCGGAGGGGACTCGGACAGACTGTGACTGTCCGCTCCATCCCCCTCGCCCTCCTCGACGCGTCCGGTGTCGAAAATCAGGCCCTCGAAGAATAGCTTCGAGATCGCGTTCAGGGTCTCGAGGTCGTCGCCACCCGCCGCATCCACCACTGAGATGAGGCTCCGCTCCCCGTCGAAGTGTTTGAGGATCGAGTTGATTTCGTCCGGAATCTCCGCAAGCCGATCGATCAGCTCGGTATCGGACACTTCGAAGATCCGCTCGAGCGGAGGCAACTGCTCGAGGAGCCGGCCCCATTCGTCGACTCGACGCATCCCCTCCATCAGAAGCCCTTGGGTGCTCATCTGGATGCGCCGCTCTCGCCGCACCGAGCGGAACACCACCTCGAAGCTGCCTTCGCTCCATATGAGAAAGCGATAGAGCGCCTGCTCGCCGCGCAGGGCCGACACTTCCGCGTCGTAGATCTGCCCGTCTTGAAAATAGACCGCGCCTCGGCGATTGCCGGAGGTCAGATAGAGCACGCCCGACTTGCGGCTGATGTCGATCGTCTGCAGCAAATCGACGAGCCCCATGTCGGAGAGGCTTCCCGTGAAGCGGGTTCGATCGGCGCGCTGCTTCAGGCCCTCCCGCTGTTTGCGCTGGAGTTCGAGATTAACCCGCGTGATGACCTCTTTGATGTAGATCGGCTTGGTCAAATACTCGACGCCGAGCTCCAGACCCCGCACCTTGCTCTCGAGCGATGTGTCGCTCGACAGGAACATGAACGGGATCGACGCCGAATCCTCCAGGTCGCGAAGACGTTCCACCAGCTGAAACCCGTCGAGGGTCGGTAGGCGAGTATCCGACAGGATGAGGTCGGGTGGGGAAAGGGAGACCACATCGAGCGCTTCTTCGGCGTTGTTGGCCGTGGTGATGCTGTAGCCGGCCTTTCGGAGGCTGACCTCTAGCACCCGCCGACTGCGTGGGTCCGCATCGACCAGAAGGAGGTTTTGCTTCGCCACTCGAGACCCTTGAAACCGAAGAGGGAGGAAATTCCTTGGGGAGCAGGGTAGCGGAGTCTAGAAGCTTTGTGAAACCAGTGGCTTGGCCCCGTTCGGCGAGGCGGTGAGACCGCCGATCCGACTTGACCCGCCGAAAACAGGGCGTTTATCGTCGCGGAACCAGGAGATCCTCATGCCCCGACCGTTCCTCGTCCTCGCAATATCCGCATCCTTTGTGGGATTTGGCTGCGGCGCCGCCGCCGAAGCGACCGGGGAACTCGCGATCCTCGACATCCAGCCCCGAACCGGAGACGTCAACGGCGAGGTTCCGATCGTGATCAGCGGGCAGAATTTTCGCACGGACATTGGCTACACCGTTTACTTCGGAAACCAGCGGGCAACCTCGGTCACGATTCTGGACCCAGAGCAGATGCGGGTGACCACGCCGATGCGAGACGAGACGGGGCCGGTCGAAATCACGGTGCTCGCCGACAACGGGCCCGCGTTCCGAATCACCAACGCCTTCGAATACATCGTGGCGGGGGCAGGCGCGAACGCCACGGAGCGCGGCAACCTCCGCTACTGACTCGTTCCCTCCTCCCAGCTCGACAGGGGGGACCGCACGCAGCCACCTACATGGTCGTGATGCAGTAGCCGCTGAGGAAGTCGCACACCCGGCCGTCAGAGCAGTCGGCATTCGTCGCGCAGCGGGGGACGCAGGCACTCGGTCCCCGAGGGGATGGCCGACACTCGTAGCCGGCCCGGCAAGCGGTGCTATCGGCGCACCCGGGCAAGCACACTCCGCCCGCGGTGAACGGATAGGGGATGCACTCGAAGCCCGTGGAACAGCCCGAGCCGGTCGCCTGATCACACCCGAAGGTGAGGCACGCCCCTCCGGGGAATCCCGCCGCGGCTTCACTCAAGCAGAACTGCCCGATGCTGCACTCGGCGTTCGACGCACAGGGCGTGGCTTCGGCGACCGATGGAGTGAAACATCGGCCCACCCCGGCGACGAAACCCGGACCGCATCGCTGACCGGGGTCGCAGTCCATGTCGTCGGCGCAGCCGCTGAGACACACCGGGCCGGGAGTGCCAAACCCTGCGCTGCACACAAATCCTGGAAGGCAGCTATCCATCATGCCGGGTCCCGCCGGAGTGCACGGGAGAAGGCAGCTGCCAACGGAAGCGCCGTTGAAAAACGCGCACTGGGCGCCATCGGGGCACGGCTGATCGGCAGCGCAAACCCAGCTGCAATAGCCGATCCCCGACCCCTCGATGCAGAATCGACCATCACAATCGTCGTCGGAACGGCATGGAGTACCGATCCGGCCCATGTCCGGGACAATTGTTGCGTCGGCATCCACCATGCCGTCCAGCGGGGCATCCGGTACAGCCCCGTCGGGAATCGGTGGGGGCATGTCTTCGTCGCCGATGATCTGGCCGTCCATCCCGACGACCACGCCGTCGACCACGTCCGCATCGATTCCGACGGCGGCATCGAGTTCGTCCGCCTCCCGGCTCGTTCCACACCCCCACACCAAACCCAGTGTCAAAAGACACGCCTGCGCTCGAACAAACCTCATCTCAATACCCTCTCGCAGCTCTGTAACAAAACGTATGCCACGGTTGGCCCAACAGCTTTTTGGTAGATCGGTACAGCCCACGTCCCGAGCCAGGACGGCACGTCGTTACGGTTCTAACGGTGATCCTCGCATCGAGCTCAGCGTGGCCAGGCAAGGAGGATCACGACCGTGATCGCATTCGCCGGGGTGTCGGGGCGCGTCCCCTGAGCGACTCCGATGCCGGCGTAACGAATATCTGGATCGAAGCTCGGCTCGAAGTCCGCCGCCTCGTCGAGGCGCGTCACCACCGCCAGCAAGCCACCCACCCTACTCCAGGCGATTCCAAAACGACGAAGGCTCCCGGAGGCATCGTCGACCACTTCCTGTTGGGTGAGGCTCGGATCGCGAACGAAACGCTCCGCCGCCTCCTGGGCGGCACGGGCCAGGTTTTCTTCCGAGTCGAGGGGCACCGCGCTCCGGGCGCGCCGCACCCGATTGATCGCATCGAGGATCACTTCCGGGGCCGCCTCGGTGTCGATCTCTCGCGTCATGAGAATGAAGAGCTCGGTCGCCATAAACGCCGTCCGATCCCCTTCTTCTTCGGCAACCACCCCGACTCCGACGTGGGTGACGTCGGGATTCATGATGTTGGCCCGATGACCGGGACTCTCCAGGAGCCCGCGGTGAATCTCGACCGGCCCGTAGCCCCGACCGATATTCTCGAGCACCAGGCCGGTTTGAATTCCTGCCTGGGTGACGCGATCCCGAGCCGACCCGCTCGAAGGAGAGGTGTGGCCCACGAAGTCATTTTCGACCATGTCCGTGGAGTGGGCTTCCGCCACTGCCGCAAGCGTCGGCTCGACCTGGACCGGAGGCAGGCCCGCTTCCTGGCGGGACCGGTTCACGAGCCGAGTCAGCATCGCCACCACCTCGGCGGGATCGTCGGTCTCGAGTTCCTCGTCCCGCCGAAGGTTGACCGAGGATGGAACCTCGGTGCCGACATACAGCGGAAAGTTGGCGATGACCGTGGAACCGCGAGGTCCCTGCGCGAGTACCTCGAGCCGATATACCCCGCTCTGGTCGGTGGGCACCGCGACTTCGAACTGAGGGCCTCCACCTCCGGGGATCCGCTCGACGGAACCGTTTGGCGGCGACACCGCGATGACTGGGTCCCGGTAGCCTCCCCGAAGCTCGCCTCGAAGGGCAATCGTCGTCCCGGGCTCGACGCGACGAGGCACGTCTTCCAGGTCGACCCACCGCCAAGAGAGGGTGACGACCGCCAGG
>JBCCZL010000710.1:0-4749 GCA_039187775.1 Myxococcota bacterium
CGGTGGCGGCCGTCGGTCGCTCCGACCGTCGTGCCTCTTCTTCGGCCGCGGCCTGGAGCTCGTCGGAAAGGACGATCGAAGCTTCCGCGGCCGCCGGGGCCTTCTTGGCCTGTCCGTTCGAGGACTTGGCTGGATTGCCTCCGGCTGGATTGCCTCCGGCTGCGTTGCCCACCTTGCTCTCGGCGGCTTTCCCGCCCGCCTTTGCGGTCTTGGCGTCCTGATCCTTGGACGCCTTGGACGAGGCGGCCCGGGCCGGTTCGGTTCTATCGGCAGTCTTGGCGTCTGCCTTCGCACCGGCGGCTCTGCCGTTTGCGGTCGTCGAAGAAGGGGTCGCTCCAGCAGGCTGCGCTCCGGCGGCGTCGGAAGCCTTCTTCGCCTCGGGCTTCGGTCGAGCTGCTTTCCGGATCACGCTGGTCGGACCGCTTGGCGGTGCCGCGGGAGGAGGGGGTTCCCACGAGGGGCGAAACTTGGCCGCGAGTTCGTCCGCCTCGACGGCGGAGAGTCGACCCACGGAAGGGTCGTCCCCCTGTTCGAGGGTCTCCTCGTTCTTCTTCTGATCTTTCGCCGGGCTACTCACGAAACCTCAATCTATCACCACCGCTCTGGTTCGTCACCCGACCGGGGCATTCAGACCCGACCCCCAGGCCCTTCCTTGGCGTGGACCGCTCTCGACTGAAGTACGGCGAAACTACGAGCCTTTTTGTGAGAAGAGCTCGGTCAGCCGATCGTCCCACTCGTCGGCCACGGTGGCGATCGTGTGCAGGAGATCCTCGAACTCTTCGTAGTCGAGCCCGCTCAGGCGCCGGAGCGCCCGGAGGTACACTGCGTCTCGGTCTTTATCGATCGCGAACGCGCCATCGCTCGTCACGAGGAAGTTCAGCTCCAGAAGCCGACGATAAAACGCCTCTCGGTCGCCGCTCGGGACATCCATGATCCGGGACAAGAACAGAAGGATCCCGTGCTCCTGAAGCACATTGATCCCGACGGTGGCGCTCCCGCGTCGCACGTCGGTGTAACCGTCTTCGTCAAGGGGATCGAGGTCGACTCCAACCGCCTCGCCGAAGCGTCGAATGTAGTCGTTGACCATGTCCTCGGCGTCACGGTAGACCCGACCCGTTTGCCGGTCCTGGTAAATGGGCGTCTCGCTCACGGGTTCTCCAATCCTCCTCGGCACGCCGCCGGCGGCGGTCGATGGTATCCACCGACACCCCGGCTATCAAGCACTCGCGCGGGCCCGAACTCGACGGCGGGCGCGGTCTCTTGGTTCGCCGTGACGGCCCTGGCGTTCCTCCTCGGCTGTGGTGGGGACGAGACGGCAAGCTCGGCTACAGAAGATCCCGAAGAAGCTCCTGCCGCGCCCCCGTCGCTCCTTCCCGCTGACGAGCTGATGGCCCTCCCCATGACGGAGCTCGAGGCCTACATCGACGCGCTGCCGGAAACGGGCCCCGAGGCGGCTTGGCGCAAGGCGGTGGCCGTCCGGATCCGAGCGCTCCGCACGCCCGACGAGGAGGACGCCCTGCTGGCGAAGGCCGAATCGCTCTTCCTTCGTTCGCTCGAGGATCGGGGGGCCCTCGGCTGCCGCGCGTCGCTCGACTATGCCGCGTTTGCCGCTCGAGATCAGCGAGAACTCGAGAAGGCGTTTGCGATCGCCTATCGCGCGCTTCGCCGCTATGACGCAGAAGCGCATCCCGACTGTGTCCGCCGCGCACGACGGATCGTCGCCTCGCTCCGCACCTTCCGCCCCCCGGCCGAGGTGCTGGCGGCGATCGAGCGCGACCCCCACGCGATCTCCGATGAGCCATCGGCGGATCCTCCGGCGTTCGAGACGCTCGCCGAAGCACGTGCCGGGGCAACGGACACGGTGCTTGAAGCGGTCAGCGTGTTTGGTTCGACCCGCGGAGACGAAGCGGGGAGCACCCGCGCGGTCCTTCATCTTCAGGGGGTCAGCGCATACCGCTCCGGACTCATCGAAGCCGAGGCCGGCCTTCCCCGGCGCTTCTTCGTGGATCTCCCGCAAACCGAGATCGGCAACGACGTATCGCGGGTTCATCCGGTCGCGAGCCGTCTCGTCGACCAGATTCGCGTGGGGCTATTTCAACCGGGAGTCACCCGGGTGGTGTTCGACCTCACCGAAGACGTGACTCCGTCGGCGTT
Organism: Myxococcota bacterium; assembly: GCA_039187775.1. Classification (GTDB taxonomy): domain Bacteria; phylum Myxococcota_A; class Polyangia; order Polyangiales; family JBCCZL01; genus JBCCZL01. The sequence goes on from JBCCZL010000710.1 coordinate 2,155, forward strand.
TCTTCTGACCGACCCCTATCGAATCGTGATCGACATCGCCGCGGAGCGCCATACGGAGCCTTCTCGGCTTCGCGTGATCGTGCTCGATCCGGGCCATGGGGGCGATGAGTTCGGGGCTCGGCACAATGGCCTTCGCGAATCCACGCTCACCCTCGACATCGCGCAGCGCTGCGCGACCGCGCTCGAGGAACGGCTTCCTTCGTCCCGAGTCGTACTCACCCGTCGCAACGATGCGGTGGTGAGCCTGGAAGAGCGGGTCGCCTTCGCCAACTCGGTCCGCGGCGACGTCTTTGTGTCGATCCACCTGAACGGCTGGGAGGAGCAGCTCGGCCGCGGAGGCGCCACGACCTTCGTGCTCGACATCACCAACGATGAGCAGCTCATGCGGCTCGCGGCTCGCGAGAACGGGACCAGCGTGGCGGAGGTCAGCGACCTTCAGCGACTCCTCGCGGGGCTCCATCGGGAAGAACAGGGGTCGGGATCGCGTCTGCTCGCCGAGCACGTGCACCGAGGAACCCTGGCCGGCGCGCGGCGGATCTTGCCGGAGCTTCCGGATCGCGGGGTGCGGAGCGCGATGTTTTATGTGCTCGTCGGCGCTCAGATGCCGGCGGTGCTCGTGGAGGCTTCGTTTCTTACACAGGAAGACGAAAATCGCGCCCTTGGAACGGTTGCGTACCGGCAAGCCCTGGCAGACGGAATCGCGGAGGGAATCGCGCAGTATTCGCAGGCGCTCGGCGATGAAGAGGCGTCCAATCCGCGCTGAACGCTTGCTTGCGGGTCGGCAACGCGCGCGCCATAGTGAGCCGCCATGCCGCAAACCTCACCGCGGCCCATCGATCTCGGCGTGATCGCACCGGGCCTTGGGGACACCTGCGACGACTATGTTCGCTCCTACCGTCACGACCTCGAAAAGGCGGTCGCCGCGGGGGAAGGCGGTGTCGCGGTGTCACGCCGCTTTGCCCGAAGCCTCGACGGCCTACTGAGCGCCTTGAGCTGTGCGGCGAATGCGGCTGCCGACAGTCGAAGCATGGCGCCGTCGCGGGTCGCGCTCGTGGCGGTTGGTGGCTATGGCCGGGGGCTCGTTGGCCTTCATAGTGACATCGACGTCCTGTTCCTTTGCGAGGACCCCGACGATCCGAATCTCCGAGGCTACGCCGAGGGGCTCCTCTATCCGCTCTGGGATCTTGGACTGAGCATCGGTCATGCGGTTCGGGGAGTGCAGGAAACGCTCGCCCTCGCGCGGGAAGACATCTCCACCGCCACGACGCTTCTTGACCTCCGTTGCGTGTCGGGGGATCGCAAGCTCGTCGAAGAGCTCAAGGCGGCGGCGTTTGAACACGTGTTTCAGCCGTCCTCGACCGACTTCATTGCGGCGCTCGCGGCGGATACCCGCGCGCGCCATCGACGCTATGGCTCGTCGGTGTTTCTCCTCGAGCCCGAAGTCAAGCTCGGCCGCGGAGGCCTTCGGGACCTCGATGTCACCGAGTGGATCGCGAAGGCGCGCTGGGGTGGCGCAGGTCTCGACAGCTACGTGCGGAGTGGTGCGCTCCTTCAGCGGGAGGCTGAGCAGCTCGAGAGCGCGCGGGAGTTCCTGTGGCGCGTCCGGAACTTTCTCCATCTGCGCAACTCCCGCCGCCACGACCGGCTGACCTTTGCCGCACAGGAAGACGTCGCCGAGCAGCTGGGGTTCGTCGACGGGATCACCCTTGGCGTCGAACAGTTCATGCAGGCCTACTACCGGCATGGCCGGGTAGTTGCCCAAACCATGGATCGAATGTTCGAGCGCAGCGTTCCGTTCCGAAGGGGCGCCATCGATTGCCAGGCAATGGGCGACGGCACGCTGCTGTTCGGAAACCACGTCACGCTCGAGGATTCGAACGCGGTGTCGCGAGAGCCGATTCTGGCGATGCGGCTCTATCAGCGGGTACTCGCCCATGGCCGAGCGCCCCATCGCTACGCGCGAGACTCGGTGGCGCAGGCCGCCGACGATCCGGACTGGTGCGAACGGCTCCGCGAGGACGAAGAAGCGCGAAGGATTTTTCGCCGCCTACTCTCGTGCGTGCCGAAGCTACCGGTGCGGGAGCAGAGCATGCTCTTTGAGCTTCACGATGTGGGGCTCCTCCTGGCGATGGTGCCGGAGTTCGGCCCCCTGACCGGTCGCGTTCAGTACGACGACTACCACGTCTACACCACCGATATTCACGCGGTGCGGGCGGTGGACGAGCTTCGATCGCTTATCGCGGGCGACCGAAAGCGCGATCTCCCGATCGCCTGCCGTCTCGCCGCCGAGGCCCCGCGCAAGGATCCGCTGTTTCTCGCCGCGCTCCTTCACGATATCGGGACGGCCCGCGGGGTGGGCCCAAGTCACCGCACTCGCGGCGCCGAGAGCACCCTCGAGATCGCGGAGCGGCTCGGGATTTCGAAGGTTGACGGCACGGAGGCGGCTTGGCTCGTTCGCCAAAACCTCGACCTCTTTCACTGGGCGATGCGCCGAGACACCACCGATCCGGAGGTGATGGCCGCGATCGCGAAAGAAGTCGGTACCGAAGACCGACTTCGAGCACTCCTCCTGTTTACGGTGGCGGTCGTGGCGTC
>JBCCZL010000711.1:0-4735 GCA_039187775.1 Myxococcota bacterium
GCGGAGCGGAAACTTCGATGCCCGTGGCGGCGCGTGGGCGAAGCCGGACAAAGCTGTCGCGAAGGGCGCGTCCGTTGCGATTCTGGTGACGGATCCGAAAGAGCGCTTCGCGTCCTTCGGTGAAGCGCTCGGTGGACACTTCCACGACGACGCGGTTCGGATACGCGCGCTGGAGGAGGGCGAGTGCATGGTTTCGTGCCAAATCCTCGGCGCTAAGCCGCATCTCTCCGTAGGGACCGCACGCTTCGGCGGTGTTTGGGTCGAGTGAGCCGGCAGCAAAGACTCCGGCGGAAATGCTGCAAATCAGAAGAAGATGTTTCATTTTCAGGGCCCTTTCTTGGTTCTTCTGGCCTTTCGACTCCTGAACGCCGCTGCTCTCCGACCGGCGCACAGAAATTGCGGCCGGCCAGAAAAAAGTCTGAAGGCCGAAAGAGCGCGGGCGGAGCCCTGGTACCATCGCCCTGGGGCTCCGCTTGCGTACTGCGTACACCTACGAACTGAAGTCGGTCGAATGTGATCAGTGCGGCGCGCCGGTGATCACCGAGCCGTCCCAGCTCAATGTGCAGTGCGGCTTTTGCCATGCCCAGCTCCAGCTCGTCGCACGGCCGAAGGATCAGCGTCCGGATCCCGGCATCGACGAGAACGCTCGCCTGGCATCCCTTCGCGCCCAGCTTCAGGCCGAGGAGCGAGACGGTCCCTACCGGACGGTGGCCCCGGATGGTCTTCGGCCCTTCGCCGCAATGCTCACCCAGCCGGACGCGCGGCCCGCCGCCATCGAAGCGATCCGTCGAGAGTGGGAGTCGGCCCGGGGAGCCGCGATGAGCCAGCGGACCCGCGAGACGGGCACGCGGCTCTTTCGCATCGCCCTTCTCCTCGAGCGGTTCTATGTCGTGCAGGGCGAAGACGAGCGGGCGCGCGCGGTGTTGGAGACCGCGCTTGGCATCGTGCCGGAGCCGGGGCAGCGAGACATTCTCCGCTGCCGCCTTGCGCGGGAAGCGCTCGATAAGGGTGACGAGCAGGCGTATCACGCATGGATCGCCGACTGCGCCCAGCGCCCACTGCATCTCGAGGTCGATAGCGAGCTTCGCTGTACCCGGGCCCGCTACTGCAATCACGTGCGGAAGTTTGGTTATGCGCTGGACGAGCTTGGCTACGGCGTGCCCATCGCGAGCGACCGGGCCGACCTTGCGCACTGCCTCCGGGCGCATGCACATGTCGGACTCGGCCAAGAGAGCGAAGCTCGCGTCCAGATTACGCAGCTCCTCGGCAGTGCGCCGGACCCGGTCGAAAAGGCGCGAGTCGAGTTCAGCGACAATCCGGGGCCCGCCGGCTCCCTTGCGTCTGCGGTGGCGCGAGAGATGAAGTCACCGAAGCAGTTGCCGGGGGCGGTGCAACCGCCGGTCGCGACGCACAAGAAGAAGAAATCAGGGACGGGCTGCTTGGGAGGATTGGGGTGTCTCGGGCCCGCGATCCCCGCGGCGATCTTTCTTCTCCCGATGGTTTTCCCGATGCTTTGGTTCAACGCCTGCGGGATGGATGCTGTGCACGAGGGAGCGATCGCGGCCCTCAATCAATGCCCCGCCGCGGTGGCGAAGGTGGGCGCCAATCCCCAGGCCGCACCGGGATTCAACTGCGGGAACTGCGAGTTCGAAAACGGCCATGGAGAGATGAGCTACAGCTACGCGGTCAGCGGCGACAACGGCCGCGGCAGCATGTACGTCTACGCGACCAAGTCTGGGGGAAGCTGGACGATCCATACCGCGACGCTCGACGCGGGGGGCGAAGAGATCAATCTGCTCGCCTGCAGTGGTGCGGGCGGTGCGCCGACGGTCTTTCAAGGCACAACGATTCCACCCGGGGTGGTCACGCCCGGAGTTCCGCCGACCGGTGGGAACGAGACGATTCAGCTCGAGGGAACGCAGGGGCTCGACTTCGCGGCCACGGTTCTCGAAACCCGTTGCTCGACCGGCCACGCGCAGTCGTGCAGTTCGCTTGGGACGATGTATCGGCACGGCGCAGGAGTGGGGCAGGATCTCGCAAAAGCTCGGGAGCTCTTCCAAACAGCGTGCGACCTGGGCTCGCAGAACGACTGCCGGACTGTGCAAAACCTCTGACGCTGTGGCCGAACGGCGGAGCTCGCCGAAGCGCACTGAACCGCGCACCGTATGTGACGGCCAAAGAACCACCGCTTGATAGGGTGCGGAGATGCGTATCGTATTCCTTGTCGTTCTCGTTGGCTGCAACAGCTCCTCTCCCCCGGGGGGGGCCACGGATCACCGTGACGTCGACGGATCGACGTTGGATGCCACCACGGTGGATGGATCGATGGATGCGTCGACCGATCGACGTGTCGACGTAGACACTGACCCACCGAGCTTCGAGGCCGTCTGGGTCGACACGAGCATCACGGTTCCTGACCGTGAACTGGAGCTACGTGCGCACTACCCCATCGGAGAGGGTCCATTTCCACTGATCGTCTTTTCCCACGGAGTCTGGGGCTCTCGCGAACACTACACCGCGTTTGCACAGCACTGGGCCTCCGAAGGATATGTAGTCATCCTCCCTCAGCACGTTGACGATGATGCCTCGATGGGCGAAGGCACACCCTTCGACGACTGGCCAGAACGCGTCGGAGACATTACCGCGACGCTCGACGAGCTCGAGCAGCTTGCCGTTCGGGCCCCGGAGCTTGCGGGCCGGATCGATCCCTCCCGGGTTGGAGTCGCCGGACACTCCTTCGGCTCGTACATCGCGCAGCTCGTGGCGGGAGTGCAGATTCGCACCTCGTTCGGGGGACCTGCCACACGGGTCGCCGATCCGCGGGTGGCGGCCGTCTTGGTGCTTGCGCCGCAGGGCCCTGGCTCCCAGCTCGCGGACGACGCGTGGGATACGCTAGAGATTCCGGTTATGTCGATGACCGGGTCTCGGGACTACGGCCGTCTGCGATTCGGAGAGGACGTGGCGTGGCGCCTCGAACCGTTCCGTCGGGCGCGCTCGACCCAGAAGTATCTTACCTTCGTTAGCGGACTCTGGAATGACTACGGTGGCGCGACCGAAACGCTGCTTCGCCCCCAGATCGAGGAGTACCGCGCGCGGGTGGCTCCCGGTGACGCGATCAACGAAATGCACGCTTGGTACATCCAGCGGTCGAGTACCGCGTTCTGGGACGCCCATCTGCGCGGCGATCCCGATGCGGCCGCATGGCTTGTGAACCGTGAGCTGGATGTCCAGTCCGGTGGTGAGGCCATCGTCACGAGCGACCCCCTGGATGTCGATGCCATCGTGGCCTCGCTTCCCCCGGGCCCAGTCTCGCCGTAGCGATAGGCGGAAACTCGGAAACCGCTGGGCGCGAATCGGCTTGCGCTCCGGCTCTCAGTCGCAACTCACGCGCGCCAACTTGATGGTGGACTCCGTTTCGAGCGTCGAAAACGTGACTGCGTATTGGGCACCGTCCCAGAAGAGGTCGGGCGGTCGAAGCCGCGCATTTCCCGCGAGGCGAATCGGTTCGCCGATCCGTCGGCCGTCGGCGCGGAGGCGCACGAAATGAATCTCTCCAACGGAGCGGAGCGGATGCCAATCCAGCCAGGCCAGACCGTACTCGAAACCGTTCCAAACGAGCCGTGGAAAACGCGAATCTAGGCTTGTAATGGCCACCCTTCGCCGGTCGCCTACCTGTTCATCACGACTCGCCCGTGCGAATCGGATCTGCCCGCGCTCGTGTTCGCCTTCCGCCCAGGCGATGCCAAAGCTCTCTCCATCGAACGCGACGGTGGGAGTTTTCACGAGGACTCCGGTGTTCTCCCCGACCTCACTCACTTCGAGCACGGCTCCGATGAGCTCCGCACCGTCTGTCCGAGCGAACCGGACCATCGCCCGGCTGGAGGCGGCGGGTTCGTGCCACACGAGGCCCGCAGAATCCTCGGCCCACACCATGTCTAGATGGAACTGCCCATCGGTCGGCTCGTTGACCTGGAAGTATCCCTCGGCGAGTTGGCCCTCGCGGTGGACTCGCCTCATGCGAACTGCGCTTCGTCGCCCGACCACCACGCGCGAAACCGCGGTCAGAAATTCGTTCCCGGTCCACACTACCGGTGGCGGGCTATGGGCGTAGAGGAGCGCGTAGCCCGTCAGGCGCAGGGGTTCCCGGCCCGCGCTAAGGCCTTCCTCCACCACCATCATTTTTCGCTCGGTGCCATCTCGCCAAGTTACGGCGATCGCGCCACCTCCCGTCGTTAGGCGAAAGCCCGCGCCTAACGCGCTCCCCGCGATCCCCGTGCGTTGCTCGGAGCGAAGCCGTGTGCCGTCCCCGTCGTGCCAACTCAGTACGAGTTCTTGTCCGAGGTTCTCACTCGAAGCGAGGCGACCGATGACGTACTCGTTTCCCAGGGCTGCGATCGCGTACGTGCCGTTTGCTCCGGCCTGACCGAACGTTCGGCTCTCCCCTGCGGCTTCGGTAACGTCCGTCGCCCCGTCGCAGTCGTCGTCGATGTCGTTGCCGCAGAGCTCGGGCGGAGGTTCGCAAGACTCCCACTCACAGGCGGCTCCACACCGCTGAGTTCCGGTCGTGCCGCACGCGGTTTGGCAATCTCGCGTCGTGCCTTGCACACAGGCAAACCCGTCGTCGGCGAGTTCGTTGCAGTCGTCGTCGACTCCGTTGCACATCTCGAGGGGAGGCACGCACTCCCCCCAGGTGCACCGCGCGGGGTCGCAGGCTTGCGTTCCCGCGGTGCCACAC
>JBCCZL010000712.1:0-4734 GCA_039187775.1 Myxococcota bacterium
GCTCCTGGGAGACGCCGGAGACACCCCCGCAGCCGTAGCTGCACCGCGGCACATTCTTGCAACGCTCGAGCAGAACGACCACTGGGGCATCGACACCGAATGCGACGATCGGATCTCGGTTCCTCTCTCGGTCGACGGCGAGGGTCGGGGAGTCATGCCGGACGTCGTCTACCAGGTCTGTCGCTTTACGCTTCGTCGCGACGACTACGATGCGCGGGTGACCGTATTGGAGCTCTATGGCGACGGGACGGTCAACGCAAGCCACGCCTTCGGCACTGTCACGATCGACGACCACGAAGAGTGACCACTCCCAAGACCGCGCTCCCGGTCATCTCCGCTGGCGGAAAAGGAATTGGCTTACGCATCGGCATCTCACGACGTAGTCGCCGTCGAATACGGCTCGACCTTCGTTCGGCCAAGAGCGTCGATCCGCACCATGTTGCGAGGCAGCCCTATGCCCGCAGCCTAGAGAATACGTTAGTACTGCAAGCCCAAACTGCTCTAGCGAAACCCGCACAGAACCCACGGCCAATCTCGAGGCCCATTCCGCTTCGCGCGCCTGGTTCGAGAGACACATCGACGTCGACCTGCGTTCACCGCTTCGCTTCGCGCAAACCTGCGGACGCCTCAGAGGCGACTCGTCGAGCGAAGCTTATGAAATCGAGGAACGATCTGAGACGCGAAGCGACCGGCAAGGTTCAACTCCTCACGGACAGCCCACCAGCTTGCCTCAAGGCGAGCCCATGACGCACCGATCGAAGCTCGACTCAACCGGAGGTGCACGCTCCAAAGAAAGAAGAGCCGGTCTTGTAGGCGAGGTTCGAACATGCTTGAGCAACGAGCCCAGAATGCGCCTTCCGACCGTTGCAACAGCTACAAGGTCATCGGTGGGTGGTTCCGTGTCTCCACGCTCGGTGTCGGAGGACGCAACTCAATCCCCGACTCGCGGACGGACGCTCCGAGGACCGCGTCCGGCGGAGACGGTTCTTCCAGGGAATCACGCAGCCGAAATCCGCCGTGCCTGCGCGCCCGAAGTCGTGGCGGGAATCCTCGAAAGAACAGGAGTTTCCGGTCCCATCGAGCGCCCATCACGAAACGCAGATCCCCACACGCAGTGCACACTTGGTTCCACCCCCGCGGTGCCACGCAAACCGGTCGAAGCGGCGATGGAGGAGCGGCTTCGACGCGTCATCCATCCCACTCCAGCACCTCAGCGCTCAGCCCAAGACGCTTCCGCGCCCACAGCGACGCCTTGCGTGCAACCCCAAACTTCGAGGCGGATCCGCCGCGTCGCATGTGATCGTCCTCACCCTACTTCGGCGAGCGTACCGAGCTTAGCGAGCGATGGATGGGAGCTTCTCGCGGAGCTTCTCGACCAGTTTTTCGAAGTCGTATTTCTCGGGCTTATGTCCGCCGGGCAAGCAGGAGATATCGAACGCGGCGGACGCCGCCGCGCCGAGCTTGTCTTTCGGAAGTCCGAGCCGCGCTCCGAGATCGGTGAGGCTCTCGTGCTCTTCGGTGTTGGTGACTCCGTCGACCCGCGCGAGCCAACTCGCAAGCGCGTAGGTGACGGCCTTCTGCCAATCGTCCAGCGCATCGGCTTCAAACCCGTCCATGGCGACCTCTTCTTTGGTCGCCGCCTCGACCTGGGCGAGCGCCTCATCCGCAAGCCCCGCCTGTTTTGCGGCCAATAGCAGGCCGGAGGCTTCATCGCGGCTCATGCGGCCGTCCGCCCACGCCACAGCGGCAAGGGCTACGAACGAGTTGGAGTCGAGGTCGATTGCCATGGCCACGGACTGTACGCGGGCTCAGCGCCTTGGACCAGAGGCCGGATTGCGAGCACTATCCCCTTCCGTGAAGGCGCGGTACGTCCACACCAATCTTGTCGCTGCCGATTGGCGCAGGCTCTGCCGATTCTATTGCGAAGTATTCGGCTGCGAGGTGGTTCCGCCCGAGCGTCGACAATCGGGGGCGTGGCTCGCCCGCGGCACGGGAGTCGCCGACGCCGCTCTCGAGGGAGCTCACCTTCGGCTGCCTGGGCCGTTCGATGCCGGACCCACCCTTGAGATCTTCCAATATCACGCGTCGCTCGCCGCGCCCCACCGCTCGGCCGCAAACCGCCAGGGGCTCGGTCATCTCGCGTTCGAGGTCGATGATGTGACCGCGTTCGCCGCCGAGGTGGTCGCCGCCGGCGGAACGATGGTTGGAAACGTGGTCTCTCGTCACGTTCCCCAAGTCGGGACGCTCACCTTTGTGTACGTGGCGGACCCGGAAGGAAATCTCATCGAGCTCCAGCATTGGGACTGTTGAAGAAGCAGCGGATTTCTGCCCTTACGCCCAAGCGACGGAAATCTCTCCGTTTCCGCGAAATGTGCAGCTTCGGGACCAAAATTGTGAGCCAGCCAACGCCGCCGAAAAGACCTACCCGCCGAGAACCGCGTCGGGCTTGGTGCAGTCTGGCCGTCCTCATGAGTCCCGCTGAAGTTTTGTTCATGCTCGGGGAGATGCTCCATGCCAACTCGAACAGCACGTTGCTTTGCCGTCGCCACGCTGGTGCTCGGGGGATGCCTCGGTGAAGTGGGGGCTCCGGCCCCGACCATCGATACGCCCCTCGTCCCCACGGAACCACCAGCCGATGATGAGGTGTTCGTGCCCGTCTGTGACGCCAATCTCGTCGCCGACCGGCCACTTCGCATTCTCACGCGCGAGCAGTACGGAAACATGCTCCGCGATGTGTTTCCCATGCTGCCGCTCGACGTACCCGCCCTCGTGTCCGCGCTGCCTTCCGACGTCGAGACAGGCGGCTTCGCCAGCAATGTCGGCGCTGAGATGGACGACACGCGGTTGGGTCAGTTCCTTTCGATCGCAGAGAAGGTCGCCGCGGAAGTGGTGGCCAACTTCTCCCCGATCATGGGCTGCGAGGCTTCCGACCGGAGCTGCGTCGAGATGTACGCCGACCGCTTTGGACGCCTCGCTTACCGAGGAACGCTGACCGGCGAACAGCGCAGCGAGCTGTTGGCGCTCTACGACGGTGCATCCAGCCCGGCCCGCGGGGTGGCTCTCCTTACTCAGGGCATGTTGGTCGCGGCGGACACTGTGTACCACTTCGAAGCGGGGACCCCGGATGGGGACCGGCAGCGTCTTACCGGCACCGATCTTGCGAGCAAACTATCGTTTTTCCTATGGAATTCGATCCCAGACGCGACCCTTCTCGACGCGGTGGACGCGGGCCAACTCGATTCCGAGGAGGGGCTCGCCAACGAGGTCGATCGAATGCTCGCTACTCCGCAGGCCGAGGACACGATCGCGCACTTTCACCGGGAGTGGATTCACATGGAGGACCCCGGCCGCAAAGACGAGATGCTGTTCCCGAACTACACGCCTGAGCTTGGCCGGCAGATGGTGGAAGAAACCGACCGCTTCGTAACCGCGGTCCTTCGAGACGGGGGAACGTTTGCGGATCTACTCATGGACCCGCGAGCCGAGCTCACGCCCGAACTCGCGACGTTGTACGGCGTCGACGCGACCGGGTCCGGATGGAGGGAGGCCACCCTGAACTCCGACGAGCGGGCAGGACTCCTGACTCGCGTGGGCTTTTTGGCGGGCGCGGCGGGACCCGCTCGGGGATCGATCACCGACCGGGGCCTCGTTGTCCGGCGGCACCTCCTGTGCCAGTCGATCCCGGAGCCGCCGGCCGACATCCAGGAACGGTTCCCGGTGCTTCCGGATGACCCGAACCTCACTGCGCAGGAACTCATTGCGATCCACCAAGCGGAGCCGTCCTGCGCCGGCTGCCATGCGCTCATCGATCCGATTGGCTCTGCGTTCGAGGTCTACGACGCGGTCGGGGCGTACCGCCCAACCTACGCCGACGGCTCGGAGATCGACCCCGGTGGGGACATCGCCGAGGTTCCAGGGGAACCTTCGGACATCCAAGGTCGCTTCGAGAGCATTCGCGATCTGTCGGAGCGGCTCAGTCAGAGCACGACCGCACGTCAGTGTTATGCGGAGAGCTGGTACCGTTTCGCGTTCTACCGAGACGTCGGAGAGGCGGACATCTGCAGCTTCGAGCACGTCCGAGCGGCGTTCCACAACGGGGGCTACGGAATCGAAGCCCTCGTGAAGGGCATCGTGACCGCCCCCGGATTCCGCTATCGCCGAACCGGAGCAGGACAATGAGGAGGAACTCCATGAACCCGAATCCCACGCATCTCGGTCGAAGGGCGGTCCTCGCGTCGCTCGGGGGCGCCGCCGCTGCTGGTGTATCGGGCGCGTTTGGCTCGCTCGTTCCGCGCACGAGCGCTGAAGTCGGCGCAGCGGGCGGCGACCCGTGCCGCTTTGTGTATTGGTACACGCCGGTGATGCCCGGTCCTGATCTGGTGGACGGAATGTATCCCCGGGCTCCAGGGACGCTTCAGTTCGAAGGGCCGTTTAGTCCGCTCAATGCCATTTCCGACAAATGCACGTTCGTCCGGGGACTCGACAATCGGGCCCGAAACGACACCCAGGGACGCGATGGCGGTCCCCATCCCAAGGGAGGCGGGACCTACCTCACCGGACGCGCGTTTCGAGACAACGCCAGCGGTGACAACTACCTGTCCGGAGCCGCGCTCGGGGAGCATTCATCGCTCGACCAGTGGCTCGTGGAACAGATGGCCGAGCAGGGAATCCAGCCGTTTCTTAGCGATCTTCGACTTGGTCTTCGAAACGACGGGAAGAACGGAAACTCAGACA
>JBCCZL010000713.1:0-4734 GCA_039187775.1 Myxococcota bacterium
CCGGGACTTGATGGGCGTGAGTAACATCGGTGACGTGCGCAGGTTTCTATTTGGCTCCTATTCCTCGAGGTACGCCCGTGCTCCGGTGCGTGCGCTCATCATGAGGCGCTGAGGACGGGGATGGACTCGATCATTACGGCGGCGGCTCGGCGCCTTGCGGAGGGCGATCCGGTTGGCGCGCTGGGGTTCGTCGCGTTGCGGAACGACCCGGAGGCGCTCGCGCTTCGCGGGATCGGACTGGCTCAGCTCGGCGACCTCTCCCGGGCGCGTGCCCTTCTTCGCGAAGCCTCGGAGGCGTTCGGTGCAAGCGAGCCGGTCGCGCGGGCCCGCTGCCTCATGGCCGACGCGGAGGTGGCGTTGGCGGCTCGCGATCTCTCGGTGTCCGAAGGTGAGATCGAAGCGGCGGTGGCAACGCTTTCGTCCTTGGGTGATTCGATGAATGCGGCTTACGGCGGACTCCTCCTTGTGCGGCGTTGTCTGCTGTTTGGCGAGCTCGATAAAGCGAGCCGTCGTCTGGCCGAACTCGACATTGGCACCCTCGCGCCCCCGGGGCGCGCGACCGCCTACCTGCTCGGCGCGCGACTCGCGGTGCGGCGGGTGGAAGTCGAAACGGCCAAAGCGATGCTCCATCAGGCGGAGCAGGCCGTGCACCTGTCGGGAGTGGCGGCGCTCACGGCCGAACTCGAGGATGCCTACGCCGAGCTAGAAAGGCCCGCGGCGCGGCGCGTCCGAGACGGTGCCACTGAGCTGGTGGTGCTTTCCGACGTCGAAGCGATTCTTCGCGGTCCCGCGTTGGTGGTGGACGGCTGTCGTCGAGTCCTCCGCCGGGGCGACGAGACGGTCTCGCTGGTGCGCCGTCCGGTGCTGTTTGCGCTGCTTTCGGAGCTCGCGATCGCTGGGCCTATTGGATGTGCCCGGGAGTCGTTGATTCGCGCGGTATTCGAGACGACGCGGCCCAACGATTCCCATCGGGCGAGGCTCCGGGTCGACATCGGGCGGCTTCGAAAGCTGATCGAGGGCATGGCGCGGATCGAGGCCACGTCGGAGGGTTTTGCCCTCGTGGTCGATCCGCCGCCGGACGTGCTCCTCCCTCCGTTCGATGGCGCGGACAGCTCGATCTTTGCGCTGCTCGCCGACGGTCAGCCCTGGTCGTCGGCCGCACTGGCGGAGGCACTCGGACTGAGCCAACGCACCGTGCAGCGTGCCCTCGCGTCCCTGGAGGCGGACGATCGGGTGACCGGCCAGGGGCGGGGTGCGGCGCGTCGGTGGCTTTGCACACTGCCGTTTCCCGTCACGACAGCGTTGTTACTCCCGCTTGTTCCGTCCGGAAGGTAGGGTTCGGCAATGCCCAGCGACGATAGGGAACCCACGCGCGCGATCGCGTTCGACCGGGAGCTGACGACGGTGCCGAAGCCGGCGCTCGGTCTCGCCCACGATGGAGAGAAGCTTTGGTGCGCTTCGGGCGACGGGCTTCGGGCGGTCGATCCCGCGACCGGCGATCCCCGCCGCCAGCTTTCGGTGGTCTGCGATGCGGGCACCGCCTATGACGGCCGGTTCCTTTATCAGCTCGCAGAAAAGAAGATCCTCAAGGTCGACCCCGAATCTGGAGATGTGGTCCACACCATTGTCGCGCCACCCGGGGGAGCCTCGGGCATGGCGTGGGCGGAAGGGAGCCTGTGGGTGGGCCAGTACCGAAAGCGTCGGATCCATCGTGTCGATCCGGAGTCTGGAGAAATTGTCGCGACGATCGAGACGAAGCGGTTTGTGACGGGAATCAGCTGGGTGGATGGCGAGCTATGGCACGGGGCGCGGGACAACGAGCGGTCGGAGATCGATCGACTCGACCCCGCGAGCGGGGCGGTTCAAGAGCGCCTTCTCCTGCCGGAGGGCGTGATGCTCTCAGGCCTTGCGAGCGACGGGGAGCGGTTCTTCTGCGCGGGCGGGGAAGACGGGAAGGTCCGGGTGGTCGAAGGCGCGACCGACAACCCTCCAGGAGAGCGCAAGCACTCCGGAAAGTCGTGAGCCGCGCGCAGCCTGCGGCCTCGAGCTACCGGGCGCAGGCGTAGGGGATCGACTGGCGGTAGTATGGGAGCTCGTCGGGCCAGTACTCGCCGTCGAAGATCCAGATTTGGTGTTCTTGATCGGCGACGATTTCGGCTGGCTGCGTGGGCTGGGTGGGCGCCCCTTCACGGCGCAGCCGATGGATCTCGACCTGAATGGCGTCCATTTCGTTCATGCTGTCTTGGAGCTCGCGCTGGAGCCGGGCCACGCGATCAAGGAGCGCTTGCCCAAGTGCATCGGTGGCGAAGCTCTCCACGAGCATCAGCTCGTCGAGGATCCGGGGCGTTGCGCCGAGGACCTCATCGGCGGCCTCCACCCGTTCGATTTCTTGACGGACCTGTTCGAGGTATTCGACCCGGCGCAGGAACTCTCGGTCGGAGAGCTCCTTTCGGAGGGCCCGGCTGGCGCGAAGGGGAAGCCGGTCGCGACGCGCCACGATGCGTCGGGCGAGGGCCGCGGCGACCGGAGGATCCGCGTAGCGCTGCGGGATGTCTCGAAGCTCCCGGAGGAGTGGGTCGTAACGTCGGTGAAACTCGTGGATCGTGGCCTGCGCATCAGAAAACGCACAGTGCTCGAACCAGATCACCGCTCGGATGACATGGGCTTCGGGGTACGGCTGTTCTTCGAAGTAGGGGCTGAGCACCGCGTGGAGTTTTCCGAGGGCTCGCTCGTGCTCTCCGGTGACAAAGAGCGCCCAGCTCGATTCGAGGAGCGCGTCGACCCACACCGGGCTCTCGACGTCGACCCGGCTCCACGCGTCGACGGCGCTTCCCACCATGCGCCCGCGGAGCTCGAGGTCTGCCTGCTCGTCGCGAACATTGGCCGCCGAATAATAGACCCGCGCGAGATTCAGCCAGGCGAGATCCCGCATCCGACCCGGGTCCTCCGCTGGCGTATCGTTCTCGTCCAGGGTGCGAAGGAGGGCGCGGAGGGTTTGGACGGCCGGCCGCGCCGACCGCGCGCGAACGTGCACCACCGCCTGAAGGAGACGCGCCTTCGCGAACCAGCGAGACCGCTCGGGAATGCGTCGAAGAAGGCGCGTCGCGAGGGCGAGCTCCCGCGCACGAAACGCGGCGTGGGCTCGGAGATAGAGCAGGTGGAAATAGGCGTCCTCGTCGAGTTGGCTCTCGGTGGCGAGGACGGCGGCTTGGTCGTAGCGGCCGAGGGTCTCATAGAGCTGCGGCGACTCGCCGAGGCGGAGGCTCAGCCTCGCCAACCACGGCAGGGTCCGCCGGTAGTGCGGGTGCGCCGGACCGCGGGCGGAGATGCTGTCAAAGGTGAGCCAGGCGGAATGGTCGAGCTCGAGGTGCGTTAGCGCTTTTCCGACCGTGAACTCGGCCTGGGCGACACGAAGCGAGGCATCGCCGCTTCGGCCATCCACAACGGGGGAGAGCGCAGCGACGGCGCGGGTGTACTGGCGACGTTCGTAGAGGCGAAGGCCCGCGGCGTAGGCCTCACTGGGAGGCGCATCGGTCGGCAAGTACGCCTCCGGCCCCGAGACATCGAACTCCAACCCATCGGCCGGAACGGCCTGCGCAAGACGGTCCGACCGAGAGAGCCGCCCGAGCGAAGAAGCGGGCTCCAACGAGGGCGCAGCAGTGTCGGACGCAGATGCAGATACGGAAGCAGCGGCAGAGGCAGACCCAGATTCAGAGACAGAGGCAGAACCAGGAACAGAGGCAGAGACAGAGGCAGAGGCAGAGGCAGACTCAGAGGCAGACTCAGATCCAGATTCAGAGGCAGATCCAGAGGCAGAGACAGACTCAGAGGCAGAGGCAGATCCAGATTCAGAGGCAGATCCAGATTCAGAGGCAGAGGTAGGATCGGAGCCAGAGGCAGATTCAGATCCAGAGACAGACTCAGATTCAGAGGCAGACCCAGATTCAGATTCAGATTCAGATTCAGACCCAGATTCAGATCCAGATTCAGATTCAGATTCAGATTCAGAGGCAGAGGTAGGATCGGAGCCAGAAGCAGACCCGGACGAAGAAGCAGCCCCCGACAGAGAGTGAGAGTCGGAGATTGCCTCAACCGCAGAGGACTCCGCGTGGTACTTGGGCGCCACAGCGTGGCGGTCGGGCTTTCCGACCGACGTCCCGAGGAAGGGGACGAGCGCGGTGATGCACAGTGCTCCGCCGAGGAGTGCTCCGGCGACCTTCAAGAGCGCGGAGGTGCCCGCGGGGGCCAGCTTGGGGGCGAGGAGGCCCTCCTCGATGCCGGCGAGGATCGTGGCGCTGGTCTCCGCTTCGCGAAGTGTGTCGATGAACGCGCCGAGGTCCGCGTCGATCGGCTCGAAATCGGGGTGATGCTCGCTCATCGGCTGGCCTCCTTTCCGAGCTCGCCCTTGATCACCCGTCGGGCGGAGTAGAGCCGCGAATAGGCCGTTTGAAGCGGGCAGCCGACCAGCTCCGCGACCTCCCGCATCGGCAGCTGTTCGATTTCGTAGAGCACGAACACTTCTCGCTTGTCCGCGTCGAGGCGATCGAGGATGCGAAGAGCCGTCGCGAGCTTCTCCCCCCGCTCCAACGCATCGTGGGGACTGGCGACGCCATCCTGAGACGCCGCCGGCACGTGTCGGCGGGCGCTTCGGGCCCGACTTCGTCGATAGTGCTGGGTTTTCCGGAGGCAGATCCGGTACAGCCAGGTCCGAAGCGAAGCGCGACCCTCGAAATC
>JBCCZL010000714.1:0-4730 GCA_039187775.1 Myxococcota bacterium
CCGAAAGAATGCCTCGAATCGATGGGATCATCGGCGAGCCTTGGGTTGTTCAGCGCCAACCGGCACCGAGGGCTCGGTACACGTCCCCGTAGCGAAGGGCGACCGCGGTTCGGCTCTCCGCCAGCGCCGCTTCCGCTTGGAGTCGACGATCCGATTCGAGGAGCACATCCCCGAAGCTTCCGTACCCCTCCTCGAAGCGAAGCCGAACCAACGTCTCGGCACCAGCGGCGCGCTGCGAAGCGTCACTGAGGGTTCGGTAGCGAACGAGTTCGCGTCCATAACCGCTGATCGCGGTGCGGGTCTCTTCGAGGGCTTCCAGGACGGTGTGCTCGTAGGCCGCGAGGGCCCCCCGCGCTCTGGCGTCCGCCGCATCGATCTGAGCGGCGACCGCCCCGAAGTTCAGGTTCCACGAGATGGACGGGCCGACCCCGAACCCGAGTGCACTCCCCTGCGCAAGGCCGGGAATCGACTGCGCCGAGAGGCCAACCGTTCCGCCCATGCTGACGCGGGGAAAGTACTCCGCCTGGGCCACCCCGATCTGGGCGGTGGCCGCGCGGAGGCGATACTCCGCCGCCCGCACATCCGACCGACGGGACAGCAGGCCTCTCGCGTCGCCGACGGGCAGCGCCCGCGGAGGGGTGGGCAGACTCCGGTACCCTTCGGCGAGACGCTCGGCCACATCCTCGATGGACAGCCCGGTGAGCGTCACGAGGCGCGCGAGCGCTCCGGTCTGCCGGGCCTGGAGTGGCGGAATCGTCGCCCGAGAGAGCGCGATCTGCGCCTGGGCGCGCTGGGCGTCGAGTTCGGACGCCACTCCTTCTTCCGCCCGCGCGATCGCGAGTTCGAGGATCTGTTGCTGGAGCATTAGGTTTTGGACCGCAGTTTCCTCTTCGAGCTGCGCCCCACGGAACACCATATACGTGTTCGTGGTGCTCGCGGCGACCAACACCTGGGTGTCTCGACGAAGCATCTCCGCGGCGTCGGCGTTCGCGGCCGCCGACTCCGTCAGCCGCCGAACCCGCCCGGTGTAGTCGAGCTCCCAGCCCGCCCGAATGCCTACGCTGGCGAGCGTCGAGTTGGGGACGAAGTTGTCGTCGCTGCCAAAGGCTGCGCCGCCGACCTGACGCCGCTCGAGGCCGGCGTCGGCCCCCACCGTCGGAAGGTACTCCGCCCGATCCCGCTCGAGGAACGCTTCGGCTTCCGCAACTCTCGCCGCGGCGACCCGGATCTCCCGGTTTTCGTCGAGCGCGGCCTCGACAAGCGCATTGAGCGTTGGGTCGGAGAGCGCCATCCACCAGTCGTGGGCTGGCTCGTTGGCGGTGAGCTCCGGCTCGGAGTCGACCCGGAGGGTGGCATCGCGCGCGGCCCGAGGCGCCTCCGGAGCCCGGTAGTCCGGGCCGATGGTCGCACAGCCGAGCGCGAAGAGAATCGGGAACAGAATAAGGGTTCGAGCAAACATGACAGACTCCTCAGTCGATCAAGGGGTTTCAAAACTCAACGGGGCGCCGGCGACCCGTGTGCGGGCGGGCGTCGAAACAGGAGAGCGATGCGCTCGCCAAGGTTCCGACTCACGACGTAGAAGACCGGAGTGAGGACGAGGCCGAAGAAGGTCACGCCCAGCATCCCGAAGAAGACCGCGGTTCCGAGCGAGCGCAGCATCTCGTAGCCCGCACCACTGGCGAGCATCAACGGAACCACGCCGAGGATGAACGCCACCGACGTCATCACGATGGGTCGAAGGCGAAGGCGCGCGGCGCTCACCGCGGCCTCGAGCCGGGGCTGACCCTCGTCTTCCGCCTGCTTCGCGAACTCGACGATGAGAATCGCATTCTTCGCGGCGAGGCCAATGAGGATGACGAACCCGATCTGAACCAGGACGTTCACATCGAGCGCCATGAGCAGCACCCCGGTCACGCTCGACAGCAGCGTCATTGGCACGATGAGCACCACCGCGAGAGGCAGGCTCAGGCTCTCGTACTGGGCCGCCAGCAGAAGGAACACGAAGATCACCGCGAGGGCAAACGCGAGGAGCGCAGTGTTGCCCGCTTGGCGCTGCTGGTAGGCGAGCTCGGTCCACTCGAAGCCGAAGCCCGGGGCTACGGTGTCCGCCGTGTCCTCTAGCGCATCGAGGGCGGCCCCCGAAGCGAAGCCTGGGGAGACATCGCCCTGGACGCTCGCCGCAGGATACAGGTTGTAGCGGGCCACTCGGTTTGGGCCCTGGATGTGTTCAAAGGTCGCTACCGAACCCATCGGCACCATCTCTCCGGCCGCATTTCGAACTTGGAGGCGGGCGATGTCGTCGGTCGACTCCCGTCGGTCCCACCCCGCCTGCGCAGTCACGCGGAACGGACGACCGAAGGCGTTGAAGTCGTTCACGTAGGCCGATCCGAGGTAAACCTCGAGGGTGGCGTAGAGCTCCGCCGGAGACACGCCAAGCCGTTCCGCCTTCGCGACGTCGAGATCGGTGAAGAGCTGCGGACTGTTGGTGTTGAAGAGCGTGAACGCCGCGGTGACCGCTTCTTCGTTGTTCGCCGCCGCAGAAACCGTCTGGGCCGCCTCCGCAAGCGCGGCGTAGCCGCGTCCTTGCCGGTCCTGCAGAAAGCCGCGGAAGCCACCCGCCTGACCAATGCCGCGCACGGGAGGCGGAGGGATCACCAGAATGAACGCGTCGCGATGTGCGCCGAGGGTCCCGCGGAGGTCCGCAAGAACTCGCTCCATGTCGTAACCCTCGTCGAGCCGCTCCTCGAGGTCGGTCATCGTGAAGTAGATGGCGGCCGCGTTGGACGCGGTGGTTTGGGTCGCGCCATTGAGCCCGGCGAAGGCGGCCGCATGCTCGATCGCGGGGTGGTCGAGACCATCCTCCAGTACGCGGTCCACCACCCCTTGGGTGCGGCTCAGCGACGCCCCCGGAGGCAGCTGGATCACGGTGATGACGTAGTTCTGGTCTACGGTAGGAACGAAACCGGTAGGAGCCCGTTCGAACTGGAACGCGGTGAGACCAACAAGGCCGGCGTACACCACCATCACCAGCGCAGACCCCCGGGCCATCCGGCGCACCAGTCCCGCGTATCGGAGCGACGCCGCGTCAAACCCGCGATTGAAGAACCGAAAGAACCCGTCGAGCGGACGATGCCAAAAGCGGCGCTGCGCGTTGGCCCCGTGCGGCTTGAGAATCAAAGCGGCAAGCGCCGGCGACAGGGTCAGCGAGACCGCCGCCGAGATAATGGTGGCCGCCGCGACGGTCACTGCAAACTGGCGAAAGAACGCTCCGGTGATGCCTTCGAGAAACGCCGTCGGAATGAACACCGCCGACAGTACGAGGGCAATCGAGACGAGCGCCCCTCCGACCTCGCGCATCGTGGCGATCGCCGCGTCGCGAGGCGAAAGGCCCTCCGCCATCTTTCGCTCGACGTTCTCGACCACCACGATCGCGTCGTCCACGACGATGCCGATCGCCAGTACTAACCCGAAGAGCGAGAGCATATTGAGCGTGAAGCCGAAGGCGCTCATCACCGCGAAGGTCCCGACGAGCGAGATGGGAATCGCCAAGATCGGAATCACGCTGGCGCGGAAACTCTGAAGAAACAAGAACACCACGAGGCTCACGAGAATCACCGCCTCGACGATGGTCACGAGGACCTCATCGATCGATGCCGAGACGTACTCCGTGGGATTCCAGATGATCTCGTAGGCGAGGCCCGGGGGGAAATCGCCGGACATCTCCTCGACCGCGACCTGAATCGCTTCGGCGGTGTCGAGCGCATTCGACCCGGGCTGCTGATTGAAGAGCATGGCCAGGGCGGGCGCCTGGTCGAGGCGCGCGTCTGTCGAGTAGTCCTGCGCACCCAGCTCTACCGACGCGACGTCGCGAAGCCGGACCTGACGGTCGCCCACCGTGTTGACCACGAGGGCCTCGAACTCGTCCGGGGTCTGAAGGCGCCCGCGGGTTTGAATCCCGACCTCGAACGCTCCCTGGTCGGCGCTCGGCTGCTGATTCAGAACCCCCGCCGCAACCTGCACATTCTGCGCGCGGAGGGCATCGACGATCTCGGACGCGGTCAGGTTGTGGGCGGCGGCGCGGTCGGGGTCGATCCACACCCGCATCGAAAACTCGCGCAGCCCGAACGCCTGGATTTGGCCGACGCCTTCGATTCGCTGGAGCCGGTCCCGCATGTTGAGGCGGTAGTAGTTGCTGATGTAGAGCTGATCACGGCTCTCGTCGGGCGAGTAGAGATGCACGACGAGGAGCGCGTCGGGGTTTGATTTCACTGTCGACACGCCGCGCCGCCGCACTTCTTCCGGCAGCCGCGGCTCCGCGAGTGCCACCCGATTCTGCACGAGCACCTGCGCGGCGTTGAGGTCGGTTCCTGGCTCGAAGGTGACATTAATCGTCGCCGTGCCCGTCGAAGTGGACTGGCTCGAGATGTAGAGCATGTCCTCCACCCCGTTGATCTCCTCTTCGAGGGGCGCCGCCACCGTATCGGCGATAGTCTCAGCCGAGGCGCCAGGATAGGTCGCGGTGACCTGGATGGTCGGCGGTGCGACCTCGGGATACTGAGACACGGGAAGCCGCGGCCACGAGCGCGACCACACCGACGACGGCGACGATGACGATGGCGATGAGCAGGCGCTCCATCGCCGCTCAGGTTATGAGCTCGCCGACGGGATCGCCCACGACCCCGAGGTTCCCTCGAGACCCTCACCCCGAGGCAGTCGCCGCTCGACGAACA
>JBCCZL010000715.1:0-4728 GCA_039187775.1 Myxococcota bacterium
ATGGCGGCGATCGACGCGGCGACCGCGAGGCCGTGTCCTTTTGCCTTTCGCATCTTGAGTCCGGCGACGACGCCTAGGATCGCCATCGCGACGCCGAACAAGCCGACGAATCCGGTTCCGATCCAATAGCCGACCTCTTCCCCTTGGGCGACGGGGCCCGTACCGACCGACCCGGGTGCGTTCAACACATTGCCAAGGATTCCGATCGGAGTCGCGAGAAGGACCATCACGCCGTAGATGACGAAGCAGATCCCAAGCGCCTGGAGACCCGTGGGGATTTTTGGGTCCGCGTTCGGATGGCCGGGCGTGCCCAATCCAACCGAGCCCCCACCGAACGGTTGCGGAGGTTGACCCAGACTCATAGAAAGAGCTTATCAGTGATACGGCAGGCGGCCCCCTGAAAGCTGCCTCGAACGCGCATGTTGGCGCGGACGGTTTCGGATCACGAGAACGTCAGCCCACGGCGTCGATTGCCTTCGGTGCTGAGCGTGGAACCTCGTCCCTTCCTTCCGGTGCGAGAGCGACCAATGGGGGGCTTCAGATGGCGCATGCACGTGCGGGTCTTCGTTGCGGAGGCGCGTGGAACACTCGACCGTAGAGATGCCATCGGTCTCCGTTTTGGGGGAACGAATGTCGCGGTACTGCACGACCCCGTGAACTACCGACCGACGCGCATGGATAGAGCCGCAAACGCCGTGCGGTTATGCGTGTCATCGAAAGGACGACCGGCGATCGGTTTCCTAGTGTGGTCGTGAGGGCGGGCTTCGTGTGCGCCCGACATCTCACGGATCGGTTGCGGCGCTCGCGGCTACGCGGTCTGGACTCCAGAGAGGGTCGTTTCCAGCGAGCAGCGATAAAGAGAGCTTTCCGATGACGATGCTTACGACCGTGCCTGTGCTCAGGCCTCTTCTGATCTTGTGTGTGGCAGTCTTCCTTTGTGTCTCCAGTGGGTGCGGTGACGACGATCGGTCCACCCCGAGGTCTGATTCCGGGACCGACGGGCGGGCCGACGGGACCACGACTCAGGCCACACCAGGGATCGTGGAAATCACTGCCGCATTCGAAAACCTGCAGGTGGTGGCCTACTTCGACAACCCCGATGCGGCCGACCAGCCCAACTTTCGAACGCTTCGCGATCTTGCGTGCGCTCCCATCCTTCGCGAAGGGGGGCCATGCGTCGCGGTCGATTGTCAGGCTGGCACTCCGCCCGCATCCGCAGATGTGGGGGCCATCGAAGTCTCCCGAGGCGGGACGGTGCTGGTTTCGGCTTCGAACCCCGGCACCGGTCTCTACGACGCAACCGCGGGGGTCACCATCAGCACCGGGGAGACCCTCGAGATCAGCGTCGATGGCAGGACAGTGTCGGTCGAGATGCCGGAGCCCCTCGGTGTCGGGGTTCAGCTCGGGGACGCGATCGGGTGGGCCGCGCCGAATGGTCCCGTCGACCGTATCCTGGCAACGCTGATCGCGGATGACGATCAGGCGATTTGCGATCTTGCCGGAGATGTCACTTCGCTCACCTTGGACAGGACGGTGCTCGAAGACCTGGCGGGGCGGAATCCGATTCTGTCTGGGTACTCGGTAAACGTCGCAGAGTCGGATGGGCTGACGGTCCGCATCCATAACTTCTCGTTTAGTTCGGCCGCGGACATCCCGTTCTGACCGCGAGCTCCAAGGATTCCCGGTCGATGCGAAGTCAGTGCCCGATCAGCGGGAAGCGAATCGCGACGGGCCGCGGCTGCCGCGGAAAACGAAGGCTCTTCAGCTGATACAGGATGCAGCGCGTCAGTTCTCGGCTCACCGGCTCCGATCCTCGAAGACGGTGCCGGCTCGTGGTGCCGTTCCGGCGGATCGTGAATTCAATCGCGAAGTGAGGCAGGGTCCCCACACGACGTAGCTCTCGCTCGAAGCAACGGCGATACCCATGCCGTCGCTGGTGCAGGGTTCGGCGTACGATCGCTCCAAGCGGGTCGGGCTGCGCCGGGAATAGGTTCGGAACCTCGCGTTCTCGAAGCGGCGCCTGAGCGGTCGCCGAAGAAGAACATGAGAGCGCCAATATGACGAGGAGGAGCCGACCCATCGATCGAGAAGACACCCTTTGCCGGAGGAGGTTCCCTACGAAGAAGAAACGCGTTGAAGGACGGAGCCGGGGATCCGAGCGAGGGATTTTTGGGCGTCGACGCACACGAGCTCCACCGTCCCTTCGACCAAGAGCTTGGGTTCCATTCCTGTCGCCCCACGTTGGCCCACCCGCCAGGCGTTCTGGGCAAAGCAAAGCCGGTAATCGCTTTCTCGCGTTGCCTCGGTCCGGATTTCCACCACGTCACCGAGGACCGCCCCCTCCTTGAACGCCATTCCGCATTTGTAGACGACGAAACCGATCCCCTCCGCCTCGAGAAGCCGGACCAGCTCGCGGACCCCGAGGAGGTGTTCTCGCGCACGCTCGAAGTAGCGGAGGTAGTTCGCGTGGTAAACGACGCCGCTGAGATCGGTGTCCTCGTAGTAGACCTGGACCTGGTGCCGATGAAGCATGCGCCACTCTAAACCCAATCTGGGGAGGCGGTGGATTCTGCCGGTTCAGAGTTGCGACCCACACCGGCGGGCAGCTTGTTCACCGGGTCCCCTTTGCTCGACTGGGTTGCTGATCGAGGTCAAGCCCTCCGGAGACTTGACGACTCGGGAATCTTCGCGGTAATTAGTTTCCGAAATAGACAACTATTCTCCAAAGGAGCAATCAATGGCCAACGCGTCCCTCGCCTCCAAGGCCCCCCCACCTGGCTGGCCACGCATCTCACCGTCGGTGTTCTATGACGACCCCGCCGCCGCCATCGACTGGATCTGCCGGGTGCTCGGCTTCGAAGTTCGGCTCAAGGTCGAGGGGGATGAAGGGGAGATCGTGCACTCGGAGCTCACGTTCGGCGATGGCTTGATCATGGTCGGCGGTACCGGGATCCGTCGCGATCGCACGCACCCGCTTCCCGCGAAGGCGCCAAAGGAGATCGAAGGAGGAAACACCCAGTGCTTGTGCATTTTCGTGGACGACGTCGACGCGCATTGCGCACAGGCGAGGGAGCTCGGCGCCAGGATCATCGATGAACCCACGACGAGCGACTACGGAGAGGAGTACTGGGCGGACCGGACTTACCGTTTGGCGGATCCCGAGGGGCACCATTGGTGGTTCATACAAAGGGTGAAGGGCCCTGGCGCATGATCGATGTCGATGCGAGCTTCACCGCTCTTGCAGATCCGATCCGGCGTGAGCTTGTGCGCCTCCTGAATGAGCCGCGTCAACCGAGCGAGCTCGCCGAAGCGCTTCAGCTGTCCCGGCCGGCCACCAGCCGTCATCTCAAAGTGCTCCGTGAAGCGGGGATGGTGGAGATCCATACGAACGAAGAAGATGCGCGCACCCGCACGGTCAGTCTCAAGGCCGAAGGGTTCGAGCCATTGCGGCAGTGGCTCGATGAAGTCGAGGCGTTCTGGGGCACGCAGCTCGCGGCGTTTAAGCGCCACGCCGAGCGAAAGAAGAAGCGCCGGTGAAGGGAGATCAGGCGCGCGTATCGACGTTGGTCCGGGTCGCCCCAGAAGAGGCATTTCGGGTGTTCACGACCGAGATTGATGCGTGGTGGCGACGCGGGATGGCATACCGAATGTCGGGTGGCCCGATCGTTCTCGAGCCGAAGCCGGGCGGGCGCCTGATCGAAAAGCTCGACGACCAGCGGGAGCGGGTGTTTGGACGAGTGCTCGAGTGGCAGCCGCCGAAGCGGTTGCTCTTGGAGTGGCGCGCGGCGAACTTCGC
Source organism: Myxococcota bacterium (assembly GCA_039187775.1). Taxonomy (GTDB): domain Bacteria; phylum Myxococcota_A; class Polyangia; order Polyangiales; family JBCCZL01; genus JBCCZL01. The sequence continues at coordinate 3,797 of JBCCZL010000715.1, forward strand.
GCCCGAAGAGAAGACCGAAGTAGAGGTGCTCTTTGCTAGGAGCCCGAGCGGTACGCTCGTCACGATCACACACCGCGGTTGGGCTCAGATTCGGAAAGACCACCCGGTGCGTCACGGCAGCCCATCGAAACCGTTCTTGCGACAGCTTGCGACCTGGTGGTCTCAGCTCGCGACGTCCCTCCGAGAGCACGCCGAGGCCAACGTCTGCTAGAGCTCGCACGGTCTCGTGGGTCTCCCCCGGCTCATGGTTAGCCGCAGAAGCGGGTGCCGTCGTCGCTCAGCACGCAGCCGAGACCGCTCGGACACTCCTGTGACGTAGCGCAAAGATAGGTGCACTGGTTGGGAACGCCGATGGTCTGGCAGCTCGCCCCTTCGGACGCACAATCGGCTGCCCCACCTGGACATTCGGTTCCCGAGACCGCCGCGCGAACCGCTTCGCAGGTGGTGAGCGAAGTGTCGATTCCGCAGTACTCCGCCGCCATCGCCCCGGAGAGCGACGTCGCGGTGATCGTGACCGAGAAGGGCCGACTCGCGCAGACGCCTGGCGCCACCGATGCGGGAAGGCAGTAGCCACCCTGGCTCTCCCCTCCGAAGCGGAGCTCGATGCAAGCTGCGTTCATCTCCGTGCAGTTCGCGTCGCTGTCGCAGGGCTCACAGGTGTCTGCTGAGCCGGTATCGTACGCGGAACACGCGCCGGTGACCGGATTGCACGGCCGATCTCCGCAGGCGCTTGGGTCATCGACGGTACAGGCAGCGATGCACTGCCCCGAAGCTCCGCACACGGGTCGTCCCGCGAAGCCATCGCAGTCGGTATCGTCCACGCAGGCGATGCATTCACCACGTTCGCTGCACCGTGCGGACGCGGGGTCGGTGCAGTCGTTGTTGTCGACACAGGCTACGCAGGTCCCGTCGCGGCAGCTCGTCCCCACTGG
>JBCCZL010000716.1:0-4724 GCA_039187775.1 Myxococcota bacterium
CGGCGACTTCAAACACCGCACCGTCCCGGCCGTCACTCCGTGCAGCCACCGTGACTTTCGGATCGGTGCCCCCGTATTTGATGGCGTTGTCGAGGAGGTTGCGGAGCACGACTTGGAGGGCCGCTCCATCGGTGCGCAGGTGGAGCTTCTCCTCGACCTCGATGGTCACCATCTCATCGCTGAGGCCGTGGCGAGCGCACACCACCTCCGCGCACTCTTCAATCATCGAGCGAACCTCCACCTCACCGACGTCGAGGCCAACTCGGTCTCGATCATGAGCAAGGCGGCTCGCCTGCAATACGTCATCGATGAGCCCGGAGAGGCGATCGACGTCGTCGGTCATCATCGCCATCAGATCGCTCTTCTGCTGCGCGGAGAGTTCCGGTCGATCGAGGGTCTGAAGGCAGAGCTTGATCGAGGCAAGCGGGCTCTTGAGCTCGTGGGTTACTGAATCGATAAAGGTATCTTGGCGGCGCACCTCGAGGATCTCTCGAACGAGGAAAATGCTAAACAGCACAAGCACGCTGAGGATCGCGGCAAAGGCGACCGTGCCAAGGACGAGGAGCCAGACGTTGCCCGCAACATCGCTCCCGTCGGCAATTCGGGTCGCGTAGATGAGCGTCCAGCCCACGAGGAGAGCGACCGCGAGGGGAACCGCCACCGCTCCAAGAGTGATGGGCACCGAGATCGAGCGGACCGTCTTACGCACCGACCCATCTCCTAGCTGCATCCCGAACGCCCACGGCTCGGAGCTCGGAGTCCCTGCGGATCGACCGCGCCGGCCGAGACCGGCCCCACTCCCGCGCCTCGACCATCAGTTGCTTTCGTCTTCGTCGATCCGAGAGGGTCGGAAGAGGGCGTTCGATCGCCGGTACGCGTCCTGGGCGAGCGGATGGCTTCGAGGCAACATTTCGCGGACCTGGCTGTACATCGTTCTCGCCGCAGAAGGATTCGTCTGCTCCATCCGCCGCGCGCGGTCAAAGCGCTGCCGAGCCTCTCGTTCGCACGCCTGGCTAATCGTGCGCGCCTGGGGGTGGTTGGGGTTCACCTGGAGCACCTGGCGGACCGCGGGGCAACGCACGGTGGGGTTCGACGAGCCGTTGACCGTCCGCATGAGGGCTTCGGCCAGCGCGGGGTTGATCTGACTCGCGTAGTGGCCATTGCTGATCGACCGATCGAGATTTCGAGCGCGGCGAATGTCGTCGGCACTGGCCTGCCGGCTCCGGACCCTAGAGTAGAGTCCGGCAAACTGTTCGATGTTGGATGCAAGGGTCTGCCCCTGCTGTCGCTCCCGGCCGCTGCCTCCCGAGGACCGAGCCGCCCGCGCGGCCCGGGCAAAATCTCCGGACCGATAGAACCCGAGCGCATCGCCGCCCCGACGCGTCGGCGCCATCATGCCTCGCCCTGGCAGGGGCGTGGGGCCCCGGACCGAGATCGGCCGGGGACCGGCGCGGGGAGCTGCACGCTCGCCACCCGCCACGACCTGAGCCGCCGCCTCAGACTCGCCATCGTCCGCGTCGCTCCCCTGAATGAGCGCCGCGAGCGCTACGACATCCTCGTGGTCGCTGTCGATGCCCTCGGCTTCGGTCAGTTTGAATCGGGCTTCGGCAACGTCTCCTTCTTCGACCGCGGTCCGCCCCGCCGCCACGAGCGAGTTGAGCCGCCCCTCGTCGGCGGTCCGCACGATCGCGGCCGCGTCGGGGGCCAGCGGGCTTCCTTCGCCGTCGAGGGGAAAGTCGTCGTCGATGATCCGCTGGGCGCGACGCCGGGCATCGGCCCACTCCTCGGCTTCCAGTGCGGCGCGGGCCTCTTGCAGCTGGCGCTGGTGGCGAGCCGCCTTCTGTGCCGCGCTGAGGTTTCGGAGCGCGTTTTCTTCGTTGGGCCGAAGCTGGACCACCTGGGTGAAGTACTCCACCGCGCGGTCGTACTCTTGCCGGTGATACGCCGCGACGCCTTGGTTGTAGAGCGGGGTCGAACCGTCATCGATGGGCACCTGCGCCACGGTCGTCTCCGAATCGCCACGGAGGACCAGCACCGTCACCGTGGCGCCGAGCAGCGCGATGATGAGGCCGCCGATCACCATGAACCCGACGAACCACGCGCGAGGCACCGCCTGAAGACCGCCTGGCGCAGCCACGTGGTGCGTCGGCGGCGGGGCCTGCATCGGCGCCATCGACGGCGCGGACGGAGTCGCTCCCTCCAATGTTTCCGGCGGTGGCTGGAACTGCGGGGCACCCGGCATCGGCTGAGGCATCGCCTGGACCGAGGCGGGCACCGGTGCCGGTCCGATCGGCGCGGCGGGCGCCGACCCCGCGGGGATGCGAACCACGAGCACGGTCTCGCCGATTTCGATCCGGTCGCCTTCCTTCAACAGAAGTTCCCGATGCTTTTCTCCATTGACGAGCGATCCGTTGCCGCTCCCGAGATCGACGAGCTTGAGGCCCTCGGGGACTTGCACGAGTTTGAGGTGGCGCCGGGAGACCGAAATGTCGGTCAGGATCACGTCGTTATCGATGCTCCGTCCGACCCCCGTCTCCGGGCCGGTGATGGTGAATCGCTTTCCTTGGTCTTTGCCCTCGGCGACCTCGAGGAACGAGGGCTCGTTCACGTGGCCGAGAATGGTCGTGCTCTCTTCGGCGATCAGATGGGAGTGCTCGAGGCGCGTGACCTCCCCTTCCATCTCGTCCTCTTCGAAACTGGAAAAAGGATCGTCGGCCGGCGGCGGCGCAGGGTTCGGCGGCGCAGGGTACGAAGGCGCTGGATGGACGGGGGCGGCTTGCGGTGGCGCCGGGTGCAGTGGTGCCGGGTGCAGTGGTGCCGGGTGCAGTGGTGCTGGGTGCAGTGGTGCCGGGTATGGTGGCGCAGCGTGTGAGGGAACAGGGTTGGAGGGAGCAGCGTGCGGTGGCGCAGGGTGAGAGGAAACCGAAGGAGGCGCCGACGGTTGAGGATAGGCCGTGGGAGGCACGCTCGGCGCTACCGCGGCGAAACCCGGTGCCGGCGGTGGGGGTGGCGGCGGAGGTGGGGCCGACACCCCGGGCGCTCCATTTCCAGAATCGCCACCGGCCGAAGCGCGGTTGTCCGGAGGAGCGCCAGGGGCAAAGCCCGGCGGTGGCGGCGGAGCGGACGTCGCAGGAGGCACCGCAAGGGACGCAGGCGGGCTCGGCGTCGAACCGGAGTCGGCCGACAGCCGGTCCCCAAGCTGCTCGACAAAGCTGTCGCTGCCCGATCGGGAATGGCTCGCCATCGTCGGATTTAGCTTACGTGACGGGGTTTTGGGGAACAAGGCGAGGCTGAAGACCGGACCCTGTCTCCACGCGCAATTCGCCAACGGGTCACGCTTCGGACCGATGTCGAAGGCACCGTCAAAAAGATCCTCTCCCGTCGGAACGGCCACCGGAACTCACGCGTGACATCGGCGACACAAAACCCGCGCCGCGGGTCGCGGTCCCCTGCGCCCCACGACCCGCTATGATGCGCGGTTCGTGAGTCTGAGTCCCGACATGCTGGGTCCTTACCGGATCGTCCGGCAGGTCGCCGTCGGCGGCATGGCGGAGATTTATCTCGCCCAGCAGCGGGGACTCGAAGGTCTGGCCCGGGACGTCATCATCAAGAAGATTCTGCCCGACCACGTCGATAACCCCGAGTTCGTCGCGATGTTCCTCGATGAGGCTCGGATTCTCGCAAGCCTCAACCACCCGCATATCGCGCAGGTCTTGGACCTCGGGAAAACCGACACGGGCCATTACATGGTGATGGAGTATGTGCGAGGCCCGACTCTCAAAATGCTGCTTGGACGACTCCGCCGGAAGCGGATCCCGTTTCCCCGGCCCGAAGCGCTGGGTATCGCCATGCACATCGCCGAAGCGCTGCACTACGCGCACCGGCTGCGGGATGAAATCGGGCGGCCCCGCGGAATCGTTCACCGCGACCTCAACCCGTCGAACGTGATCCTCAGCTACGACGGCGCCGCCAAACTCATCGACTTCGGGATCGCCAAAGCGAGCTCCAAGGTCCACGAGACTCGGACCGGCGTCATCAAAGGGACCTTTGGCTACACCGCGCCGGAGCAGCTGACGGGCAAACCCGTCGACCCCCGCGCCGACATCTTTTGCCTGGGCGTGCTCCTCTACGAGTCCTGCTGCAACCGGCACCCATTCGAAGCGAGCGATGAGCCCGACCTGCTGCAGCGCATCCTCAACGCAGACTATCGACGGCCGTCAGAAGTCGATTCCTCGATTCCGTCGGAGCTCGACGCGCTGATCTCGAAGTGCATGGCACCCAAACCGGAGCAGCGCCCGAAGAGCATGGAAGCGGTGATCGAGGGGCTTTCCGCATTCATGGCGAGGGCGGGCATCGTCTCGACCCTCGCGGCGATTTCAAAGTTCCTCCACCAAGCGATTCCCGACGACCTTCAGCCATCGTTCGTGCCGACCGCGGCCCCGGCCAGGAAGCGAGACGTGCGGGAACCGACGATGCGGAAGATCCCGCTCGACAGCGTCGCCGACGCTTCCGCCGGGCCTTCGGCCTCGACAGCTCAAGGCTCTCCTTCGAGGCCTCGGCCTTTGGCCTCGACAGCTGAAGGCTCCCTTTCGAGGCCTCGGCCTTTGGCCTCGACAGCTGAAGGCTCCCTTTCGAGGCCTCGGCCTTTGGCCTCGACAGCTGAAGGCTCCCTTTCGAGGCCTCGGCCTTTGGCCTCGACAGCTGAAGGCTCCAACAACTCCGAC
>JBCCZL010000717.1:0-4717 GCA_039187775.1 Myxococcota bacterium
CCCGGCTGCAGGCACTCCGCGGCGAAGTCGTCGCCACGCTTCGGTCCGCGGGGCATGAGATTTCTCTGGTGAACGGAGGCGGCACCGGCAGCTTGGAGAGCACCCGTTCCGACCCGTCGGTGACCGAGCTGACCGCGGGCTCTGGGTTCTTTTCTCCCGCGCTGTTCGATGGCTATCAGGGATTTCGCCACGCACCGGCGGCCGGGTTCGCGCTTCCGGTGGTTCGGCGGCCGCGGCCGAACATCGTGACGTGCCACGGTGGCGGATACATTGCGTCGGGTGCCGCCGGCGAGGACCGGCTTCCGGTTCCCACCTTGCCTCCCGGGGGCGCTCTCCTTCCCCTGGAGGGTGCGGGGGAGGTGCAGACACCCGTGCGTTTTGAGCGTCCGCCGGGATTGGCGCTGGGAGAGCCGGTGTTCTTTCGTCACGCAAAAGCCGGAGAGCTCTGCGAGCGCTTTTCCAAGTTGGCCCTCATCGACGGCACCGAGGTGGTCGACGAAGTGTCGACGTATCGAGGCGAGGGGTGGTGCTTTCTCTGAATCCCGACGGGCTCAGTGGCGGAGTACGACGAGGCCGGTGAGGATCTTCGGCGCGAAGAAGGTGCTCTTCTCCGGCATCACGATCTCCGAGTTGGTAAGACCCGCGTCGGCCACCGCCATCAGCTCCTCGAGGCTCACCGGAGCAAGGGCAATCGCGACATCGTAGTCACCCCGGTCGACCACCGCTTTCATTTGGTCGAGGGCGGCTTCCGAGTAGTAATCGAAGTGTGCCGCGTCGGCGATCATATCGTGGCGAAGGCCGAGCTTCGGATAAAGCTCCCGTTCCAGGATTGCGCAGTCGAGGCGTCCCACCACGTCAGAGGGCACATCCTTTGCGGCGAGTCGGTAGCTTTTGCCCTCATGGTAGAGCGCAAAGTGATGCTTGGGGGGAGTCTCGAAGCTCGGCGTCTCCTCGAGGTCGAGCGTTCCGATGATGTCGGCGAATGGCATGACACCGCGGACGACTCGGTTGTACGCGAGGATCTTCGCGTCCTCCGCGATGTACGACAGGAAGTGACTCTGCTCGTTCTTGAGGGCGGCGTGGTAGCGATGGTGCCCGTCGGCGATGTACACGGGCTGGGTGGCGAGGGCGGCACCCAGTTCTCGGCCAAGCTCGCTGGTTTCTTCCACCCGCCAAACCGCATTGTCGATCCCATCGAGATCACCGCCGCCGTCGAAGGTCGACGTGAAGCGATAGACGGGCTCGTCGGCTTTGGCTCGCTCCAGGAACGCCCGAATGGGAGCGCGCGTCAGTACGAAGACCGGGCCAAAAGTGTGTTCGGTGGTCCGGGCGAGTGCGATCCGCCCGGCCACTTTGTCGTCAAAGGTCTTCTCGTGGCGAATGACCTGTTTGTCTTCGTAGGGGGTGACCGCGAGGGCGGCGAAGACTCCGGTCCGTTCACCCCCATCCCAGCGCTGCTGATAGACGTAGTAGGCGGGGGTATCGTCGACGACCAGGAGGCCCTCGCGGAGGAGCCGGTCGAGCGAACTTTTGGGGTCGGAGCCCAGGATCACGTGATAGACCGACGCGTCGTTGGACTGAAGCGCAGCCTCGAGCGGGGTCCCCGGTTTGATGACATCGTAGGGAGGGGACGTGACGCGCGCGGCTTCTGCCGGGGCGGGGCGAAGGCCGACGAGACCCTTGCTAGCAACCATGGCGGGAGGGTGAGGGATTCGCCCCGAGAGCTCAAGACGCACCCCGAGAAACCAAGCCAGCTATGCTCGACGGGTGGATCTGGAATTCAGCGAGCTGGTCCGAAACGCGTCGCCAGTCGCCCTCACCCTCTACTTCGGTACATTGGCGGTACTGGTCCTCACGCACGGCGCGGCGCTCGTCTTGGGCTGGCCGCGGCGACGGACCCCGTCGGCGATGCGCGGGCTCCTCGTGGTGGGAGTCCAGCTCGCGGCGACGGTGGTGGTCCCTCTGGTGCAGCTCTACGTGTTGGTGAACTGGGCAAGCCAGTTCGGTGCGGAGAGCTGGGCGCTCGGCATGACCGCCCAGAGCGCGCCGGCCATGACGGTGGTGCACATCGCGTTCTTGGTGTCGGTGGGCTACTGGATCACCGCGTTTCGCGAATGAACGCGGCCGGTTAATCGGGGGCGCTTCCTCCGACGTCGGTCGCGGCCAACGAGTTGAGTTCTCCTCACGCGTCCGACGCGCCCTACTCTGCTATGCTATGGGCCCGGTGAATCGTCTTTCCCTCACCGTTGCGGCTCTTGCGTTGGTTCTCCCTGCCTGCGGCGGAACCGAGTCGCGGAGCGACGAATCGACCGCCGCCCTCGACGATGTGCCGTGCGCAGAAGATCTCGCGTTCGAGGGGGAGCCGCCGCCCGGATTTCAGATCGATGACCCCTGCGCGACGAGCCAGGCCTACGACTTCTCTCAAATGCCCGAGGACGACGGGAGTCCTTGGTGGCAGCGAGGCCATGGCACATCGGCGCCGGCCGAGCCGACGGTCAGCCACAGCATTTCCGTGGGAACCAACGACGAAGGAAGTCTCCTCCACGCGGTGCGGGTCGAGGAGAGCCCACATCTTCGCTATGTTCCCGCCGAAGTTCGGGGTCGTGGGGGCGGCCGCTTCTGGGGAACGGCGGAGATCGCCGCCTTCGTTCGCCGCCTCGGGCAGCAGATGGCCACCCGTTTTCGGGGCACTCAGCTGTCGATCGGGGAGCTTTCGGCCCAGGAAGGGGGACCGATTCCCGGACACCGCTCCCACCAGGCGGGACGCGATGTGGACTTTGCGTTCTACATGCGGGACGACCACCGGCGCTGGGCCACCGCGGAGCGGTTCGTGCCGATCGGAGAGCGCGGGCACACCATGCGTCGCGGCCGGCAGCGGCTCTACTTCGATGCGGAAGCGAACTGGGTGCTCCTCGAGCGCATGCTTCTCGATGAAGAGGCGAACGTGCAGTTCATCTTCGTTGCCGAGCATCTTCAGGACATGCTTCTCGATGAGGCGCGGCGGGTTCGGGCGCCGGAGAGCCTTCGGCGAAGAGCGCGCGCGGTCATGCGTGAACCCGAGGAGCACTCCCACGACAATCACTTTCACGTTCGGATCTATTGCTCCCCCGAAGACAAGCCCCGTTGCCGCGACGACGCACCGGAGCGGCCAAGATACGGGTACCCCGAGGCAAGCGCACGCGACCTTCGTCAGGCCCAGGAGCGGGCCCGCCGCCTTCGGCTCGGGCGGGAGCGGACCGGGGTGACCCTGCTTCGCCAGACGCCGCCGGCGCGGTGGCTCGAGGAAGTGGTGGGTCGAGTTCCGCGAGGGTTGCTTTGGCCGGTTCGAGAGGGCCGCTACGGTCGAGGGTTCGGGTTTACCCGCGTCGACCTACCGAACGTGCCCCACAACGGTGTGGACATTGGTGCTCCGACCAACGCGGTGGTGTTGGCCGCCGCGGACGGGATGGTCGCATTTGCGGGGGAGTTCCGGAGTTTCGGCAACTGCGTGTTCCTCCTGCACAAAAACGGTTGGGTCACGACCTACGCTCACAATGCACGCAATACGGTGATTCCCGGAATGATGGTGCGACGGGGAGACCCGATCGGCCTCGTCGGTTCCACCGGGGTATCCCGCGGGCCTCATGTTCATTTCGAGCTCCGCGACAACGGTTCGCTTCGTGACCCCGAGGAAGTCCTCGAAGAGGTCCGCCGTTGGGGGGATGGAGAGCGGGTGCCACAGCGCATCCCGTCGAGCCTTCCTGCGGAACCGGCGGTGGAGGAAACCCCAGAGATCCGCCGTGGACCTCAGCGGATCGATCCGCCGGTCCAGTCCGAGGACCCGGAGGAGGAAACGGATCCATTCGAAGAACGATGGCGGAACGACCGTTGGAACAATAACGATCGCTGGACCACCGAGGAGGAACCGCCGTCTGACCGCTGGCAGAACAACCGCTGGGAAGACTGATGTCCTACGCGGGGGACGGGCGCGTTCGGTTCATATCAGCCGCACGTGCTCGATGTTCCGCAGACCAACGGCGGCGGGCATCGCTGTCGCGCAGATCCCGTGCAACATGCTTCGTTGGCCTGCCCGCACGGGACACATCGGTTGGTCGCGGCATCGCAGTTCTCTCCGGGAGACGCGGTCAGGTTGCAAGTGGTTCGACACACGCCTCCCGTGCAGGTGCCGCAGTTCTCACACCTCGAGCCGTCTGGTTTGGTGGTCGCGATGCACTGGCCGGTCGATGGGTCGCAGGAATCAGCTCGGCATCGGCTCCATGCACGCCGACGCGCTGCACCCGCCGCAGTTTTGCGGGTCGCTTTCGATATCGGTCTCGCAACCAGGGACCGAGTCGCAGCAGACCTCTCTCATGTCGAAAGAATAGCAGATCCGCAATGTACGCCTGAGCGCGCTGGGGTCCGCCCGAGCGCACCACGCCCAATGTGCGCAAGGCAGTGCGCGGCGAAGGGTCCATGAAAGCTCACGCTCTCGTTTGCAGGAAGGAGCCTTTCGTCAGTAAAGAAATACCATGACCAATATCACGTCTGCGAGCCCCAGCGAGGGTGTGCCCGGGACCGACCTTCCGGATGCGCTTTTGGTCCAGATGCACGACATCATGCTTCGAGCCCGCGTGCTCGAGGAGCGCCTGATTCGGATGCAGAAACAGGGCGACGGCTTCTTTTGGATCGGCGGTCCGGGCGAGGAAGCGTTCAACACCGCCCTTGGCCTCCTCGTGCG
>JBCCZL010000718.1:0-4706 GCA_039187775.1 Myxococcota bacterium
ATCACTATCTCCAAGAGCCAAAGCGCACTACGGGAGACCAAATGACCAGATTGCGACCAACCCATCGCCGGCCTCGTTGACCAGATCCAAGTACCACCAGGCAAAGCCCCCCAGCGCCGACGAAAGGCCTCGGTCGAGACAACTTTGGGGGGAAATGAGCTCGATGGGTTCGGTACGCATGACCACGGTCGTTAGGGGTGACTCTTGATCAAAAAAAGGTTTTGAACAACACTTGTCCAGAAATAATCTGGACACAAGATACGGGTGCTAGAAAATCCACGGCTCTCACGGAGCCTATAGGAGCCAAGTGTTCGCTATGACTAATAAAATCTCTCATTTCGTGACCTCCAAGACCCTGTTCAGCCTGTCCACCCTCCTGATTGCCACGGCCCTTGTCGCCTGCGGTGGCAGCTCCTCCGAGATGGCCGAGTCGCAGACCAGCGCGGGTGGAGAGGACATGGGCGGCGGTGAAATGGGCGGCGATGAAGCGATGCCCGAAGACACCGCGGGTGCCCAGGACATTGTGGCGACCGCCTCCGCCGCGGGTCAGTTCTCGACTCTCGTGGCCGCGGTTCAGGCCGCGGAGCTCGTCGAGACCTTGCAGGGCCCGGGGCCGTTCACCGTGTTCGCGCCGACCGACGACGCCTTCGCCGCGCTGGATGAGGGCACCGTGGAGAACCTTCTGCTTCCCGAGAACCGTGACCAGCTTCGCGCGATTCTCACGTACCACGTGGTCTCCGGTGACGTCCGGGCCGAGCAGGTCATGGGCATGAGCTCGGCGACCACCGTCCAAGGCCAGGATCTCAGCGTGAGCACCGAGGGCGGAAGCGTTCGCATCAACAACGCGACCGTCGTCCAAGCCGATATCGAGTGCAGCAATGGCGTGATTCACGTCATCGACTCGGTCCTCCTTCCGCCCGCATCCTGAGGGCGTGACCGTGCTGGACGTCTCATCGAGCAGCGTCCCCGGGAAAGCACGGTCCACATCCAGGAATCACTTTCTTGAAACCTGAGTCAGCCTATCTCCGACAAAAAGAAAAGCAGTAGTGCTCGGTCCGGCGCCGCAAACGAGTTTGACGCGGCGTCGGACCTTCTCCCGATCCGGGTGGTGTCGCGTCTGACGGGGATTCCCGCCGACACGATCCGGATCTGGGAGCGGCGCTATGGTGCGGTGGTTCCCCACCGGACGGAGGGAAACACCCGCCGCTACTCGGTGGAGCAGGTGGGGCGACTCAAACTGCTGCGCCGCTTGAGCCAGCAAGGCCATTCGATCGGGGCGATCGCGGCGCTCAAAACCGACGAACTCATCAATCTCGAGGGCGGCAGCATCGCGGACCCGCCCCCCGCGGAGTCCGACGAGGTGATCGATCGATACCTCGATTTGATTCGGGCCTTTGAGGTTCGCAAGGCCAACCAATACCTCTCGAAGATCGCGTCGCTCACCCCATCGGTACGGCTGGCGGTCGACTTTATTGGACCGCTTCTCCAGCGCGTGGGCAACGAGTGGGCCGAAGGTGAGCTCGAAATCGCGCACGAGCATCTCGCGACGAGCCAGGTTCGGAATCTCCTCGGGACGCTAATCAGCCAGATGGACCCCCCGCCTGGAACGCCGAAGTTGTTGGCGACGACGCCCCCCGATCATGCGCACGAGTTCGGAGTATTGATCGGCTCGTTTTTGGCCGCGGCTCGTGGGCTCGAGCCGGTGTATCTGGGGCCGAGTTTGCCCTGGAACGAGATCGAAAAGGCGGTGCAGACGAGTGGAGCTCGGATCGCGCTGCTGAGCGTCGTTCGCGATGTAGGAAAGCGGGAGCTTCAGAATCTCTCGGAAGGGATTCGCAATCTTCACAGTCTCGTAGAGGTCTGGGTCGGGGTGCCCAAGAATCACCGGCTTGCGGAACCGAATCGGATTCCGGGGCGGGTGTTCACGACGTTTGAAGATTTGGATTTTGCGCTTCGGAGTCTTCGGCGCTCCTGAATTTGGTGGATTCGCTTAGGTAGCTTGATCGGCTTCTTGGTCTGTTCGTTCAGCGGGATAGGCGCGAGGAAGCGCGCTGTGCGCTCGAACGGCACGTCCTTCCGGGTTCAGGTTTCTTGGTCTGTTCGTTCAGCGGGATAGGCGCGATAAGGCGCGCTGTGCGCCCGAACGGCACGTCCTTCCGCGCGGCCGGACATGGCTCTCAGGGTTGCATCGAAGGCTTCGTTGCCGGACCGTGGCCGCGCTCCAGGACGCACCGTCCGAGCGCCCAGCGCGTAGATACGCTGGCTCCGCAGGCCAAGACTGGTGGGATTCAAGGCGCAAGGCGGGGGCCCGGCGTGCGCCGAGCCCCACGCGGCATGCTGCCGCGGGTTGTCTCTTTCAGCGGTTGGTTGCTGCGAGTGCTTGCCGTTGGGTTTCCGTGCATCGCGGAGGAGTAGGTGCCACGGCTTAGAGTGTCGTTCCGGTCGTCTCGGAGTTCTTTCTTGTCGGCTTCGCCGACTCGGTCTCTGGGGGCTTGCTGTGCGTTGCGGTCTTGATCTTCTCGGGCTGCTTGGTCGGCGGTCCCTTCTGGATAACGTACGCTCGCCCTGCGCTGTTTGTCGCTTGGCCGAGCTTGGGGCCTGCGGTGGTCGAGGGGGGCTTGGGCTGATGGCCGATCTCACTTGCTCTTCGGTCTTGTCCCGGCGACGCAGTTCATCTCGTTGGATGTCAGTCTTGTCCTGACAACTTTGGGGGACGAGGTCACTATTTTCCTCACCATGACGTGCAAGTAGCTGAAATTAGGTGCGGAGGATGGGCGGGGCTCGACGCGTCCGCGAGCGAGCTGGGGTGCGCCGACGTGATTTCAGGGGGTTAGCGATCGTGGTGAGGAAAATAGTGACCTCGTCCCCATCGGTTGCGAGGCTGTTGTGTCTCCCGCGGCCACTGTTGTTAACCAACTGTAAAGTCCGTATTCCTGACATTAACAAGTTGATTACAAAAAGATTACAACTCATGGTGGGTGGGTAGTGAATCTGTTAACCGGAGTGGAGTCGGGAGGGTGTATGGAAATCGAGTGTGTTGCGGTGGTGGGTTGTGGCCGAATGGGCCTTGGGATTGTCGAGTGTGCGGCTGCGGCTGGCCTGTCGGTCATCGCGATCAAGTCGACGCCTGGGGACATCACCAAGGCGCGGGCTCGCCTCGAGAAGTCGGTGGGCCGTTCGGTGGCCCGCGGAAAGCGCAGCCAGGAGGACGCCGAAGCTCTATTGGAACGGGTTGAATTTGATTCTCGGTTCGACCGCGTGGCGGAGGCCGCGCTGGTGATCGAGTCGGTGGTCGAGGACCTTCCACTCAAGCGGGGGCTTCTACGGCGGTTGGAGGCGAGTATGAACCCTCGCGCCGTTCTAGCGAGCAACACCTCATCGCTTCGGCTCTTCGAGCTCGCCGCGGTGCTCGAACGGCCGAGTCGCTTCATCGGGTTACATTTCTTCAATCCGGTCCCCGCGATGAAGCTCGTCGAGTTGGCAACCCTCGAGCGGACCGAATCGTACGCGGCCCCGCTCGCCGAGGCCTTTTGCGCGCGGCTCGGCAAAACCGCCGTCCGGGTGGAAGCGCAGCCGGGGTATGTGGTCAACCGACTCCTTGTTCCCCTGCTCCTTCATGCGATCGAAACGCTGGACTGTGGAGTCGCGGACGCGAGCAGTATCGACACCGCGATGAAGCTTGGGTGCGCTCACCCGATGGGCCCGCTCGCGCTTGCTGACCTGATCGGCCTTGATGTGGTGATGGCGATGGCCGACACCCTCCGGGCCGAGCTCCGGGACCCTCGCTACGACGCGCCGCCGCTTCTTCGGGCGCTCGTCGACGCCGGCGATCTCGGTCGGAAGGCCACCCGGGGTATCTTTGACTACTCCGGCGATGCCCCGACTCTCAATCCGGCGATCGCGGATGGGACCCTCGAGCGCATTGCGAGTTAGCCGAACGAACCTCACCAGAGGCGACGGCTGTCGTTTGAACGTGCCTGAGAACGTGTTCTTCTGCGCCGACCTCGGACTGGAGGTCGGCGCAGCCGTATTCGACATCCGGCGAGGACGGCCGGACGGACCAGGCAGCGCGGCGCCGAGTGATCGTGTTTCGGGCCAGAGCGGCGCTCCGCGGCATCGGCCGACCCGACGGTCGGATCGTTAGATCGCGCAGATCTCGCCGGTGTCGATGTCGTCGATCGACTGAGGTTCGCTGGCTCGTTCGAGAACGCTTCGCAGTGCTTCCGGTGACTGTGCGCCGGAGACGCCGAACCGTCCGCCGAATACGAAGAACGGCACGCCGGTGATGCCCAGCGCCGCGGCGCGCGCCTCGTCTTGCCGCACATCCTCGACATAAACGTCAGAAGCCAGCATGTCGCGCACCTCGTCGGCGGAAAGGCCCACGGCTTCGGCATGTTGGGTCAGGGTTTCCGAGTCGCCAACATCTTCGCCGTCCGTGAAGTACGCCTGAAGCAGACGGTCCTTCAGCGGATCCTGGCGTCCCGACTCACGCGCCATCGCGAGGAGTCGATGCGCATCGAGCGTGTTGCCGCGACGGACACGGTCGAAGCGGAAGTCCATGCCTTCGGCGGCGCCGGCGCTCGTCATGCGATCGATCATCGCCTGAGCGGCGGACTCGCTGGTTCGGTACTTCTTCGCGAGCATCGTGACCAGGGGTTCGTCCCGATCACCTGCAGGTTTGGCGTACGGGTCGAGCTCGAACGCAT
>JBCCZL010000719.1:0-4692 GCA_039187775.1 Myxococcota bacterium
CTCGAAGGTACGGAGATCGACTACGTCGAAAGCCTTCACGGGGCGGGATTCAAGTTCCTGAATCCGTCGGCGAAGAGCACCTGTGGCTGCGGGTCTTCCTTCTCCGCATAAAAGACGCCGTTTCCAGCCGATCCAGGCCCCACTCGCTCTCCCCAAGAAGCATGGATGTTGCCGGTAAGCCGCCCGCTTGCCGGCATTTTTGCGTGAAACCCACACGTTGAGCGCTGCGGGGCTCAGGCGGTGGTCTCTTGCGGCTTCGGAAAGCCTCCAGACGATGTGAAGACCGCCTGCAAACCGCCCGTTGCGTAACGGCAAGCCCCGTTTGCAAAAATAGGAAAGACTCGCACGCACAGTTCCTCACCCGCGTACCACCTTGTTCGCTGGGGCTCGAAATCCCGATACATTTCAGCTATCTACAGTTTCACCGCACTGTCTCCGGTAACCGCTGCGGCTCGGTTCGCGTAGAGACAAGGGTGGGCCACGGAACAAAAGAATGTTCCCTAGGGTTGACCCCATCGGAAACTAACGTTACGTAACGTTTATCAGGAGGAGCCCAGTGGCATCGCCCAAATTCGACTCAGCCGCCAGTGACTACATTCAACGGGTCCGCAGCATTCCGAAGCTTTCCCGGGAGGATGAGCATGTTCTGGCCGTCGCCGCCCTCGACGGTGACAAAGACGCGGCCAACCAGTTGGCAGAAGCCAACCTTCGGTATGTCGTGGCCGTCGCCCTTCAATATCGACGGTACGGCATCCGTCTTTCCGAGCTCATCGCCGAGGGGAACCTCGGGCTGATGACCGCGGTGAAGAAGTTCGATCCCCATCGGGGCACGCGCTTCGTCACCTACGCCGGATACTGGATCCGAGCGTATATTCTCGACCTCGTCGTTCGGTCGTCGACCATGGTCGGCGCAGGGTCCGGACCCTTCCGCTCCAAGATGTTCTTCCGACTTCGACGGGAGCGGGCGCGGGTGGCGAACTTGGTCCTCGGTCGCGACGAGCGAAATGAGATGCTGGCCAAGCGTTTCGGAGTGTCCGCGGAGAAGATGGAAGAGCTCACGCGCCGTCTCGACAACAAGGATGTCTCTCTCAACGCGCGTCTCTACGACGACTCGGAAGCGACGCTTCTCGACGCGCTCACCGATGAGAACGAGGACGACCAGGAGACCGCATTTCTCGCCCAGGAGCGCAAGTCCACCCTCGAAGTTCGACTCGGCGAAGCGCTCAAGGAGCTCGACAACCGGGAACGCTATATTGTGGAGCAGCGATACTTGGGTGACGAAAGCACCTCGCTGGCTTCGATCGGCCGAACTCTCGGCGTGAGCCGTGAGCGAGCTCGCCAGCTCGAAGCGAGGGCGAAGAAGAAGCTCAAAGCTCGGCTCGAAGACCTCGAGACCTTGGCCGTCGCCTAACCCACGAGCCATATCGCCCCCGGATTGATCCGGATCTGGTTGCGCCCTCGGAGCTTGGCTCCGGGGGCGCTGTCCGTTTTGTCCACTACTCCCCGCGGAAAAGCCCCCGCCAACCACGGGTCGGCGATCGAGAGCCTTCAGACAGCAGCTTTCCGGAACCGCGCCCCAGTGAAGTTCGGGCTCTAGCCCGCATCGGTCACCCGTCGGCGTGGCTCGCGCCCGAAAGCCCCGCATTCCCACGGCCTTCTCCCTCCCGCCGGCCTCGCGGCACGTCGAGTACCGCTGCGGCGTCTTCCAGTCCGCGGTCCGCGGGAATCCGGCACTTTCGAACGCGATCCATCACCTCTGGTGACCGATGCGGGCTAGGCGCGCGTAGCTATTGCTCTGATCCGGAAGAGAGAAGCATCATTGGTGGCTCATGTCGCAAAAGCCCCCCGCGCCGCCCCACTCGGACACAACGATGGAGGTCGAGCTCGAAGAGGTGGAGGAATCTGCCCCGCCCGCTCCACCACGCCCGGGGGCCAGCCCGCGCTCCGTGCCACCGCCGCCGCCGGCCCACGCGGTGAACCGTCCGAAGCCTGGCAACGGAGCTCGCCGAAGTGGCCCGACCGAGAGCACGATGAGCGGGCTCCTCGACGAACTCGAGGGCGAACTCGAAACCGAGCTCAATCTCGAGGACCCACTCGAACTCTCCCCTGCAGAGGTCGACGTGTCAACGGAGCTGGAAGTCGCCGATCTCGAAGTCGACCTCGACGAGAGCGAAGAGTTCGACGTGCAAAACACGATTCCCGTCGACCCGGAGATTCGTCGAAAAGCCGCCGAAGAGCACCGGGCGAAGCGAGCCGCCGAGAGCTCACCCAAACCCGCGACTCCCGAGGTCGCTGCCCCGGCAACCACTGCGCCCGCACGCACCCCAGCACGGGCCAGCCGCCCTCCTACCCCCGATGCGTTCGCCAGCCTCGCCAAGGAGCTCACCAAATCCCATCTCGAAGAGCTTTCCACCAAACCCGAAGCGTCCCGAGCAGCGAAGCTCCACTTCGAGATCGCCCGTCTCTCGGAGAGCCCCTTGGAGGATCTCCGAAGCGCAGACTCACACTATCAACAGGCCCACCGTCTGGCCCCGGACCATCTCCCAACGCTTCGGGGGTATCGGCGCGTGCTCCTCGCTCGCAAGAACTTTCAGGGCGCCCTCCCCCTCTTCGACGCAGAGATCCGCATCACCCGCGATCCCACGCGAAAGGCGACGCTTCATTTTGCGAAGGGACGCCTCCTTGAGGATGCGATCGGGGATCGTGAGAAAGCAAAAAACGCTTACGAAACTGCCCTAGAACTCGACCGAGGCGATCTCACCGTGCTCAAGGCGGTGGAACAAAGCGCATTTCAAAATCAATCCTGGGACAGCCTGAGCCGAACCTATGAACGGCAGGCCAACGCGGTCAGCGACGATCCGCGCCATCGAGCCGCGCTGATCATGCGACGGGCCCGTCTCATCGAGCAGCGGCGCAACGACATCGACGCCGCGATCGAGCTCTATGAGACAGCGCTGAAGCTCGACCCGCGGGCCACCACCGCGCTCCGCGCCCTCAAGCGACTCCACCATGCGCAGCGCCGATGGCGAGACCTCATCCGGGTGCTCGCAACGGAGGCCGAAGCCACCGACGATGCTGCGGTCCGCACGATGGCACTCTACCGGATCGCTCGACTTCACACTGAGCGACTCGGCAATCGGCAGGAGGCGATCGGCGCCCTCGAAACCGCGCTCACCCAATCACCGAACGATGTGCTCGTGCTGAACGAACTCGCCCACCTCTACGAGTCGACCGAGCGCTGGGACACATTGTCCGAAGTCCTCCAACGGCTCGCCCGACAGAGCCCGCCCGCCGAACAGGTCGATCTATTCGCCAGGCTCGGACAGCTCCAGGAGGAGCGGCTAGAAGACCCGAGCGCCGCGACCACCTGGTACGAGGCAGCTCTTCGGCAACGCCCCGCTGATCCGGTGCTGCTCCAGGCCCTCGGAAAGCTCTACCGGCAGCTTGAGCGGTGGGACGCGCTCGTGAAAATGCATCATGGGGAGGCGGAGGGCTCGGACGACCCCGAGCGGCGAGCCGCAGCCCACGCCCGTATCGCGGACATCTACGAGCACAAACTTCGCCAGCCCAAACCCGCAGCGGAGCATCATAAAAAGGCTCTTGGGCATCTTCCAGGCTTTCCCCCATCGTTCAAGGCTCTCACCCGGCTCCTCGCGACCTCGAAGAGCTGGCGCGATCTCGTGGAGGTCTACGAACGCGCGATCGACTCTTCGAGCGACGACGCCCTCGTCGTTTCGTACCTCCAAAAGGTTGGCGCGATCTACGAAGACCACCTCGACGAACATGCGCAGGCCGCCCACGCCTATCGGCGCATTCTTAAGGTGGATACGGACAACCTCGGGGCCATTCATGCCGTCCAGCGCGCCACCGAACGCGCGGGCCGCTTCTCCGAGCTGGTCGAGGCGCTCGAACTCGAAGCCGACAAGGCGAGCCTCGAAAAGCATCGGGTCGGCCTCCTCCACCGTGCCGGCGAAGTGTTGGAAAAGGAGCTCAACGACCAAGAGGGAGCGCTCGCGCGGTTTAAGCAAGTGCTCGAACTCGACGCGAGCTATGTCCCCGCGCTCATCAGCCTCGGCCGCGTCTACTATCGCGCGGGCCGCTGGGAGGATCTCCTCGACATGTACGAACGGGAGTTCGAGCTCACCGACGATGTGTCGGCCAAGGTCGAGCTTCTTCAGAAGATGGGCGAACTCTGCGCACGCCGGATCGGTCGAGAGACCTCAGCCCTCGAGTACTACCGCCGCGCGGTCGAGATCCTCCCCACCCACGGACCAAGCCTTCGCGCCCTCGGTCAAAAACTCGCGGATCGGGGGGAATGGGAAGAGCTCGTGAAAGTGCTCGAGCTCGAACTTAGCGGCCGGACCGGCCGGGAAGGGAAGGCCCGCACCTCGTTTCGGATCGGCGAAGTGTACGAGCATCACCTCAACCAAAGCGATCGCGCGGTTCAGGCATACGCGCAGGCGCTCTCGGCGATGCCCGATTTCCGGCCGGCGGTCGATGCGCTGACCCGACTCCGTGCGCTACGCAAAGCGTGGAATCGACTGGTGGACGACCTTCAGCGGGAGGCAGAGTCCGCAGCGGATCCGGCGTTGAGCATCGCCGCGCTGATGCGCCAGGGAGAAGTGTGGGCCGAAGAGCTCGGGGAAGCTCGCCGGGGGATCAAGGCCTACGAACAGGTCCTCGAACGTGAAC
>JBCCZL010000720.1:0-4688 GCA_039187775.1 Myxococcota bacterium
GGCGCGCCGAGGGCCAGCCCTACGCGGTGTTTCGGCATCCTCCGGAAGCATCGCTTTCGGAGCGCCTCTCGTCATCGGCAACCGTTGGCGAGCTCCTTGGAGCTGGGGAAAAGCTGGCCAAGGGTTTGCTCCGCGCGCACGAGGCGGCGGTGATCCACGGCGCTATCGCGCCGGAAGCACTTCGCGTGGGGGAAGGCGCTGCAGTGTGGGGTTTCGGGCTCTTCCGGCCCCAACGGGATTCGCCGTATCGCGCTCCCGAACAGCGGGAAGGCGACGCGGTGCCGAGCAGCGACCTCTATTCGCTCGGTTGCATCCTCTATCACGCGCTCGCCGGCGAAGCCCCGAACGGGGAGGCTCCGGCGCCGCTCCGTTCCCTCAACGGCGACGTGCCCGAAGTGGTGGGGCGAACGATCGAAAAGATGATCGCGGCCGATCCGAGAGGGCGCTACTCGACTACCAAGGCAGCCTACAACTCGCTTCTCGCGGCTCGGGTCATGTCGCGTGCGGTTGCGGATCATCGGTTGCCGCCGTGGGTGGATGCGACGGCAACGCCGGCGGGTTCGGAGGAGTCGGCGCCTGCGGTGGTCGCGGCGCACGCGATCACGATCGAGTCCGTGCGTCCCGGAGCTCCGCCGGAGGCCGAAGCCACCGTGATGAATGAGCCGAGGTCATCGCTCTTGGAGGCGGACACCGTGCCCGCCCCAGAGGACTTCGCCGAGGAAGCGTTTCGCACCATCCCCGACGACGCGGCTCCGGCCGAGGGTTCCGATGAGGAGCGCGGGAAGAACGAGGTGACCCCAAACGATCCGGCCACCGATCTCCCACTGGCGGGTGGTGAAGCCGACACCATGGTGGAAGCGTCGTTGACGGCGGAACCGCCCGCACCATCGGATGCTCCCGGCGCAGATGCGGACACCCCGCGAGCCCTTGGCGAGGAACCATCCCCGGAGACTGTGGCAACGCGCCGCGACACGGCGGACCTCCGAAATGACGTACCGAGCGCCGAGGAGTCGGCGGGTTTGGCAGCTCCCACAGTGCCGAAAGAACCCCCACAAGACACCGTGGCGGCAAGCGCGCCCAGTGTTGCCGACACAACGGCCACGATCGTGGACGATGCCGAATCGCGGCCGGGCGAAGTTGCTGGTCCGGAACCCGTCAGTGCCCTCCACGAGTCGAGCGCGGTTGAAGCGCCGATTTCAGAGGGAAGCGTTCCGACACGGGTCGAGCCCAGGTCCCCGCCGGCACCCCTCCCCGATAGCTCACGTACTTCCCGGCCCTCTCGCCTGGGGCTGGTTGTCGCGCTAGGGGTGCTCGTGGTGCTTGGCGGAGCCGCCGCCGTGTGGGTCAGCGCGCAGGGAGCAGACGATCCCTTGACGGAGGGCCCGTCCCCCTCGACATCGGAAGTGGAGCCCGACGAGATCCGAGAATCTCCTTCGAGCGCGCAAGAGGCGGTCGCGGAGGAGTTGGTGGACGAACCTCCCGCACCGCGGAGGGCGGAGGAAGCTACCGGTGGGGACGAGCCCGAGGAATCGGGGAGCGGCGAGCCTCGCGACGAGATCCCCACGCGGGAGCTCGACTCCTCTGGGGATGAATCTCCGGAGGACACGGACTCCGCGGCCGGCGAAGCGGTGCGCGTGCGAATGCGAGGTCTCCTTCGAGGCGCGGTGCTCAAGGTCGACGGCGTCGAGCGAACCGAGCGGATCATCGAGCTTCCGGTCGATGGGCGCCGCCACACCTTTGAAGTGACCCGAGATGGCTACGAGCCGTTCGTACGCCATATCGCCCCGACCCGGGACGTGGTGCTTCAGGTCACGCTTCTTCGCCCTGGGGAGAACGCGCCCTAGCCAGGAACCTGCCAATCGGCTCTCCTCTATCATCGCGCCTGGAGTCGGCAAACGACGCGGGTTGTGGCGGTTTCCTCACTTCACCGCCGACCACTCCGGGGTTGGGGCGTCGATCCGGTCACCCACGGGTAGCTCCGCTTCTTCCAGATTCCTGACGATTTTGGTTCGGAATGGCGTTTCCTCACGTCGCGGATGTATCGCCTCACCCCTTCCCATCCACGACTCGGGGATCTGGAGATGAGGTCGCTCGAGCTCGAAAATTGGAAGCTCAGAGCCGGTTTTCGATGAACGACGAGCGACGGAGCTCTTGAAGAAACACTTGTTCCTGCCGAACGATGGCTTCCTGCTGCATGCGCTGAAAGATCTGCTGGCGAACGTCTTCGTAGTCCGGGATCGCGTTGCCGCCCCCCCGCACTCGCTCCTTCAGGTGCACGAGAACGAAACCGTTTTCGGTGCGGATCGGCGTGCTGATCTGATCCTCGCGCATCGCGCCTACCGCGACGTCGATCGCCGGCTGCATCTGCCCCTCGCATACGGTCCCGAGATCGATACCGCCCTCGTCGGCGAAGTTGAGCGGAGTCAATCGTTCGCGTTCGCTTAGTGCGAGGTTTCGGGCCGCCGCGACGTCGGTGGCCGAACCGTTCGGAGGAACGGGAAACACCCGCACCGATATTCGAAAGCAGGTGTTCAGATTTGCGCGACGCACCTCCTGGTCGTAACGCTCGCGCACCTGAGCTTCAGTGATATTCACGCGTCCTTGGATGCGAGTGCGAAGCACGCGAAGCCGAAGAAGCTGGTTGCGAAGATCGCGCCGGTACTGCGCCCGGGTGAGGCCCTGGCCTTCGACCGCGGCCCAGAACTCGTCTTCGGTCAGATTGTTCTGCTCGATAAGATTCTCGATCGCTCGCTCGACATCTGCGCGACTGATGCGAATGTCCATCTCCAGCGCCTGGCGGTCGATGAGCTCTTCGTCGATGAGCCCCTCGAGGGTTCGCGAGTAGAGTTCGCGAAGAGCCGCGTTTCGAGCTTCGCCGGCGGGCTGTTCGGCGATCGTCGGCAGAAAGGGAAGGGCTTTGCGTCGCACGTCGGACAGGAAGATCGCCTCTTCGTCCACGACCGCCACCACACGCTCGATGATGTCGCGGTCCTGCGCGGTGGCGAGAGCCGGCGGGATAGCGACCGCCAAGGCGCCCGCGACCGACATGGTCACGACGGCTCGGAACACAACGGCTCGGATCGGAACGGCTCGGGTCATCACGGTTCGGATGGCTGCGGTTCGAATCGGCGCTGTGTTCATCACTCCTGGATTCATCCCTGCTGGATTCATCCCTGCTGGATTCATCCCTGCGGCGTTGATCCGCGCACCGGCGCTTCGCGCACCGACGATCGTCCCAGCTCCGATCATTGCTCCCCTGCCATCGTGGTGCCGGGAGCCATCGTGGAGGGAGCGCCATTCATCGGAGCCGCGTTCCCGTTGCCGCTCATCGAGCCCTCGAGCGGCGGCGGGATGAGGGGCGTCGCCGGCATATCGGTCGGAACCGCGGGCACGTCTCCTTCCACCGGGTTCACTCGAATCGTAGAAAGGAGCTCTTCGTTGATCTCGACGGTCGCGTCTTCCCGAAGCCCCTCGACGAAGTCTTCGATGCGCTGCTCTCGACGCTCCCGCCAAAGCCGGTTCTGGATCGGGCGTCGTGCCTCCTCGAGCGATCGATTGAGGGCTGCGCGACGGCCGGTGAGCTTGACGATATGAAAGCCGCCGTCGGACGGGACGAGCTCGGGGTGCACATTGCCGATGCCCTCGACGGCAAATGCAGCCTCGGCGACCGCATCCGGCACCGACGTCACTTCGTCTTCCGGCCGCTCAGAGGGACGCGAAAAGAACCGGAGGTCCCCAAACCGGTCGCGGGTTGCCGGGTCCTGGTTGTGCTCCTCGGCCATCTGGCGAAAGTAGCGCACGTCCTCGGGCCGCCGCAGGATGTCCGTGAGCACTCGCTGGGCCAACGTTCGGTCAGCGATCATGATATGGGTCGCTCGAACCTGCGCGGGCTTCTGAAACTCCGAAGCGTGTTCGCGATAGAACGCTGCAATTTCTTCGTCGCTGATGTCCGCCAGGCTGCCCTGGTCTTCGAAGAGCTCGCGCATCATCTGCTGAATCATCATTTGATTCCGGGTGCGTTCGACCTCCGGAAGCTCATCCAGATCGCGACGGCGCGCTTCTTCGGCGAGGAGTTCGAAGCGGACGAGGTTCTGGAGAAACTCGCGACGGCGCTCCGGACTGTTGTAACGCGCCCGAAGGTAAGGACTTTGGTCCGCCAACCGGTCGGCAAACTGGCCGACCGTGATCACCGTATCGCCGATCTTGAGGAGTTCCGCGGATGCTTCCTCGGCGGTCAATCCGTGGCGGGGTTCCTCGAGCGGGTCGGGGTCGGTGGTCGCACTCTCGCTGTCGTCTCCGCAGCCGAGCCACCCGATCCCCACGCACAGCAGCATACCGTGCAGGCAGGAACGGGAGGAGTGACGGCGCGAAGAGAAGTGTCTGGGCATGGCGTCTAAAGGGTTGGCAGGGGGAGGAAACCCCAGGAAACCCGAGGGCACAAGGCCCAGCGATTCCTCTCTGCTACAAACTCGGGTAGCACGCGTCATGGGCCCCATCAATCGAAGGGCTCCCCGCCTCGGCGTTCCCAAAAAAGCCGAAATAGACCATGTCGTTCAGCGGTTTCGTCGACGTCGGGTGCGCATCTTCGTCTCCGGGGCGACCTCCGGTGAGCGGGGAAGCACAAAGCGAGCTTCCGGGACGGTGGCCAGAATTTCGCGCTCCTGGGTCCGGTACCCCGGAGAGTGAAC
>JBCCZL010000721.1:0-4679 GCA_039187775.1 Myxococcota bacterium
AGAGATGCTTGGTCACGACGAGATTCCTTTCGAGGGGCACGAAGTCCGTGGGAGAGGATTGGGGGCGATTCTGGGCCCGGGCTTGAACGGTTTTGCGTGAGCGGGGGTCGCCACCCGACTGGGGGTTCGTGCCTCGCAGATCGGCGTCGGATCGGATTCGGGGCGGCTGACCAATTCCCGAGTCGCGGGGCCGCCTCGTCCAATCTGGCGCGTTTCTGCGCCAAATTCGGCGGATTCAGTCCATTTCGTGTTAAGACGATGTGTCAAATATGCTTGACGCTATTGAGCGTCCATGTAGATTGACGGATGGTGATGAAGAGTCTCGCAGTGGTCCTCGAGGCCCCCGGCGAGCTGGCCTTACGGTCGCTCGCGCTCGATGCTGAAGATCCGGCCGACGTCGTTGTCGACGTCGAGTGGACGGGCATCAGCGCGGGGACCGAGCGCCTACTCTACCGGGGCGAGATGCCCGCCTTTCCCGGCATGGGCTATCCCCTGGTGCCGGGCTACGAAACGGTGGGTCGGGTAGCGCAGGCGGACGCTGGCGGAACATTCGCGGTGGGACAGCGAGTGTTCGTTCCCGGTGCGAGCTGTTTCGGCGAGATTCGGGGACTGTTCGGCGGGGCCGCGTCTCGTCTCACCGTACCGGGCTCTCGCATTTCGCGAATCGACGATTCTCTTGGCGAGCAAGGCGTGCTCCTTGCGCTCGCGGCAACGGCCCAACACGCGCTTGCGGGGGGCGAGGTTCCCGAGCTCATCGTGGGCCATGGCGTGCTCGGTCGTCTCCTGGCTCGGATCGCGGTAGCCGGCGGCGCATCGCCCGTGGTGTGGGAGAAGAATCCGCTGCGCGCTTCGGGCGCAAACGGGTACCGAGTGATGCACCCCGACGAAGACGCTCGCCGCGACTACCGCTCGATCTACGATGTGAGCGGCGACGCGAGCCTCCTCGGTCCGCTCCTCGGACGGCTTGGGCGCGGCGGCGAAATCGTACTCGCGGGCTTTTATCCCGGGGAGCTCAGCTTTCCATTTCCGCTCGCGTTCATGAAGGAAGCCCGCCTTCGGGTGGCCGCCGAATGGAAGCCGCCGGACCTCGACGTGGTGCTCACTCGGCTCCGCGACAAAACGCTCGACCTCGATGGGCTGATTTCTCATCGACGGAGCTTTGACGAGGCCGCCGAAGCCTACGAAACGGCTTTCGCGGATCCGGGCTGCGTAAAGATGGTTCTCGATTGGAGAAGCTGCGAATGACGAACGGAATAGCCGACCCGATCGTGACCGATCCCCTGACCGCACTGGGCCAGAAGCTGCGCGCCGAAGCAGCGATCGAACCCGAAGTTCCTGCTCCCGCGCCGGAGATCCGCCGCGAAACACAGATTATTGCGATCTACGGGAAAGGCGGGATCGGCAAGAGTTTCACCCTCGCCAACCTCTCCTACATGATGGCCCAGCAGGGGAAGAAGGTGCTTCTCATCGGCTGCGACCCGAAGAGTGACACCACGTCGCTCCTGTTTGGTGGTCGAGCCTGTCCGACGATCATCGAAACCTCTTCTCGAAAGAAGCTTGCGGGCGAAGAGGTTGCGATCGGTGATGTGTGCTTCAAGCGCGACGGGGTGTTCGCGATGGAGCTCGGCGGACCGGAGGTCGGTCGCGGGTGTGGTGGCCGAGGCATCATTCACGGCTTTGAAACGCTCGAGCGACTCGGGTTCAACGACTGGGGCTTTGACTATGTGCTCCTCGACTTCCTCGGGGACGTGGTCTGCGGGGGCTTCGGCCTGCCGATCGCCCGCGACATGTGCCAGAAGGTGATCGTTGTGGCATCGAACGACCTTCAGTCGCTCTATGTCGCGAACAATGTCTGCTCGGCCGCCGAGTACTTTCGAAAGCTAGGCGGACACGTTGGCGTGGCCGGCGTGGTGGTCAATAAAGACGACCATACGGGGGAAGCCCAGGCCTTCGCCGAACAGGTCGGGATTCCTGTGCTCGCGGCGATCCCCGCGGACGATGACATCCGGCGGAAGAGTGCGAAGTACGAAATCGTCGGTCGGCCCGGGAGCCCCTGGGCCGGCTTGTTTGAAGAGCTTGCCGAGAACGTCGAAAGCGCGCCTCCGCTTGGCCCGGCACCGCTCAGCCAAGATGCACTGTTGGGCCTCTTCAAAGGCGATGCGGTGGGACGCGACGTGGTGCTTGAACCGGCAACCATCGAGGACATGTGCGGGCCGCAGAAGGCTCAGAAGCGCAGCCTCGAAGTTATCTACGACCCAACGGTGTGAGTGAGGGCATGACCAACCCGACCACCACCGGTCCGCCGGACGCCAGCTGCAGCAACGGCAAAGAGCGGCTTCGGGAGGCGGCGAAGGAAGCCGGTCAGGGGCCCATCCTTGACCGCTACGCGGCCGACTATCCCGTCGGACCGCACGACCAGCCACAGAGTATGTGTCCGGCGTTTGGGTCGCTTCGCGTTGGCCTCCGAATGCGCCGGACCGCCACCGTGCTGTCGGGGTCTGCCTGTTGCGTCTATGGACTGACCTTTACGTCGCACTTCTACGGGGCGCGACGCACCGTCGGATACGTGCCGTTTAACTCGGAGACGCTGGTCACGGGAAAGCTCTTCGAGGATCTTCGCGACGCGGTCTACAAGCTCGCGCGCCCGGAGGACTACGACACGATCGTCGTCATCAACCTCTGTGTGCCTACCGCGTCTGGCGTTCCGCTCCGTCTCCTGCCCAAGGCGATCAACGGCGTCCGCATCATCGGCATTGATGTGCCGGGCTTTGGCGTACCTACCCACGCCGAAGCGAAGGATGTGCTTGCCGGAGCGATGCTCGCGTATGCGCGACGGGAGGCGGAAGCCGGACCGGTCTTGCCGCCGAGGCAGGGAAAAACCGAACTTCCCACCATCACGCTGCTGGGGGAGATGTTTCCCGTCGATCCGATTTCGATCGGTCAGATGCTCGGCCCGCTGGGCCTCGCCGCCGGACCCGCAGTGCCCACAAGGGAGTGGCGCGAGCTGTACGGCGCGCTCGACTGCGTCGCGGCGGCGGCGATTCACCCGTTCTACACGGCGTCGATTCGCGAACTCGAAGCGGCGGGTCGCCCGGTGCTCCCCTCGGCGCCGGTGGGCGAGGATGGAACTGCCGCGTGGCTTGACGCGGTGGGAGATGCGGCGGGGGTGAGTCGCGAACGAATCGACGCCGCCAAGAATGCCGCGGTCATGCCGATTCGAGGAGCGCTGGCGAATAAACCAATCCGGGGCCGGGTCACGGTGAGTGGCTACGAAGGTTCCGAGCTCTTGGTGGCTCGCCTCCTCGCGGAGAGTGGCGCGGACGTTCGGTATGTGGGCACCGCGTGTCCGCAAACCCGCTGGTCGGATCCCGATCGGGAATGGCTCGAGGCGCAGGGGATTCAGGTGACCTATCGCGCGTCGCTCGAGCAGGACCTGGCGGCGGTCGACGAGTTTGCTCCCGACCTTGCCATCGGCACGACGCCGGTGGTCCAGGCGGCAAAAGAGAAGGCGATCCCCGCGCTCTACTTCACGAACCTGATCTCTGCGCGGCCGCTGATGGGGGTCGCGGGAGCAGGATCGTTGGCTCAGGTGGTCAACGCGGCAATCGCCAACAAAGGACGCTTCGAGGAGATGCGGTCCTTCTTTGAAGGCGTCGGCAGCGGTCCCACGGCGGGGATCTGGAACGACACCCCTGTGCCGCGGCCCGAGTTTCGTGAGAAGCGGCTGGTCCAGCTTCGACGCAAGGCGGCGAAGAAGGGAATTCAAACGCCGACGGCGAGCAAGGCGGTCTGATGCTGGTATTGGACCATGATCGGGCGGGCGGCTACTGGGGGGCGGTCTACGTATTCACCGCGGTAAAGGACCTCCAGGTGATCATCGACGGGCCGGTGGGTTGCGAGAATCTCCCGGTGACTTCGGTGCTCCACTACACCGACGGGCTTCCTCCGCACGAGCTTCCGATCGTGGTGACCGGACTGGCCGAAGAGGAACTCGGCCAAAAGGGGACTGAGGAGGCGATGAAGCGCGCCCATCAGAGCCTCGATCCGGCGCTCCCGAGCGTGGTGGTCACGGGTTCGATCGCCGAGATGATCGGCGGCGGGGTCACTCCCGAAGGGACCGGGATTCAGCGGTTTCTTCCGCGCACGATCGACGAAGATCAGTGGCAGGCGGCGGATCGCGCACTCTTGTGGTTGTGGAAGCACTATGGACCGAAGCGGCCGAAGCCGCGCCGTCCGAGGAAGGATGGCGAGCGTCCCAAGGTCAACATCATTGGCCCGAGCTACGGGTATTTCAACACGTGGTCTGACCTCGCCGAGATTCGTCGGCTGATCGAGGGGATCGGCGCCGAAGTGAACATGGTGTTCCCGATGGGGACGCACCTTAGCGATATTCCGAAGCTCGCCCAGGCGGAAGCCAACGTGGTGATGTACCGCGAGTACGGTCGCCTCCTGTGCGAAGCGCTGGACACGCCCTACCTCCAGGCGCCGATCGGGCTTCACAGCACCACGCGGTTCTTGACTGCGCTTGGCGAACTCGTGGGTCTGGATCCAGAACCGTTCATCGAGCGGGAAAAGCACACCACCCTCAAGCCGATGTGGGATCTTTGGCGGTCGGTCACCCAAGACTTCTTTGGCACCGCGAGCTTCGGCGTCGTCGCCAATGAAACCTATTCCCGGGG
>JBCCZL010000722.1:0-4678 GCA_039187775.1 Myxococcota bacterium
ACGGCTTCGGCTACGACCCCCTATTCCTGCCCGTGGGCTACGACCAAACGATGGCCGAGCTCTCCCCCGAAGAGAAAAACCGCATCAGCCATCGCGGCAAGGCCACGGCCATCCTAGCCAACCAGCTACGCGAGTTGCGGCCCACGTAGCCATCGGCTACCGCTTGGGTCCTCGGGGTGTAGCACAGCCTGGTAGTGCGCATGCTTTGGGAGCATGAGGTCGCTGGTTCGAATCCAGTCGCCCCGACCAATCATTTCAAGGGGTTGCGAAGTTGCGAGTGTTCGTCGTCGCTTCCCGTTGACCTGAGGTTGACGTGAGGTGGCGCGGCAGGCTCGAGTGACTCCACCAAACGAAGCTGCGCGCGGGCACCAAGGTGCGCGTAGATCTCCGTGCTCTGCAGGGAGCGATGACCAAGCTGCGCTTGGATCGCTTTGATGGACTGACCACCGGTCGCGGCCTGGCTCGCCACCGAATGGCGTCCGATTTGGTGATGGCTGAGCTCTCGAAGACCCATCGCGCGCTGCACCGTGCGGAGCGGGCGTTTGTAGCTGTCGAGATGAACCGGGAACTGGCCGTCTCTCGAGAAGAGGAACTCGTTGCCGGCGTATCCCTGCCCCACGTGCCACCGGATCGCATCGACGACGTCCTGTGTGAGGGAAAGGATAAGTGCTTTGTCGTTCTTGCGGCTTCCGAGTGTCGCTGGCCGTCCCTTGTAGCCGCGCTGCACGGCACGGTCGATGACCAGCTGCGGCGGGATATCGCGCACCCGACTTCTTGAGATGGCGTAGACCTCGCCAGCGCGGAGCCCGAGTCGCATCGTAATGTAGAA
This sequence comes from Myxococcota bacterium, assembly GCA_039187775.1. Classification (GTDB taxonomy): domain Bacteria; phylum Myxococcota_A; class Polyangia; order Polyangiales; family JBCCZL01; genus JBCCZL01. Next base: position 830 of record JBCCZL010000722.1, read on the forward strand.
GAACGCGTACCATCGTGGTTGAAGGCGATACATGCCTCCGAGGAGCTGGTCGCGTTCGGTTTCCGTATACCATTGGACTTCGGGCTCCGGGACCGGGTCCATGGGGATGTAGGGGACGGCAGCCAAGAGTCCACGTTTCCACACGAAGCGGAGCACAGCGCGAACGAGTGACAGCCGATGGTTTCTCGAGCTTGGCCCGAGGCTCTTTGGTAAGCGTTGCTTGAGTCGATCCATCGCGAGGGTGTCGACTTCTTCGATGTAAAGGTGCCCAAGCACCGGCTCGATGTTTGGCCAGCATCGGTCCCAATGGTCGCGACTGAGGGCCTTCATACGTGTCGCCGAGAGATAGAGTGCATACGCCTCGGCGAAGAGGACGCGCTTTCGACCGTGAAGCAGATCGTCGCGCGCTTGCCGTTCGGCTTCGCGCGCCTCGGCTTTGGTATGGAAGCCGGCGCGCCGCCGTCGTCCGTAGCCAGGGATCGTGAAGTCGTACTGCCATGAGTGTTTGAGTTTCCTAGTGGCCATGCGGATCGTCGTTCCTTTCGGACCGAAATCTCCGCATCGCCATGTCGGGGTTCGTCAGGAAGAGGTCTAACATATCCCTGCGAAAGCGGCGGACGCGGGGTCGACCGTAAACCGGAATCTGCCCGGCCGAGACCAGGTTTCGAAGGTGACCGACCGACCAGCCCGTATACTCGGCCGCTTCCGAATAACTGAGCCATCGGAGTTCCGTGGCCCTTCGGCTCCGGCGGGGCTTGTCGCGCCGCCTCGGTTGAAGAGGTCGATGGCTGAAGGATCGGCCGCTGCTTTCTTCCCGGTTCAGGCGGACGACTTCGATTCGTGGATCACTCGTGCTCATAACCTCTTCTCAGGTTTGCCCCTCCAAAAGTTCGTTTGAAATTTCGGAGATCCGCCCGTTTCGTGGGTGCAAGGCTCTGAATCCACGAGGGAAACAAGAAACTGATCTTTTTTCAGATGTCCCGCCTCAAGCCGACAGATGTGTGAGGCAGATTACCGTCCCAATCCGTCGCCTCGGCCGCCTCGTGAGCGGGTGATCGGGGGTCGCGGTAGGGAACGCGACTCGGGCGTTCGGGAGGGTCGCTCTCTCCGCGGCCGTGTCTCGTCTCGCGCCAATCGAACGTGGGCGGATGTCGCCGCGCGTTCGATTCTGTCCCGAAGACGGGCCGGCCCTTCGAAGCGCAACGCCTCGCGTCCGAGTTCGCGTTTCGCGCAGATGAATAGCGCCTCGAGCGCCTCCTTCGTCGGCTGACCGAGGAGTTCGACGCTCTTCTCTGTCACCGCGAATCGTGCAGACGCCTCACGGGCAATCCACGTACCGCGACTCGACTTCACTTTGCGCCTGTTGGAGACGCTTCCGACCTGACGCGTGAGGACGACCCGGACTCCTCGCTTTCTGAGGAGGCGTCTGGCCTCTTCGTCGCCGCGACTCGCGCGCGTGGCCAAGAACTCCTTCCACGTCGGAATCGGCGGGTAGGGCGATCGTCTTCTCGTCTTGCGAACGTTTCGTACGAACGCACGCTGTCGATAGAGTTCGGCGCGATGGCGCTTGTCGAGCGGCAGCGCTTCGATGACTGCATGACCGAGTGAACCCCGGTGTTGTCCCTGCCGTTTTCGCCGGGCGGCAACGGCTCTTGTTCGCTCCCGCTCGTACTCGTTCCAGAGCCGCTCGCTTCGGAGCGTCCTCGCTGGACGACGCTCATAGCGAAGTTCGGGAACCGAGGGCATGAGGAGCGACGGCTCGTACGGGCCGAAGCGTTTCTCGAGAGCGGGCAGGGACCACGCACGCCCGATGCTCGAGGCCTTGCAGTGTGCTTCATGGCGGACCGTGTCTCGGGCGCAGAGTCCTCGGCCGCGGGGCACGAGCTCGATACCGAATCGCGCGAGCCTCGCGTGAAGCGCTTGCCAGTCGTTGGCGCGGTCGAGGTCGATGGGGCTCAAGGTCTCCTTGCACCAGCTCTCAAAGCTCTGCTCACCCCGCTGCGCCTCGAGCGTTCGCGCCATCGGGCTTCTTGGCCCGTCTCCGCGCGACCGGGTGGATAGGACCTCGTGAAGACCGAGCTCCGTTTCGAACTGTCGTGCCATCGCCATCAGCTTCGGGATGACGCGGTAGGGGTGGTGCACGTTTCGGGTGATGGGATGAATCTTGCTAACCGCCACGTGGACGTGTTCATGCTCCTGGTCCGAGTGGCGGACGGCAATCCAAGGGTGCTCCGAGAGACCGACCGTCTCGAGGCTCTCGTCGACGATTTCCCGGAGCTCCTTGTCCTCGAGTACCCGGTCGTCCGGGTGAAAGGCAATCACCAGGTGGTAGGTCTTTCGGTAGTCGCTCACCCGCCGGTTCAGCTCTTGCTGGGACTCGACCATGGCAATGGCCACGTCTGAGGTTTCCTGCTCGTCGAGGGACTCGAGGTTTCCTGCAGCATACCAAGTGACCCGTTCCTCACCCCGCCCGGACAGCATGTAGGTCACGAGTGTCCCGAAGCGAGGCCCGCGGCGCTTGCCGCTCCGAGGGTCTCGTTCCGGGGAGCGGACAATCACTCCGTCACTCGTCCGCGGAGACCTTCCGCATGTACGCGAGGATGGCCGCGGCCGATTCTTCGAGCTTCACCAGTGCTTGGCGACTCTCGCGTCGGTGATGACCCTCGCGGAGCGCGAGCTTGCAGAGCCCGCCAAGCTGCCGCTGCTGGCCGTAGAGTCGCTCGAGGGAACGCAAGAGCGGCTCCCTGCTCGGCGCGATGGTGGAGTTGTTCAGCGAGTGCCGGATGACTTCGGCGCGGTTCATTCCTGCCGAGCGCGCGACTCGATCAACGTACGCAAGCTCTCTCGGTCCAAGACGCACGGTCACTCGGTCCGTGTACTTCTTCGGTCTACCCACGTTTCAAAGATAGCGTTCATCCCGACGGTGTCGAACGCGTCTTCCATCTGCACGCGAATAAGCCAGAGGCGTTGAGTGTGCGAGAACGGGTGGCTCGACTCGCGCCGCGCGTGCACCGTTCGCGTCGCGAACGAACGTTTTGGCGTCAGCCAAAACTCCCCCTTGCCCCATCTACGACGGGTCCCCTTCTCCTAGAACTACTGTGCTTTCTGCTACCCGCTTGCGGTGTGACGACCGTGGACGGCGACAGACGACCAACGACGGCGCAACGACCAAGCCCAGCAAGCCGGACGCCCAACGACGACCGTGGACGGCGAGAGACGACCAACGACGGCGCAACGACCAAGCTCAGCAAGCCGGACGCCCAAGGACGACCGTGGACGGCGAGGCACGTCCGAAAGGCCCGTGCAGCAACCCCGCTAGGACTGCAGACGCCCACGGACGACTAACGCCAGCGACCGATGTCCCGAGCAAACGTGCCTGGACCCCGGCGAGACCGCGAGCTGCAAGCGCGGACGATGGACACCGTAGGACGACGTGGGCCGGCAGCTGCCTTGGGCGTGGAAGTCTCTGGCTGCACGCGGGACCGCGGTGGGGGACCCTTGGAAGATCCTGAGCCCCGCGCGGTTCCGTACGCGTGCAACCCCTCTCCCTTGTTCGAAGCAGTCGACGACCGATTCGTCTTCATTTCGCGTCTACTGAGCGTAGGCAACACTTCTTGTACTTTCGACCGCTTCCGCACGGGCAAGGCTGATTGCGGCCCACCTTTCGCTCTGCCCCTCGAGAGAGCCGTCTGCACCTCCGGTCGGGGTCAGGGGACTGGCGAAGTCCACCAGCCGTCCGGCGCGTCATGAGCCTCGACCACAGCCGGGACGTTTGCTGATCTTCCCCCGGTTTCCCGGACCTATTTCTTATGCTGCGTAAGTCGTTCCTGAAACGTGCCTGCGCTCGTA
>JBCCZL010000723.1:0-4657 GCA_039187775.1 Myxococcota bacterium
CCCTCCCCCAGCGGGAGGCGATCCTTCTTTGCTGCGTGCAGGGGCTCGGCCCAAAGGAAGCCGCGGAGAGTCTGAAGGTGCCGATCGATACCCTCAAAACCCGACTGCGGCGCGCCCGACTAACCCTTGCCAACGCGGCGGCCCGACGAGAGCAGCGCTGCGAGGAAGCCCGATGACCGTGCACTGCGACGAAGTGCAGAAGCTCCTCGCGGAGCTCGATCTATTCTCCGAGAAGACGCTATCGGACGCGGAGGTCTTGGAAGCCTTGCCGGCGGAGGCCGCGGCACACCTCGAGGGCTGCGCGCACTGCACTGCATTTCGTCGGGCCCTCTCGGAGGTCGACCTTCAACTTCAGGCCCTTCCGCCAATCGAAGTGCCGAGCGCGCTCCTGGACCGAACGGAAGAGCGGATCCAGTCCCTCGAGTCCGAGGCTCCCGCGCCGCTCGGGATCGCGTCGCTCGTCAGCACGACGGGGCAAGCGCTGCTGTCGGGCCTCGGTGCGATGCTGGGATTTTTTCTCGCAGTTGGTCGCGCCGCGGCCGCATTTGCGTTTCTGAAAGGCGAGAGAACGGCCGAAGCCACCCCGAAGCCGCCCGCGGGTCGCCAAGCCAGCGAGACGCGAAAGCTGCATGTTGCTGGCGTGGTTCTGACCCTCGGCACGACGAGCGCGGTCGGCCTTGCGGCTACCGGCCTCTACTTTGGGACACACGATTCCCCGGATTCTCCGGTCGGTGTGGCCTCGATCCCTGAATCGTCTCCACCGCCGCCCGAAGAGGACCCGGGAGGCTACGTATCCAATAGCCTCGACCTTGAGGAAGGCGACGACGCGATCGCTCTCGCGTTTGGCATGAACGGACCGACACACTCGAGCGGCCTGGTCGCGGAGCTTCGAGGTCGGGAAGAATGGATCGAGCTCCATGGGGAGCAGCCTCAACTGGAATCGCTCGGGGGCGAAGACTCCACCCGACGTCCCGCCTCTGGGACCACCGAAACCGACGGCGACTTGTGGAACGATGTCTCCGAAGAGGATCAGGAAGGAGAAATGCAGAACGGTGAGGGCCGCGATTGGGGAGTGCACTCGGGTCGCCACAGCGTGCGTCTTCGCGCACAAGGCTTTCAAGAGGCTCCTGAAGACGACTTTCGGCTCAGCGAAGGCGACGGGCGGTTGGATTCGTCTCGGTCGCTCACGTCGGAGATGGCGGGCCAGTCTCGCAACGGCACTGGCGAGTCGACGGAGGGCATTGGGCATCGCTTCCTCGCGGAACGGGCGCGACACGAGGGGGTTTCGACCCAGGCCGCGACCGGCTACTGGGCGAACACCTACCTACCCGGCGACCCGGGCCTTCGTCGGCTCGAGGCACGGCTTCGCGACTCGACGGCGTTGTTGGATGGGACCTCTGGACTGACGTTGGCGAGCCTGGCCGAGGCCAACGTACAACCGTTCGATGCGCCCCGCGACGCCGCGGTCGCGGTCTACGTGCACGGCGATCGACGCGGCGCCGAGGGGCCCAGCCGAATGCTTCTTCAGGTGGGAGTTCAAGGCATCGCGCATCGCGCGGGTCGGCGTCCCGCGCTTCGAGTGGCCGTCGTCCTCGACGCGAGCGAATCGCTGACCGAAGGCGCCCAGGACCGGATCCGTGCACTCCTCTCCGCACTGAGTCAGGCGCGACAAACCGGCGACCGAATCGAAGTGCATGCCGCCGGCCCGCGAGGAGGCCTCCTGGTTCCGCCGGGAGAGCTCCGACACGGCGAGCTCACGGTCGCCACCCAACAGCTCTTCGGAGACGGCGGGCCAGAAGCGACACCCACCCCGCTTCCCGATGCGCTACGCGCGGCCATCCGCTCCGTCGGTCAGTCCGAAGGTCCGCTTGGCAGCTCGCTCGTTCTCCTCGTCAGTGGACGCGGCGAGCACGGTGAAGCCCTCCGACAAGCCGCCCACGTCGGCAGCCTGGCAGGGGTCACGACCTCGGTGGTGGGCCTCGACGAGACCACGCTGACGTCCCTCGAGCGCGTTGCTCTCTCTGGTGGCGGCCGGCGCACGCTGCTGTCCGACGAGGCCACGGCAGCCCCAGTGATTCGCAGCGAGATCGAAGCGGTGAGCCGGGTGGTCGCCCGCCAGCTTCGGCTTCGCATCCGGCTCGCCCCGGGCGTGGAGCTCGTCGACATCCTCGGCTCCCGTCGTCTCGACGCCCGCGAGAGCTCGCGGGTTCGCGCGGCCGAACGAGCGGCCGACCTTCGGCTCGCCAACGACCTCGGCATCGTGGCCGACCGAGATGCAGACGAAGACGGGATCCAGATCGTGATCCCCGCATTCTTCGCCGACGATGCGCACGTGATTTTGCTGGATGTCATTGTCCCGGGTCCCGGTCCGGTGGTGGATGTGGGGGCGCGCTTCAAGGACCTCGTCCACCTTCGAAACGGCTCGGCGAATCGAACCTTTGCCCTCGGGCGGACGCATGCCGCACCGGGCCCTCTCGAAGTGGCGGTCCTGAAGAACCTTCTCGCCCACGAAATGGCCCAAGGACTTCGTGAGTCGGCCCAACACGTTGCAAACGGCGACCGAGCGGGAGCCCAGCGCCGGCTCACGGAGACCCGAGCGCTGCTCACCGGAATCGTGGCGGTGCGCCCCGAACTGCGCCGCGACCGACGGATCGCCAACGATGTCGATCTGACGGACCGGTACCGCACCGCCCTTGGGGAGGCCGAGACCTCCGAGACTACGAGCACGCTGGCAGATTCTCTGCGCTACGCCGCCCGCGTGCGCTGACCGTCGGCGTCCCCGGACGCCCTAACCCACCGCATTACCACCGAAGAGAACGCTCATGAACTTTGCCCGAACCCGCCCGGGACCGTCGCGGTCCGTCCAGCGAACGCCCACCGACCGACCGACCCGAGCATGGATCGCTGCGCTCACGATAGCGACGCTGAGTGTGGGCGGCCAAGCCACCGCCCAGGAAAGCGGGAGCGTGCAGATTCCCCTCGCCCTCTACCAGCAGCTCACCCGCGGACACGAGTCCGGGCCGACTCCCCACGCGGCCGGCCCCGCTTCGGTGACCGTCGATATTGGCGACGACGGTTCGCGCGCCAGCGCTGAAATCACGGCGGAGCTCGTGGTCGAAACGCACGGCACCGAGTGGACCCTCGTTCCGCTGATGCCCCTCGGAGTCGCGGTTCAAAACGCCACCGTGGATGGCGCCGAGGTGCGGCTCATCCCGACGGCAACCGGTCTCAGCTGGGGAACCGAAGGCGCGGGAACCCATCAGGTTCGGATCGTGTACCGGGTCGATGGCCATCGGCAGGGCGATGGCTACTCGATCCCGATTCCGCTCCCCGCCGCGCCATCCTCGACGGTGACGGCAACGATTCCTGGCACGGGTCTTCACGCGGCGTTGCTTCCCGCGTCCGCGGTACAGACCCGGAGCGCCGGCGCGTCCACCGTCGTGGAAGCCTCGGTCCCGGCGGGATCGGGGACGCAGCTAAGCTGGCGCGCTCCGGCGTCGACCGCCCACACCCTGAGCCGCGCGATGTACCGCGGCACGCTCGACGGCGATGCGGTGCGCTGGACCGCAACCTTTGGCGTCGAGCTCCCCCACGACGGGCCGGTGACCGTGCCGCTCCTGCCCCGGTCCGTAGCCCTCGCCACCCTCACCGCCGATGGTGCGGACGCCGCGATCGACCTCGCCGATGCGCGCTACGCGGTCACCCTCCGGGGGCGCGGTCGTCATTCGGTGACCGCCGAGTTCCAGGTCCCGCTCGTCGATGAGGCGGGCCTCCCCGGCGTCGAGCTCGCGATCCCCGAAGTGCCGGTCTCCCACTTCGAACTCACCCTTCCCGGCGATAAAGACGTCCGGGTGACCCCTGCCGCGGGCGTCCGCGTGCGTCGGGAGCGCGGCACGACCGTCGCGAGTTTTCATACGTCGATGACGAACGCCGTGTCGCTCCGCTGGCCTCCGGCGATCCCCGACGACGCAGGGGAGCAGGTGGATCGCGCCAACGCCACGATCCATCACGTCGTTCATGCCGAAGAAGGCGTGCTGCAGCTCCGGGCGATCACCACCTTCGATGTGACGCATGGCGGCCGGAGTCAGCTCGAGCTCGCGCTTCCGGCCGACATTCACGTCAACGGCGTGACCGGGAGCGGCGTGTCGGATTGGCGGGTCAGCGACGATGTCTTGGTGGTGTTTCTCGACCGGGAGCTTGCCGGCGAACTCACGTTCGAGGTGGCCTACGAGCAGGCGCTCGCAATGAATGAAGGCATCGCGGAACGCTTCGATGTGCCGCTCCTTTCCGCTCGGGATGTCCACCGCCAGCGCGGCATGGTGGCGCTCCTTGCGAGCCGTGAGCTCACGATCAGCCCCGAGGAAGAGGACGAGCTCACGCGAGTCGGCGAAAACCAGCTCCCGGCATCGGTCCGCGACAGCATCGCGATGACCGTCGCCCACACCTATCGCTACGTCGATGCTGCGCCGGCGCTCACCGCGGTCACCGCCCGGCGCGAGCGGGAACAGGGGCGTTTTGATGCGCAGGTCGATACCCTGATTTCGCTCGACGATGTCACCACCACCGCCGAAGCGGTGGTCGATATCCACGTAAAATCGGGAAGCCTCACGGGCCTCGAGCTCGTGCTCCCCGAAGGCGTGAACTTCCTCGACCTGAG
>JBCCZL010000724.1:0-4650 GCA_039187775.1 Myxococcota bacterium
CCGAACAGCTCGCATAGTGCGATGGTCGATATGCCGTGGGACGAACTTCCGGAGGGAGTGGTTGATCTCTACGGAGTGCTTCGACGGTCTCTCGGTGCCGCGTTTCTGGCCATCGCGACACTCAATCTCTGGACCCTCGCCGATTTCCTTCGAAGCTTGGGGAGCCGGCTCGGGGGCATGGCGCTGGCCAACATCGTCCTCTGGCTCTGCCTCTCATGGTCGAACGTCCTCGGTGATCGGTATGGACTCGCTGCGGCCAACGTTCTTTTGGTGGTGCTGCTCTTCGTTGCGGTGGCCCTGGCACAGCGCGGGGTGCTGCAGAGGAACACCACGCCTCGGCATGAAGCCGAACCCGCCGGCGAGGAGAACCCCCGCTAAGGGGCATCCGCCCCGAATCCCCTACCTTCGCCCTCAGAGTGGGGGGCCGTCGTCGATCCACGTAGGATCGACACTGTCCACGGTGGTCAGGATCCCGAGGATTCCTTCGTGGCCCCGGCCGGTTCGGTCGATGGTGATCTGACCACTTTCTTCGAGCGGGAGATACGCCTCCATCGACGGCTGGGGGGTCGTGAAGCGTCGGTTTCGACTCGCGGCGATCGCGGAATCGCTCCGGGCGATGGTCCAGAGCCGAACCTCATCGAGGTCCCCGTCAAACGCACAGAGCCGCCAAGGGCTGTCGTTGAGCGCGTCCCGCTGGTCGTTCGACGCGGTGCCGCTCACTTGGCGAACCCCATCCACAAGAAGTCGAATATTGACACCCGCGGCGACCTCTTCGACGACCAACGCGACGTGGGTCCAGCGGTTCATCGGCAACATCCCGGTGACCCCTCGAAACGTACTGCTCGAAAAGCCCGCCTGAATCACCCCGCCCATCAGGTGCTGAATCAAGAAATGATTGCGGCCGGAGTTGCTCGAGTCGCCTTTGATCGAGATGAACCCTGGGCCTCGAACCCGCACCCACATCTCGAGGGTCCAATCGCGGATAAAGTCCAGAGTCGGTTCGTGCGCCACCACCAGCTGCGTGCTCGAAGTACAGCGGAGGGCCCGGGACACGATCGTGGCGTCCGGCGAAGGTCCGTCGATCCCCCCATCCCGAATCGGCCCGTCCGGTCGCCCACCATCCGAGACGCTCCCATCGACGAGGCTGCCGTCCACCAGGCTGCCATCGATGAAGCTGCCATCCACCAGACTCCCATCGATGAAACTCCCGTCGACGAAACCGCCGTCGATGAAACCGCCGTCGACGAAACCGCCGTCGACGAAACCGCTATCGAAGCCGCCACCGTCCGGGCGAGTCCCTCCCTCTCGGAACGGGTCATCGTCCCCCAGCCGACTCTCGTAACAACCCATCGCCACCCACGGCAAAAACCACGGAACTAGCCTTGCGGCAACGCGCGAACGCCGAGAAGAAATCGAGAGTAGAGCCACCGAGCGCGCCATGAAGGGCGGCAGCATAGCAAACCCCCGCCAACGTGCCTCCCCGGGCCATCGACTTGGTTTGCTGCGAACCGTAAGCTCCGGGGATGCCGATCAAGACCTGCACCGTTCTAGGCGCTGGCTCCTGGGGAACTGCCCTCGCCAAGCTCCTCTCCGACAAAGGCTACGAGACTCGCCTTTGGGGTCGATCCAAAGAAAAGGCACAGGCCATCGAAGAGGCGCGAGAGAACGCCCCCTATCTTCCAGGCTTTTCGCTGCCGAAGACGCTTCGTTCCACGGCCAACCTCGAGGAGGCCCTCGAGGGGACCGAGCTCGTGGTCGTGGTCGTTCCGAGCCACGGCGTTCGCCCCCTGCTCGAGGGCGGCGCCGCCAAGCTCTTCCCCAAAGACGCCCCGATCTGCGCGGCGATCAAAGGCATCGAGAACTCGACCCTGATGATGGTCTCCGAGATTTTTGAGCAAGACCTTCCCGCGTCCCAGCACGCGCAGCTTTCGTACCTCGGAGGCCCGAGCTTCGCGAAGGAGGTCGCCGCCGGCATCCCCACCGCGGTATCGATCGCAGGCAAAGACCACGATGTCACCGCACGGGTGCAGAACGCACTCAGCACCGAGCGGCTCCGGGCCTACACCACCGAGGATGTGGTCGGCGTCGAGCTCGGCGGCGCGCTCAAGAATGTCGTGGCGATCGCCGCGGGCATCGCCGACGGCCTTGGCCTTGGCCTCAACACGCGAGCCGCCCTCATCACCCGAGGCCTCGCCGAAATGACCCGTCTTGCGGTCAAGCGAGGCGCCAACCCGCTGACGATGGCCGGCCTCGGAGGGATGGGCGACCTGGTCCTTACCTGCACCGGCGACCTTTCGCGCAATCGCACCGTGGGCATGAAGCTCGGCCAAGGCCAGAAGCTCCAGGAGATCCTCGACGGCATGAACATGGTCGCCGAAGGCGTGCGAACGTCCAAAAGCGCACGAAACCTCGCCCTTCGAGAGGAGGTCGAGATGCCCATCGTCGAGGAGGTCTACCGCGTGCTGTACGAAGATCGCTCGCCGAAGGAAGCGGTGGTGTCGCTGATGACTCGCCCGCTCAAAGCAGAACGCGCCTGATCGGCTAAGCTACCCCCGCGATGGATCGGTCTCGATTTCGGCTTCGCTATCTGACGCTGATGGCGGCGATCGCCGTGGCCGCGGGCATCCTCGCGTACTACTCCTGGCGCACCGCGACTCAGTTTGCGCGCCTTGGCGAAGAAACGATCGCCCAATCCACGCTCCTGATCGTCAACGAGAAGGTCGACCAAATCGAGCAGGAGGTCATCGCCGCCGACAACGCGGTGTTCGACCTCGTGGATCTCGACAAGCCCGAGCTTTTCGAAGACCGGTGGCTCGCGGTGGCCGACGATCTGAGCCCGAGCGTTCAGGGCGTCGCGGTCCTCGACGACAGCGGCAATGTCGTGAGCTCTGCGCATCGCGGAAGCCGACGAGACGAGCGCTCGTTTCTGAAGGTGCTTCTCGAACAGGCGGTGGTCGACATGGAGCTCGAACGCCAAACCGTAGGCCGGCTCAAGCATCTTCACGAACGGTACGGCGACGAGAGCCGACTCTTTTCTTATAAGGCGTACCGGCATCGGGGCCGCCGGAGCTATAAGATCCTGCAGCACGATACGAGCTGGTTGATCGAAGAGCGCTTCCCCACCCTCTTCGCGAGCGAAGAAGGCAAGCGGCTCTACAACATCGTCGACGACCAGAACCGGCGGGTCTACGGAGAGAGCCTCACCCGCGCCGGCGATTATCTCGTGGGCCGAAGGTTTCCCACCACGCTCTACGCCTGGCGCCTCCAGGTCGCGCCCAAGCAGGCGCCGCTTCTCGACGCCCAAGCGCGGTCTCGTGCCCTCACCGAAGTGGCCCTCATTGGAATGGCGTTTCTTACGGTGCTTTTGGGGATGGTGTTTCTGTTCTACGCGGCGGACAAAGAGCGCCGGCTCAACGCCCTCAAAGCCGAGTTCGTCGCCAACGTGTCCCACGAGCTCAAGACGCCGCTGTCAGTGGTCCGAATGTTCGGCGAAATGCTGCTCACCCGTCGCGTGCGGAACGAACAGAAGCAGCAGGAGTATCTAGAGATCATCTGCCGCGAGTCCGAGCGCCTGAGCACCCTCATCGAAAACGTGCTCGACTTTGCCGCGCTCGAACGGGGCAAGCGCAAATACGAAATGGCGGAAGGCGACCTCGTGGAAGTCGTCCGCCGCGCCGTCGACACGTTTCGCTACCGCATGGAGAGCGAAGGCACCGACGTCGAGCTCATCGCCGGGCGGGCCCTTCGGGTTTCGATCGACGAGCAGGCGGTACTCCTTGCGGTGGTAAACCTTCTCGACAACGCGGTGAAGTACGGGCGCCAGAGCACCGTCGACGTGTTGGTGGAAGAAGTCGATCGACGTGCGGTCGTACGGGTCCGCGACCGGGGCCCGGGGATTCCGAAAGACGAACTTCGAAAGATCTTCGAGCGCTTTTACCGAACCAAGCAATCCGCAGGCCGCGGATCGGGCATTGGCCTTGCGCTCGTGAAGCACATTGCCGAGGCCCATGGAGGAAGAGCCTGGGCGGAAAACGCGTCCGACGGCGGAGCGATCGTGGCCTTTTCGATTCCCCTCCTTCGAGCCCACGCCGTCTCGTCCGACGAGATGGCGACAGCGACATCGCGGGCCTGAAGCGCTATCGTTCACTCCCCGAATCGCTATGGATGACAAGGCCCAGAAGACGATTCTGATCGTGGAAGACGACCCCGCGATCGCCCTTGGCCTCTGCGACACTCTGGAGTTCGAAGGCTATCGGGCGGTCCATGCGAAGACCGGGAGCGAAGGGATCGAACTGTCGCAAAAGGAAAACCCCGACTGCGTGATTCTCGATCTGATGCTCCCCGACCGAAACGGATATTCCGTCTGTACGGCGATTCGTGAACGGGACACGCGGGTGCCCATCATCATGCTCACCGCGCGGAGCCAAGAGGCAGACAAGATTCGCGGGCTCGAGAGCGGAGCCGACGACTATGTCACCAAACCGTTCTCAGTCGGTGAGCTCGTGGCACGAATCCGGGCCCTGTTCCGCCGCACGTCGGCGACCACGGGCAATCCTCAAAACGCCCCTTTCCGAATTGGCGATGCGCTGATCGATCCGGCAGCCCAGACCCTCGACCGGGGGTCGGAACGGGACAACCTCTCGTTCTACG
>JBCCZL010000725.1:0-4646 GCA_039187775.1 Myxococcota bacterium
CACCGCTCGAAAGATCGTCGTCGGTCAGTGGCTCCACGCCGTTCGGAACTTGGAGCTCGACGCGAACGTCGTCCACGGGCGTGGCGCTCGGGTTCGACACGACGATGGTCGCGAGCGCCCTCTCACCAGGCTCGACCGGGTTCGGGCTCACGGTCGTCGTTGCCATCAGCCGACCGAAGGCAGTGACCTCCACGGACGCCGATTCCATGGCGCCCTGCGCGTCGCGGCACGTCAACGTGTAGAGAGTGTCTCGGAACACGGCGACCCGTTCGGTCGCGCCGTCGACTGACTTGTCGCCCGTCCACCCGCCGCTCGCCTCGCACGAAACCGCGTTCGACACCGTCCAAGAAAGCTCGGTCACCTCTCCGACGCCGAGTTCGGTCACCGACGCCGAGAGTGCGATCTCGAGGACGCTCGCCGCGCCTCCGGTGCCCCCGGCCGCGGCGGTCCCGCCAGCTCCCCCGGTGTTGCCGCTTTCGGACTTGCAGCCGACCCACAGCAGCGCCCCACTCACGATGGCAACGGTGGCGAGCCGGAGGTCAAGACGAAGTGTCATGGAGGGTCTAGACGGACGGTACCCGAGCGTCCGAGCGCGCGTCCACCCTCTTCTCGAGCACCGCATCGTGCGGTCATTGGCTCAGGTTGAAGCGCACCGTTTCGTGCTTCCCAGGCCGGAGCCTCACGGTGACCGTCCGGGACGGGCTTCCCTGCCCGACGCTGATCTCGTAGCGCCCCGGCTTCATCCGCTTGCTCCGGATCGGCGCCGCCCCGAGCTTCTTCCCGTTGGCCCATACCGTCCCCCACGGAAACACCACGACTGACAATGTCGCGGGCTCGCGCACGCGAACGGGATCGGAAGCGCCAGCGTCGGGCTGGGAGGGTTCGGGTGCAGCGACGGCAGGCGTCTCGGGATCATCGGCGACCGCGTCCTCGGCACCGTCGTCCGCCGGGACTTTCGGTTCCGTGGCGGCCCCGCCTGGGTCGGCAACGGGTTGCACGGGTGAACCGGCCTCCGCCGGCACCGCGTCCCCGGTCGGACGCAGTAGCGCAATGCCGAGGGCAACGACTCCAACCACCGCTAACGTCACGCCCAGAGCCGACCGCCGAGTCCGCCGACCGGTCGGCTGACGGATTGCGGGGCTCGAAGCGCGCCCCTCACCCGATGAATCGGATGAATCGCCGGCGTCGAGGTCGTCCCGCACAGCAGACGGATCCTCCGACCGCGCGACAAACACCGCCCCGCTCTGTGGATTCTCGCTGCGGGAAAAAACCGCGTTCTCCGTCGGGCCGTCCGCAACAACGGCCGAGACCTCCTCGCGCTGACGGTCGGCCTCGAGTCGGCTTTCCGCTGCCAACGTCCCGAGCGACCGCCGGCTTCGCGCCGACGGCGTGTACTCGTCCAACAGCTCGAGCACTTCCGAGGCGCCCTGCGGTCGGTTCGAGGGGTCCGGCTCGAGCAAGCTGTCGACGACCTCGCACAGGCGCGGCGGCGCTTCGGGGGCCGCTTTGTGAAGCGCCAGACGCTCTCCCTTCAAAATCAGCATGATGGTCGCAGGGTCGTGCGCACCCTGGTACGGCCGGCCGCCCGCCAGGCACTCGAAGAGCACCACCCCGAGAGAAAAGAGATCGGCGCGGCCGTCCGGCGCTTCCGCTCGAAGCTGCTCGGGCGACATGTACGGGACCTTGCCCTTCACCGCGCTCGGCCCCCCGGATACTCCACTCATGGCTTTGGCGACGCCGAAATCGGTGAGCAGCACCTCCCCCTGACGGCTGATCAGCACGTTCGACGGCGAGATGTCGCGGTGCACGATCCCCTTCGCGTCCGTCGGGTGAAGGCCGCTTCCCGACCGTCGGCCGTGCGCGTGCTCGAGTGCCTCCGCCAACTCGACCCCAATGAGCGCCGTGTGCTCGACCGACATGCGCTGCGACGGCTGCTGGTCGAGCAAGAATCGAAGGTCGCTCCCGTCCACCAGCTCGAGCGCCATGTACAGCCGGCCGTCAGCCTCGCCAAAGTCGATGACCCCCACGATGTTTCGGTGTCGAAGCCGTGCGGCAAGGCGAGCCTCTCGCTGGAAGAGCCGAATGAAATCGGGGTTGTGCTGGAACGACGGCAAGACGAGCTTCAGGCATACGTGCTGTATGAAGCCGCTTGGCCCTTGCCGGATCGCCTCGAACGCCTCGGCCATCCCCCCGGTACCGAGCCTACGCACCAGCCGGTACGGGCCGACATCCGTGCCGATGAGACTGTCGCGTCTGTCAGATGTAGGCATGCCGCTGGACGCCCCAACCTACCACTCCAACGGGGTCACAGTCAGTCTTTGAACTTCTCCGGGTCGACGTCGAGCGTCACCATGCGACTAATCAGCCCGGTTCGGGGCACAGCAAGGATTCGCGCGGCTCTCGATACGATGCCACCGGTCAACTCCAGTGTTTCCTCGATGAGCTGGCGCTCCACCAAGTCGAGCCCGCGCTTGTCATGGCGAAGCTGACCCCACTTCTCGACGATTGCTTCTTTGGGTGAGCCTGCGCGCACCGAAGGCTCATCGGGACTTGCCTCGGGCGGCACCGACGGCTCGTGCTCCAACAAGGCCAAATGGCGACGCTCGATGACGGTTTCGTCGCTACCGCTTGCGCGTGCGCGGTTCCGTGCGCGCTCCATCACCGCCTCGAGCTCCCGAATGTTGCCGTCCCAACCGAGTTGAGGGGCGGTGAGCGCGTCCACCGCGCCTGCGTCGAGCTCCCACTCCCCGTGAGCATCCGTCCGGTTGAGATAGCGCACGGCAATCTTCGGAATGTCCTGTCGGCGGTCTCGTAGCGGCGGCAGGATTAGCGGCACGATCGCAAGCCGATAGTAGAGGTCTTGTCGGAATCGCTTGTCGGCGATCGCAGCGTTCATGTCGCCGTTGGTCACAGAGATTAGACGGACGTCGGCTTTCTTCGGTTCTCGGCCCTGATGCCCGAGCGGCCGGTAGTGCCCGAACTGGGTGAAGTCGAGCAAGAGCTGCTGCGCGTGGGGCTGCAGGTTCAACACTTCGTCGAGGATGAGTGTGCCCCCGTCCGCGTACTCGACCAGTCCTTTTCGCTTCGACACCGCTCCGGAAAACGAACCGCGTTCGTGGCCGAAGAGCTCGGACGTGATCGTGTTCAAGTCGTCGCTCAGGCCGAGCGTGGCGCGGACGATCGGGTCTTGGGCGCTCGCACGCGCAAACGAGGTCGCAAGCTGCGTCTTGCCCGTCCCCGATTCGCCGAGGATCATCACCGACGCCCGCCCTCGAATCGCTGAAAGCGCTTCCTCGCGAATCGACGCCATGCTCTCGGGCGCCAGCAGCTCATCGAGTTCGAGGTAGTGCTCGTGCGTATCCCGCGCACGCTCGACGCGAAGGTCCTCGCGGGTCGAGTCGATGAGCGACTGCTGCGCAATCACCCCCCCGAGCAGCAGCCCGACAGCCTCCACGAACTCGACGGTGGCAGGTGACGACCCCTGGGTCCCGGGGAACTCCATGTACATCGCGCCCAAGAGCTTGCGACCCGACCGCGACGAACCCGGCCCGGACCAGAGCGGGACCGCAATGAACGAACCGCTCGACGCGTAAGGAACGGATCCGGCCACGGCCCGAAGTCCACCCTCGACTTGCCCCAGCACCTCGGTCACGTGTTGCGCCAACACTGCGGGCGACACCCCTTGAAAGCTGGTGGTCCGCGACCGGTGCATCGGGCCATCGCCGCTGAGCTCGAGCGTACTCCACGCCGACGCCGCCCCTACCGCCACGCACAGCGCCTCGAGGGTCTCCTCGATGAAGCGGCCCGAATGGAGCCCCGTAACGACGGCCGCGATGATGTCGCTCATTTGCGGCCACGGATCTATGGTTTCCGCCGCTGGCATTCGGTCGTCGGGAGGGTACATGGTTCGCCTCGACACGACTACAGCTTCCGATCGTCTATCGGCGGCTGCACGGAGGCGACCCGTCCGGCAGCTGCTCGACCTCGACGGCCTCGCCGCCTGGCGAGAAGGTCCCCGTCACCAGGTTGTAGTCGTCGAACTGCGTGCCGAAGTAGCCGTAGTACCGGTTCCCGACGCGCCTGTAGATCCCGTAGCCCCGCTGAATCGAGGGCTGACCCCTGTCGAGGACCCAACGGTTCCGGTCGCGAAAGATCGAGCCCGGAAACGCAACATCAAACTCGAACGCGTTCACCTGGCTGCTCGCCGCGCCCTCGCTGAACTCGGGGCATAGGTACCCCTCTCCGACGATGGCGCCATCGTTGTGTTCATGCCCGACCGCGACGCAGCGCATGTTCTCGCTGGCAAACGCGTACACGATCCCGAGCGCCGGGGTAATCGTCGTCGTCCGTTCATCGAGATAGATGAAGTTGTTCGGATCGGTGCGGAGCGAGATGACGTCGTTTTCATAGCTGTACCGCCCGGTCGCCGAGGCCACGTCACCCGTGTCGAGACGGGCCGCGATGGAGAAGCTCGAGCTGCTCCGAAGCAGGAGCTCGTACTCGAGACCCGAGTTCGCCACGAGGCACACGAAGTGAACCTGCATGGGCTCGTTCGGCGTGAACGGAAACTCGGCGTTGACCTCTTCGAGCGTCAGGTCGGCGCCTGCGTTCGGGCCGCCCCCCGCGTCCCCGCACGCCACCATGAG